>CAZRWH010000013.1:0-31974 GCA_964603905.1 uncultured Candidatus Peribacteria bacterium | reverse complement strand
TCTCCGTCGATCTTGAATTTGCCGGATTTAGCTTGCTTGATGATGTTTTGCACTTCTCCGCCGTATTTTGGTCCGAGGACTTTTGCGTTTGGAAGAACTCGGAAATCTGCAACTGCCGATGCGTCTTTTAGTATTTCGACTTTTTTGACGTTCAGCTCTTCTTTTACAACGTTCTTTTCAAAAGTTTTTGCTGTGCGTGGAGGAAGCGCCACCGATACCTTGCTCAAAGGTTGGCGAACCTTGATTTGTTTCTGAGCACGGACTCCATGCCCTAGAGTAACAATCGCACGAGTAAGTTTGATTTCCTTACTTAGGCGTTTGTCGATTAGGCTTTCTTTTGCTTTTGGCCAATCTGCTAAGTGCACCGACTCTTCACCCGTTAAGTTGCGATAGATTTCTTCTGAGATGAATGGGCAGAATGGAGCTAGAACCTTCGAAAGCGTTACTAGAACTTCATGCAAAGTGTAGTAAGCTTCTGCTTTGTCTCCATCGTTTTCGTTTTTCCAGAATCTTCTTCTCGATCTTCGGATATACCAGTTGGTCAGATTGTCTACGAATTTCGGGAATGCATCTGATGCTTTTTGAAGATCGTATGCGTTCATTTGCTCTGTTACCTCTTTTATCAATAGTTGAAGCTCGGATAAAATCCATTTATCCAGCTTGTTTTTAGGTTTTTTGCGAGAAGGCTTCCACTTGTCGATATTTGCGTATGTGACCAAGAAGCTATAACTGTTCCAGATAGGAAGAAGTAGGCCTTTTACAACCTCTTCAACGCCTTTTTCTGAAAACCTGAGCGTCTCTGCTCTTACCACCGGAGAGTTCATCATATAGAACCTTAATGCGTCTGCTCCGTGCTTATCGAAGATTAGCCTTGGCTCTGGATAGTTCTTGAGACGTTTACTCATTTTTTTACCGTCTTCTGCCAGGACAAGTCCGTTTACAATTACGTTTTTGAAAGGAGATTTTCCGAACAGTGCTGTTCCGAGCACAACAAGTGTGTAGAACCATCCACGTGTCTGATCTAGACCTTCCGCAATGAATTTTGCTGGGAAGTTACGCTCGAATTTAGCTTTGTTTTGGAAAGGATAGTGCATTTGTGCATACGGCATTGAACCTGATTCGAACCAACAGTCGAGAACTTCAGGTACTCTCGTGTATGTTTTTCCATCTTTTTTGATTTTGACCTTGTCAACTTTGTGCTTGTGAAGGTCTGTTACTTTTTTACCCGAAAGCTTCTCTAACTCTTTGATCGAACCTATACAGATAGTATCTCCGTCTTCGCTCCTCCAAAGCGGAAGAGGTGCTCCCCAATACCTATTTCGGCTGATACACCAGTCACGTGCGTTCTCAAGCCATTGCCCGAATCTTCCTTCCTGGAGATGATCTGGCACCCAATTGATCTTCTCGTTTGATTTAAGCATTTTTTTCTTGATATCCGTGACTTTCACGAACCAAGAAGTTGTTGAGTAGTTCAAAAGAGGTGAATCACAACGCCAACAGTGTGGATATGAGTGAGTGTAAGTTTTTGCTTCGAAAACCTTTCCTTTTTTCTCTAGGAATTCAACTATTTTCCGATCCATCTTCATAGGATCGTCAACTGGTTTAACCTCTTCTCCTGCGAAGTCTTTTACCTCAGGCGTAAACCTTCCTTCGATATCAACGTGTTGGATGATTGGGAATCCTTGCTCTTGAGTCAGTACCATATCGTCTTCACCAAATCCTCCGGCGATATGAACGATACCTGTTCCGTCCTCAGTAGACACAAACTCTGCAGTAAGAATTTTGAACCCACCTTCTTTCTTCATCTCTGCGTAATACGGGAACAACGGCTCGTATGTCTTCCCTTCTAATTTTTCCCCTTTGAATGTTTTTAGGATTTTGTAATCTCCTTCTGGGAACAGTTTTCCGACTAGGTCTTTTGCAACAACATATTTTTCCCCTTTTTTAAAAGCCACTTCCCTACCTCGTGCAGGCTTAGCTTTCTTGCTTTTAGGGTTGATTTCACCCGCATCATCATAAAAAGTTTTTTCCAAAAGCACATAACGGACATCTGGCCCAACCGCCAAAAAGAAGTTACCCGCTAGAGTCCAAGGAGTTGTTGTCCAAGCAAGAACATAAGTATTGTCTTTTTCGTCCAGCTTGAACTTAGCAATAACAGATTGATCCGTAATGTCCTTGTACCCTTGAGTCACCTCAAAGTTCGAAAGAGGTGTCACACAACGCGGACAGATGTGCATTGGCTTGTGTCCTTCGTAAACCAGCCCTTTCTCCCAAAGCTGATTAAACACCCACCATATCGTTTCCATGTACTCCGGATCCATTGTTTTGTAATCGTTTTGAAAATCCACCCATCGCCCCATTCTCTCAACTGTATCTTCCCATTCTTTTGTATATCGAAGTACGATCGAACGACATTTCTCACAAAATTTACTGACTCCATATTTTTCCTCGATATCTTGTTTTCCGCTCAGTCCAAGCTCTTTCTCAACTTCGTATTCAACAGGAAGACCATGACAATCCCACCCGAACTTACGCTCGATTTTGTATCCTCTCATCGTCCAGTATCTTGGCACAACATCCTTCAGGGTCCCTGCCAGGATGTGGCCATAGTGAGGAAGCCCTGTTGCAAATGGAGGCCCGTCGTAGAAGACGTACTCCTTGCCTTTTGGTTTTCTCTTAACCGATTTTTCGAAAGTTTTGTTCTTTTTCCAGTGCGCGATGAGTTTTTCTTCGAGTTCTGGGAAGGATTGTTTTGGGTCGACTTTTTTGAACATTTTTATTGTAGTTAGTAGTTGTTTAGTTTTTAGTTGGTAGTGATTGGTCGCCAGTCGCGGGTCGCGAGTCGAGGGTTGTAGGTCGCGAGTAGCAAATCTGTATTCACAAAAAAGACGGTATCAAGGGCCCCGTTTGTGCGGGACGGTACCACCTCGAGTTATTGGCTTCGTTACATTTGGTTACGGAATTTTGTTTCCGAGAGAGTCTAGTCTTCAGGTTGCCCCGGGGCAAGAATCTGAATTTCTTTCTCCTGCGCGATCCGTACTAGTACGGAGTCTTCAGGTGGTGATCGCCACCTTCAAGCGCATTTGTATAGGTATGTGAAAGACGTTATTGATTTTAACAAAGCCTTTCCCTGATAGCAATCTATTTGCAGACTATGCACTTAATCTGATGTACTCATCTATTGGCATATCAAACCCCATGCACCCATTTACCTCCATAGTTAAATACTCACGTTCTCTTAATTCATGTGCAATTCTTTCGGTTTCTCCGCGCCTATCAAAAAACTCTATCGTTACCGTCTCTGCATGATGGTTAATCCTCCCGACATTTGTTACTATCATCCATCTTTCAATCCCTAGTTCCCTAAGCAATCGCTTCATAACTTCGCCTGATGCTGTTAGGTCGATGGTGTCCTCTTCTGCTCTTTCTAATGGTTTCATTTTTAAACTGTTAAATTGTTGTTTTTATTCCTCTCTTCTTCTACGCAATTCCTCTAGTCCTTCTTCTAATTTCCTATCCTCATACTCAGCCCACTGCCTAACGAATTCGTCTCTACCCGACTCTATTTCACCTGCAAGTATTCTTCTTGCGGTTGTTTCGATCCATTTTGATATCCGTTCAATGTTACCCCCTCCAAGTACTAAAATGCGTACCTCCTCTCCTATCCCTTTCTGCACTTCTTTTAGCTCTTCCATGACTCTGGCGACTTCTGAGTCTCTTGTCTCTTCAGGCACTTCACGAAGCGCTTTTGCTATGACGTCTGCCCAACGCCCTGGCCTTACAACTCCACGAAGACCTTTGTCCATTTTTACTACTTCTCTCCAGTTGTCATGAAAAATATTTTCCCCGGTCAATTGTTCTGGCATATTGGTTTTGATTAAATTTCAGAATTAATTATAAGCACAGCAAAACCGGTTAGCAAAAGATCTCTGCTTGCGAATAATCGGGGATTGTTGTTGTGTCTACAACTTATCCGCCACTCCAATGTAACTCGCTGGTGTCATTTCCTTCAGACGGGCTTTGTCGTCTTCTGGAATTTCGAGAGTATCGATGAATTCTACAAGTTTAGCTTGGTCGAGCTTCTTTCCGCGGGTTAGTTCTTTGAGTTTTTCGTATGCGCCTTCGATCTTGTATTTACGCATTACTGTTTGGATTGGTTCAGCGAGAACTTCCCAGTTTTTGTCTAGGTCTTCGGCTAGGCGTTCTTCGTTGATTTCGAGCTTCCCGAGGCCTTTCATCGTGCTGATACATGCGAGTGCACTGTATCCTATTCCGACCCCCATGTTTCGAAGTACTGTTGAGTCTGTTAAGTCTCGTTGCATTCGTGATGCTGGTAGTTTTTGTGCCATGTGGCTCATTACCGCGTTTGCGAGTCCGATGTTTCCTTCTGAGTTTTCGAAGTCGATTGGGTTTACCTTGTGTGGCATTGTTGATGACCCGATTTCTCCTGCAACCACCTTTTGTTTGAAGTATCCTTTTCCGATGTACATCCAAATGTCGCGATCCATGTCTAGGATGATTGTGTTTATTCGAATCATGTTATGGAAAATCTCTGCGAGATAATCGTGTGGTTCGATTTGGTTTGTGTACATGTTTGGAGTAAGTCCAAGTCTCTCAAGGAATCCTTCTGTTACTTCTGTCCAGTCTAGCTCAGGATATGCAGATGTATGTGCATTGTAGTTACCTGTCGCTCCATTAATTTTACCGAAATGCTCTTGTTTCTTGAGGAGTCCGATTTGGCGCTCAAGCCTTTTTGCAAAGTTCTTAAACTCCTTACCTACTGTTGTTGGACTAGCAGGTTGTCCGTGTGTGTGTGAAAGCATCGGAATCGTTCTGTAGCTTTCCGCAAGTTCTTCGATTTTCGCCTGCATTTTTTCTAGATATGGAATCGCGAGGTTCACTAGCGCATGCTTCATCAAAAGTGAGTACGAAAGATTTGTTATGTCCTCGGATGTACATGCGAAGTGCACGAATTCCATTAGGTCTTCCATCGAAGTCCCTTTCATGTTTTCTTTTATCAAATACTCAACCGCTTTAACGTCGTGGTTTGTTGTTTTTTCGATTTCTTTTACCCGTTGATATCGAGCTAAAGCTGCCTCGTCAAATCCGTCAGAAAGGGCTGCAAGTGTTTTTTGTTCCTCTTCAGTTAGTGGACGTGTTCCTTCAAGCTTTACGCCATTACAAAGGAATCCAAGCCACTCTGTTTCAACGAAAATTCTAGCTTTGATTAACGCAGCCTCTGAGAAATATTCTCGGAGATCGTCAAGCTTCGAGCCATATCGGCCGTCTAATGGGGAAATCGCGGTTAGCATAGGTATTTGTAGTTATAGTGGTAGTTGTAGCGTTGGTACGCTGCCCCCGCAAGCGAGGATAAACGCGCAGGCTAGGAATTAGCCGTTGAACGACGCCTTTACATCCTCAATGTACTTGCGGTTTTTTGCAAGAAGGTCTGCGTCAGACAAACCAAGTATTCTTGCTGCTGCAAGAGCTGCATTACCTGCATCGATCACTGTAAGAGCTGGTGTGCTCGATGGCATTACAAGTGTTGAGTTGATATTGATGATGAAATCTTCTTTTGTTCCAAATGGAGGGCAAGCGATCACAGGGTAAGCTGTGTTTGCCGATACGAATCCGCTGAGTGCATTTGAGCGACCTGCGATTGTGATGTAACAGATAGCTTCATCGCTTGATTCGTTTGCTTGCAAAACAGCTAGAACTTTTTCTGGAACTTTGTGAGCTGATGCAACGTGCTGCTCGTGAGCAACTCCGTATTCGTCTAGTTTTGATGTGATTTTTGCTGCGTGATCTTTGTCACTTGCAGAACCCATAATTAGGATTGTCTTCATTGGTAGTTGTAGTTAGTTGTGGTAGTTGTAGTATTGGAGTCCCTTTCAGCGGGACGGTTTTTCATATGTCTTAGGTCATATGCCTAGCTCATGTACTTAGCAAGGTTCGCCTCAACCCTTGGCATTGGGTCTCCAGTTACACCTTCGAACTGTTGTCCTGTGATTAGCTCATAAGCTTCGATGTATTTCTTGGCTGTTGCGACCTTGATGTCGTCTGGAATTGCAGGGACTTCTCCGTCTCCTGTGAATCCTTCGTTTGCAAGCCATAGACGTAGGAACTCTTTGTTGATATTGTCTTGGTCTTCTCCTTTTTCAAAGTGTTCTTGGTACGTATCTGCAATCCAGAAACGTGATGAGTCCGGAGTGTGGATTTCGTCGATTAGAACGATCTCACCTTTGCTGTTGCGACCGAATTCGTACTTTGTATCTACTAATATAATACCTTGCTTAGCTGCTGTCTCTTGCCCAAGCTTGAAAAGCTTAAGTGAAACATCTGCTAGGTGCTCCCATTCTTCTTGAGTAACAGCTCCCCTTTCGATAAGAACCTCAGGTGCGACAGATTCGTCGTGATCACCGTGGGCAGCTTTTGTAGAAGGAGTTAGTATTGGCTCAGGAAGTTTTTGGTCTTTTTGCAGACCTTCTGGAAGTTCATTCCCGCAGAAGTTGCGAACTCCGTTTTTGTAATGAGTCCAAGCAGAAGTGCTTGTTGTTCCAGTGATGTATCCACGAACAACCATCTCGACTGCGAGAGGCTTGCATTCTTCTGCAACAACAACATTTGGATCAGGGATTTCGATGATGTGATTTCCGACGATGTCTTTTGTTACGTCGAACCAGTACTTAGAAAGTGCATTCAAAACTTGGCCTTTGAATGGGATTAGAGTAATGATTCGGTCAAAAGCCGAAAGTCTATCTGTTGTGACAAGGATTCTCTTCCCGTCTTTTGTATAGTTGTCTCGAACTTTACCTTCGTATCTGTGTCCGAGGTTTTCAAAATTGGTGCCGGTCAAGCATTGTTGGATTTGATCGGCGATCTGTTGGTCTGTGAGCATTTTTTGAGGTTAAGATCTATTTTCGGGTTTTATTTTAACAAGGGCGGTGATATTTTTGAAGAGAATAATTTTTTAAATTAAAAAACATGACAACACTGCTCAGCAAACTTGGAAAAGTTACTGCCGTTATTGGTGGCCAATGGGGAGATGAAGGCAAAGGAAAACTTGTTGATATTATTGCTGAAGAGTATGACATTATCGCTCGTGGAACAGGTGGTGCGAACGCTGGACACACAGTTTACGTACCGGATCCTGATGGTGGAGATGCTAAGAAATTTATCTTCCACTTACTTCCATCTGGCGCGCTACATGACGACCCCATTTGTGTTATTGGAAACGGTGTTGTTGTTCACCTACCCACCCTTCTTGAGGAGATTGACGTACTGAAAGATGCTGGGATCAAGACGGAGGGAAGAATTCTTCTTTCTGATCGTGTTCATCTGCTTTTTGATTACCACAAAGTCATTGATGGCATGCAAGAAGATAGCAAAGGAGAAAAGAAAGTTGGAACTACTAAACGTGGTATTGGACCTTGTTACGCTGACAAGATCTCTCGTCGCGGTATTCGTGCTTGTGATTTCTTGGTTCAAGAGGATTTTGAGACAAAATTACGAGCAAACGTTGCAAAACTACAAAAAATGTATGGATTTGAATACGACGTTGAAAAAGACATCGAATATTACAGATCGATTCGCGACCGAATCGTTCCAATGATCAAAGACACTTTCGAGTACCTACATGAAGAATTAGAAGCGGGGAAATCTATCGTTTTCGAAGGAGCAAACGGGCTGATGCTAGACATCGACCACGGAACTTATCCTTTTGTAACAAGTTCAAATCCAATGGTTGGAGGGCTTGGAACCGGAACCGGAATTCCAAACTGCCACATGACCAGCCTAACAGGAATAATGAAAGCCTATACCACCCGTGTAGGAGCTGGGCCATTCCCTACAGAGCTTCATGATGAACTTGGCATCCACTTACGAGAAAAAGGTGGTGAATACGGATCAACTACAGGTCGTCCACGGCGTTGTGGATGGTTTGACGGAGTTGTCGCTAAATATTCAGCTCGTCTAAACGGATACACCGGCATCAACCTTACAAAACTGGATGTCATGACCGGTCTCGAGGTTGTCCGAATCGGAGTTTCCTACCGAGATGGCGACACTGTATACAACTCATTCCCTGCCGATCTCGACATCGTTGAAAAATGCGAAGTTGAATACGAAGAAATGCCGGGCTGGACAGAGGACATCACAGGCGCGAAAACATTCAATGATCTTCCTGAGAACGCTCAGAAATACGTTCGCCGTATCGAAGAAATCATGGGAGTTCCTGTGACTTTCATTGGAGTGGGGCCGAATCGGGATCAGATGATAAGTAGTTGGTAGTTGTAGTGGTGGTTGTAGTGTTGGTGCTCTTCGAGCAAGTTTGTTTTGTGGTTTTGCGATATTTTTAATATTTTGTCACGTTTTTCGGCGGTGTTTTTCGTGACATTTCCAGGCTTTTGTTGTGTCGTATACTAGCCTGGTTTGACTGGTTAAAACGGGCATGATAGTATCGCCTCCTGGATTTTAATTTAATTTCAAAATGACCGATTTAAAACACATGAAATACCTCGATACAGCTTGCCTAGACGCTGTTCAAGGTGTTGACCTGCATTCTAAGGGTGCAGAACAAGACAAAAGAGCTTTGAGAATAGTGGTTTATGGTTTTCGTCACGATATCTACAAAATGCTTAACGGCGAAATGAGTGCGACTGACATTGCTCGTATTGAACAGCTTTATGGAGATCAAAATCTTACTTCGCTCCGCGATTTTACAACAAAAATCATTGCCGAAGCTCTAAATATGAGGCCGGTACAATCTGTAAGAAGTGCTCCTGAAACTACAAAACTAGAATTATCTACCGCTGGATTTGATGCTGCATCATGTCTTGCTGACACAGCTGAGCCACATGATCCGTTATCACTCGACGTCTTGGGTTCTATGCGTCAGTCTCGTGAAGCTATGATTAAATTGCTAGGCACACAGAACATATCATCGCGCGATGTAGACAATCATTTGAAACTTATTGTTGATAACTTTGATGTACCTGTCATCTTTAAAAATGCAGTTCTCAAACTCCTGAACGAATCATTAACAGACCGAAAAGCAAAGCCTGGACGAACTCCTGGTAGCAAGAATAAGAAAGCCGGCAAAAACAAGCCACGAAAACCTGAAATGAGCCCGGAAGAATTCGAAGCGCTTGTCGAAGAATACAAGGAATATGTTGATGAAGCTATTGGATTATGGCGAGATCGACCGAGCAAAGGTAATGAACCTGCCTTGAATATTGGATCTGTAAAAAAATTCTCTCAATTGCCTGACCAGCTAAAACATCTCCTTCTTTACTACCCTTTCTATCACAAAGTCACAGAAGACAACTCTTTGGGCGGCAATGCTGTATGGAAGGAACAAGCAGAAGAACTTATGGGTGACCATGATTTCAAATATGAACCTCACAGAAGAGCTCTTGTTGAAGCGATCGTGTCTGAGATGGATGGGGCTCGTCGAGATATAGATGCCCTTGCTGCTCTTTATGAGAGTGTGAAAGCGGCTACAGCTCACCTCAAAACAAGCCTTCGTGTTAGAAGCAACTGGTGGGATAAGTTCCACGCTGCGATGGATACAGTGCAAGGAACGACGTCTTAAACTTCAAGATACTTATGACTCAAAGCAACAAAAAACCGGGTGAGAACAGTCGTGCTGAGCACATTCGCAATTATCTCAAGCATAATCCACTTACTCCAATGCACCGTTTTGGAGGAATCCCTTGTAGTGGGTCTTTGCGAGAGCTTAGATCTTATGAGGCAGCACTAGATGACTGGACTGCAAGAACCATCCCAAAGAAAACTAAGTCTTAAACCCTCACAAACCCTTTCGGATTCGCTTTGAACTGTACTTCTAGCTGCGCGATCATCGTGTCTAGTTTCTCGCGCAGACGATCTTCTGTTTCGTGTTCGCTGAGGTGTTGAGCCTTTTCGAGCAAAGTTCGCCCACGGCGACTCTCCCCTCCTGTTAAGAACATTATTTCTTTTGCGGCACGGATTGCGTCCTCGTACTTCTCTCCGGCTATGAATTCTTGCGTTTTTTTGATACTTGCCTCGACAAACTCCTTGTTGCTATCTCGGCGTCTTTTTAGCAGAAGTTTTTCTGCGTTTTTGATCTCTTTCAGCAGGCCTTTGTGCTCTGGGAAAACGAAGTAGAGCTTTTGGTAAAATTTGTAGAGTTTTTCGTATTCACCGCTTTCGACAAGTCCGTCTTTTACGTCTGAATGGAGCTGGATGTCGATGTATTTGATTTTGTCTCTGCGAATCAAAGCTCTGAGTGATTCGTTGCGAGGGCTGTATTTGAGCACTTCCTCTATTACATTGATTGCTTCGAGGTATTTACCTTCTTTCTTGAGTTGTTTGTTGGCTTTTCGGCCGCGTTTGATGTACTCCTTGATTTCGTTTTTTTGTTCGCGCTCGAGCGCTTTTGATGATTTTTTGTAAAGTCGGATCAGGCTTTCGTCTGTGATTACTTTCATAAGTTTTTCTGCGGCCATCATCGCTTCTCTGTACTGTTTTTGTTTGTAAAGCTTCCTGATCACAGGCATGTTTTTCTTAAAAATATCGTGCTTTTCTTGGTTAAGTTCCTTCTCGGCTTTTGCCAAAAACTTCTTCGCCTTGCGATTGCCAGGATCGACAGAAAGTATCTCATTACAAGCCTTAGCTGCATCAAGGAAGTCCCCCTGGTTCAGCAGGGTTTCGACGGTTTTGAGGCCGCGTTCGACGAAGGTTTTGATTTCTTTATTTTTAGGCATTTCATCTTACATTTTCTGCCGCTGCTAGACCTTCAAGCAATCGTAATACATCTACCAAAGCTTGATCGAGTTCAAGCACACTAGCTTTGTCTGTTTGACTAGTACTAACATTTACCCCTCCATATTTTTCGATGTATGCTGTATTGGTTGACTGCTCTACGCTTAAAACCCATTCTGCTTCGCCTTCTTCACTCACTGTAACTTCTATTTCTTGCCCCTCGTAATATCTAATGTCTATTCCTGTGCCTTCGAAATACAATCCAATGATATCCCCTAAAGCTTTTTCTTCTATTTGCTTTATTAGTGGAGTCACTTTAGACGCAAATTCTGATACCTTCTCCTTATTTTGAGCTACTACACTTCTTTCAAAATCAGTTGGAATACTTTTTGTGTAGTAAAGCTTTTTAGCAGGAGTATCTCCGTCCTCCTGAGGTGACGTGTGTTGTTGTTCGAATCCCATTTGATTTGTGCTTTAAGTAATAATTAAATCTTTTCATTATACCACAAAAACACCTGTCGCTCAAATCAAACTGATCGAAGATTACCTTCTAATTTATAGACTCCAACTGCTCCTTCAACTTCTCAAGTTTTGTCGTAGCTTCTTCAAGCTTCTTCTTCTCCTGAGTTATGACGGCTTCTGGAGCGTTGTCGACGAAGCCTTTGTTTCCAAGTTTTTTCTCGAGGACTGACTTGAATTTTTTGAGATTGTCGATTTCTTTGCCGATTCTTGCAACTTCTTGCTCGATGTCGATCATTCCGCCGAGTGGCAAGAAGATTTCGATCTCTTTTACGACTGCTGCGAGGGCGTTCTCAACTTTTTTGCCAGATTCATTAACCTCGAGATCTCCAAGGTTTGCAAGTTTTGCAATTACTTCAGATTTTTCGTTAAGAAGTTCTGTATGTCGGCCTCCGTGGAATATTGCTGTGATCTTCTTGGTAGCGTCAACGTTGCTCTCGGCTCTGAGTGATCTAATTGCTGAAACAACCTCTTTTACAACTTCGATTTCTTCTTTTTCTTGAGCGAAGCTAAGGTCTTTTTCTACTTCTGGCCAAGATGTATTTATAAGCATTTCATCCTGCTCTAGATTCTCCCAAAGCACCTCTGTGATGAACGGCACGAATGGATGAAGAAGTATTAGGATTTTTTTCAAAACATAAGCCAGGACTTCCGGATTCTTGTGAACCTTACTCATTTCCAAATACCAATCACAGAACTCTCCCCAGAAGAACTCGTAAATCTCGGTTCCAGCATCAGAAAGAGCGTGTTTGTCGATCTTCCTACCTATACTGTCGATTGTTTCGTTCAATCTTGTCAAAATCCACTTGTCTGTACGAGACAGATCAGACTTCAAAACATCCTCGGCAGTGACTTGGTATTTATCTGTATTCATCATTACATACCTAGCGCTGTTCCAGATCTTGTTCACGAAGTTTCTGTACCCTGCGATTTTCTCTTCATAAAGTCTCAAATCATTACCTGGGCTCGATCCCACAATGAGACTTAGCCTTAGAGCGTCAGCTCCGTATTTTTCGATCATATCAAGAGGATCGATACATGTTTCAGGCTTGGACTTACTCATCTTTTCACCTGTTTTTGTTCGAACCAATCCGTGAAGATAAACTGTTTCAAAAGGGATCTCTCCAGTCGCGTATGTTGTCATCAAAATCATCCTAGCAACCCAGAAGAACAGGATGTCGTATCCCGTTTCCATTAGGCTTGTAGGGTGGAATTTTTTCATCATCTCCTCGTTATCCGGCCATCCTAGAGTCGAGAACGTCCAAAGTCCTGAAGAGAACCATGTATCGAGGGTATCTGAATCCTGCTTAATTTTCTCGCTACCACACTTACTACAAACTGTTGGCGCTTCTGTTTCGACCATAACCTCGTCACATTCCTGACAGTACCAAACCGGGATCCTGTGTCCCCACCAAATCTGTCTCGAAATACACCAGTCTCTCAGGTTTTCCATCCAGTGGTAATACGTTTTATCAAATCTCTTTGGCAGGATTTTTATCTCTTCCTCTCGAACAACCTCTATCGATCGTTCTTTGAGAGTTTTACCGTTGATGGCTGGTTTGTTTACATCAATAAACCATTGAAGCGAAACAAGCGGTTCTATGATAGTTCCACATCTGTAACAATGCCCAACGCTGTGCATGTGGTCTTCAACTTTTATCAAAAAATCACCTTCTTCTAGCTCTTTTACAACTTTTTTACGAGCTTCAAATCTGTCGAGACCTTCGTAATCTTTACCTGCTTTGATGTTCAGGGTTCCGTCTTCTTCGATTATGTTTATTGTTTCCAAATTGTGCTTCTTCCCTAGGTCAAAGTCGTTTGGATCATGTGCTGGAGTAACTTTCAGCGCACCTGTTCCTACTTCCATATCAACGTATTCGTCCCCTATTATTGGAAGCTCTCTTCCTACAAGTGGAAGTATCAAAGTCTTCCCTATTAAGTGCTTGTATCGTTTGTCTTTTGGGTTAACGGCCACAGCTGTGTCGGCAAGCATTGTTTCTGGTCTTGTTGTCGCGATTTCAAGCCATTCGTCGCTGTCTGTTAGCTTGTATTTGATGTGATAAAAATGTCCGCCTACATCTTTGTGATCTACCTCGTCGTCTGCAAGAGTTGACTCACATCGTGGACACCAGTTCACCATCCTGTGACCTCTATAAATTAGTCCGTCTTCATACATTTTTTTGAATACCGTCAATACGGCTTTCGAAAGACCTTCATCAAGCGTGTATCTTTCTTGGCTCCAATCACAACTTGATCCCATTTTACGGATTTGATTGCGGATTGTGTCTTGTGACTGTGCTACAAATTTTTTGACCTCTTCGATAAATGCTTCTCTTCCTAATTCGTGTCGATCCTTTCCTTCTTCTGCTAGAAGTTTCTCAACTTTGTTTTGAGTTGCAATTGCCGCGTGGTCTGTACCAGGAAGCCACAATGTCGGATGTCCTTGCATTCTGTGATACCTAATGAAGATATCTTGAATAGCCAACATAATCGCATGCCCAAGGTGAAGAGTACCTGTTGCATTCGGTGGTGGCATTGAAATTGTGTAAGCTTTTTTTGGTGAATCTGAAGGTTTGAAGCTTCCGCTCTCTTCCCATTTTTTGTAGATGCGGTCTTCGTGATTTTTTGCGGTATATGCTTTATCCATTATTTTTGATGGTTTTAGAACTTTTTTGTTACTCGATTGTTATATCAAAAAACTGTAACAAGGTAAAACTACACGTCAATTTGACAAAAACCCCTTGTGGTCGCATAGTTAACTAAGGTATAATTTTAGTGATGGTAACAAACACAAAAAAATCTGCCGAAACCAAAGAATCCTCTTCTGAAGAGCTTAAATCTGCTCCAGAAGCGCAAGATTCGAATATCGTTGAAGGATCTGAGACTTCTGAGTTTGTTGATGGATTGCCATCGGAAGCGAGCGAAAAACCTGCAGAAAAACAGTCTGAAGATAAAAAAGGCTCAGGTGGATCTTCCAGCCAGAACTCTACTGGTGGAAACACTCAGTTTAGAAAACTAGTTATCCCTCCTCGTAACACAATGAGAAAGCAAGTTCGTGCGGCTCTTGAAGAAGAAGAGACCAAGCTAATTAAAGCAGCTAAGCATTACACTCGAAAAGGAGAGTACTCAAAGGCCAACGATGCCCTTTCTGGGGTTCGTGCAATTCGCCAGACTCTCTCTGACCTTGTTCGAGCCACTTTGGACTCAATGAAGTCGCTTTGGATGAAGTACGTTTATAATAAGCGCAAGGCTCAAGGATAAAGGCGCAAGAATGCCAACTCTCTCTTTCCTACTGCTCCTGTTTGGTGTATGATGCGCTCCGTCCACATTAGCCTCCTAAAATGGATATACGCCAAGAGCTCGAAAAACTCAAAAAAGAGAAGAACGCTGTGATATTTGCGCACAATTATCAGCGTCCTGAAGTTATTGAAGTTGCTGACTTTGTTGGTGACTCTTTTAATCTAGCGCAACGAGGGCTTGAGGTTGATGCAGACATTATTGTTTTTTGCGGAGTTAGCTTTATGGCTGAGACCTCAAAGATTCTGACTCCTGAGAAAAAAGTGTTATTACCTGCCCTAGCGGCGCAATGCCCAATGGCGGCGATGATAGATGTTGCTCGGACTCGCGAACTTAAGAAGGATCATCCTGATGCGGCTGTTGTTTGTTATGTTAATACAACTGCAGACGTAAAAGCTGAATGCGACGTTTGTTGCACATCTGCTAATGCCGTCAAAATCGTCAATTCTCTTGATAAAGACAAAGTAATAATGGTTCCAGATGCTCACTTAGCTGCTTACGTTGCTGAGCGAACTGACAAGGAGATAATTGCGGCCCAAGGATTTTGTTACGTTCACAGTAAGATCCGTCCTGAACACGTTGAGGCCGCGAAGACTGCTCATCCAGATGCTGAGATTATTCTTCATCCGGAATGTCCTGCCGACACGTTGGCGACTGCAGATCAAATTTTAAGCACCTCAGGCATGCTTAAACACGTATTGGCATCCGATTCCGACGAGTTCATTATTGGTACCGAGGAAGGAATGGTCGAAGTTCTTAGGATGCATGCGCCGGACAAAACTTTTTACCCTATTGGAGGTGTTTGTATTCAGCAGAAAAAAGTTAACCTGCAAAATGTTTACGAATGCCTAAAAGACGAGAAGAACCCTGTTGAAGTTCCAGAAGAAATTTCAGAAAAAGCTTTGATTGCAATCAAAAGAATGTTACAAGCAGGACGTAATGATTAAAAACTTCATTAATTCACCCGAGCTGCGCATAAACAGCCCATGGTACAGCAAATACCTAAAAGGACTGGCTGATTTATGGTTTGTGAGCGATTTAAATGGCAAAACCGACCTCACTACAGACTTTGTGTCGAAAAAAGGTTCTGCCAAGGCACAAATCGTTGCAAAACAAACCGGAATCTTATGCGGAGCTGACGAGGTTAAATGGCTTTTTGATAATCACCCGCGATTCAAAGGAGCCAATATTAAATTCCTCGCGAAAGATCGTGTCAAAAAAGGACAGATCATCGCAGAGGTATCCGGCAAATACGAGGTAATCATGCGCGTCGAAAGACTGATCCTCAACATCCTTCAACGGATGAGCGGAATCGCAACTCATGTCGCCGAACTGGACGCAAAGGTCCGACGATATGGCGTCAAAATTGCCTGCACCCGCAAAACTTACTGGGGCCCACTAGATAAATGGGCTTGTGTTTGTGGCGGCGGAGCAAGTCATCGTCTTGGACTTTGGGATGCGGTTTTAATCAAAGAGAATCATCTTGCAGCCGGCGTGTCGCTTGATTTTTCACGAATGAGAAAAGCGAAATTTATCGACATTGAAATCGAAAACCTAACACAACTAGGCAAGGTTCTTGGTGAGCTTAAGGCTGGCAAGACTCCTGTCGTTTTTATGCTTGATAACTTCGACACAACAAAAATTCCCGCCGCTATCAAGATCATTCGTGGAGCTGGGCATCATGTTGAACTATCTGGAGGAATCAACGCTTCAAATTTGGCGAAATATGCGAAGTTCAAACCTGACTTCATCTCGATGGGAAGTGTTACGCAGGATGTTAGCGCTCTGGATTTCAGTCTGAATCTTTTAGACTAGCTTCTGTTTCTGCAAGCAACTCTTCTAGTGCAGCTCTAGCTTCAGGGCTCATGTCTTTGCTTTCTAGTCTTTTTCGAATTTGAGCGACGGAAAGCAATGTTCTTCTGCTTCGATCTCTTTGGTCGCTAATTTCCATGCCGTCTATCACTTCGCGATCTGCGTGGCTGACGCCTGTGCGTCGATCTATTGAGCCTTGTAGTAATGCTGCGTCTGCTTCTGTTAATTCGCCTGAGTCTATTTTGGCTTGGATTGCTCTTAGTTTTGCGGCCTTTGCTCTCTCTCTTTGTCTTATCTGTCCGTCTGTAGGCAATCCTAATGGCCCTTTACCCCTAGGCCTTCTGCTTTGTCTCCAGCTCATGTTTTAGTTTTTAAAAAATTTATGATTTTGCTACTTTTCCGAGTGGTGTTCTTAAATTGGCTTTATCTTTATCGCTAAGGTCGACCCTTTTGCCGTCAAGGAACTCCCCCATTCTTGCTCGAGCCTCGTCGAGCCTTTCTGTTGCAGATGAAGATTGAGCTACTTCACCGAGTGGCGTTCCAGCTGTTACTCGGTCTTTTGGTGTAATTACCACTCTTCTGCGCCTTGGATTTTGAATTTCGTTAAACTCTACATGGTCTACTACATCCTGCTCAACAGAGAATGTACCTCCTTCTATCGTTGCCAATGCCCTGTCGCGAATCCCCTCCAGTCTCTCCCTAAGTTCATGGTCAAGATCTGGGTCCTGTAACAACTCTCTTGCTCCCTCTAGCCTAGCTCTTGCGCCTTCACGAATATCTAAGCTTCTTTTCCTAGGTGGCTTTGTTTCTCCTGGTCTTTTTGGTGTCGACATAATAGTAAGTATTATTTGTATTTTTTATTCATTCTCATTAACAATCCCCATCGTTCCGAGCCCATCCAAAGCGGCCGCTTGGTCTTGGTCGAGTCCCGGGCTAAGATCCTCAAGGGCTTTTGTGGTTTCTTTTATTATTTTCGCTGTCGCTTTACTAGTTAGCCTAGGCTTTTTGGGTTTCATCAACTCCACTCCTCCCCATTTATCAAGAAGAGCTCTTAATCCTTCTTTCCCTGCCTCGATATCTGCTTGTTCTTGCTTAGCTGCTTCCAGTTTTCCTTTATAAAATTTTATTGAAACTCTACATCCTACCTCTTCCGCTTTCGCCAATAATCCTTCTAGTCGAGCAATTTCCTGTGGCAAATTTTCAACCCTTGCTCTTTCGTTATCCTCCATTGCCTGCTCAAAATTGACAAGCGCTGTTGCAGGGTTGTTTCTCTCTAAGACTTCTATATCGCGCTGATCTAGCACCGATGCACCTCCCTGGCAGTCATTGCTACCGTATCGACTTGCTCCATTTAAAACCTCACCGGCTAACCTCTCGGTACGATCTACGCCATCAAGCGCAACTGTTTCGCTAACTTCTGCGACCATTTTTTCGATAATACCTTGCGTCCTGCCTTGAGCTTTATTCATAACAATTTCTGCCAAAAATCTTAAATTTGACAACGTATCTGAGTCGATATCTTCTATTTGAGGATCTTGCAAAAGTGCTTCTACCTCTGGCCACAGAGCTGCTAGCTTTGCGTCCATGCTTCTTCCGTCCTGAACAGCATGTCCCAGTGCAATGTACTTACCTTTTTTCCAGAAATCGGGGACTTGTGTCTGCGGCTTGCCCATTACATCGTTTATCTCGGCTATTAGGTCGTCTACTCTTTCTTCGAGTGTTTTTTGTGATTCTGGTGCCATTTTTTAATTACTTTAATTTTATAGTACAAAAAGTCCTTTGATCCTTTGCTTGATTACATGAGCAAGATCTGTGCAAGTAAAGTCTCCTTTAGCTTGTCTTTCTAATCGGGCTCTATCTTCTTCTGCTAGTCTAACTCCTTTGCTTTCTGGCATTGTTGATGGTTTCATTTTTTTAGGGTTTAAATTATTGATTAATCTTTTAGTGTTCTTGCTACATCAGCGGCCGTAAGCAAGCCGATAGTTCTTCTTAATGCTTTTGCACGAGATGAATCCACTTCTAGCTCTCTTAATTCGGCTCTAAGTTGCTGTATTCGCTCACTTATGGATGTCTCTTCTTGTAGAGAACTCTTTAGCCTATCCATTTTATCCCTATCTAATTCTGGTCTTGTCATTTTTTTAAAATTTAAATTATAACTTCTGGATAATATCCATGATTCTGCCGGCATATTTCGGGCAGTTTTCTGCAAACATTTCTATCGTGCTTACCCTCATGTCATGAATTCTTATATTTGTGGGTCTAAGCCTATCAGAGAACTCCTTCAGATGACCCAAAATAATCTTGTCACCTTCTACCTCAGGGTTTAGCCCAAGTTCTGGCAGTATTAATTGCGCCATATTTAATAAATTAGCGAAATATTCCTCCGCAATTTACAGGTCTGCCCTCGAAAACTCAAGAATCTAGCCTTGCAGATCTTGGCTTATTGTTGCGGTTTAGCGCTTACGAGCTTTTCTTGCGCGTCTAAGCACTTGAGGAGGTATTATGTCCTCTGCTGCTGGACGGATATTTATTACCGGCTTAGGTGGCTCTAATTTCGCCTCTAATTCTGGCAACTCCAATGCTGTAGTTAACAAAGCGAGTATATTACCTTTCATTACCTCTCTTAATCTAGCAACCGGCTTTTTTGGTTGAAAGTCGGCCACAAGCAAAACCGGTGCTCTATGGGCCATAGCCTCAATCACCTCTCTTATGTAACCTTTGTGATCTTCAATTATAGCTGGCGCTTCAATTATATATGCTTCTGCAGACGAACCGTTCATATCAATCGCCAAAACCTCTTCGCCTAACGGCCTTCCTCTTTCGCTCACAATCTGTGTTATAGCCGAGGTCAAAGTTGTTTTGCCGTGATCAACGTGCCCGATTGCACCGATAGCTATATGTGGCTTTCGTCTTTCGAGATCTCTACCCATGATATTTTTGATTATTGGTCGCAGATATTACCTACTTACGTCCATCCAAGCAAGTGCATGTGAATGTGCATCACCTCTTGTCCTCCTTTTTCTCCAACGTTGAACTGTAGTTTGTAGCCTTCTGCGCCTTCTTGTTTGGCCAATTTATTGGCGACGTTGACCATGTGTCCTACTAGATGATCGTGCTTGCCTTCTTCGAGGCCTGAGACCTTTTCGATATGTTCCTTTGGCACGATTAACAGGTGGATTGGGGCTTTTGGATTTATGTCTCTAAAAGCGACCACTAGATCGTCATCGTGAAGAAGTTCTGATGGAATTTCGCCGTTAATAATCTTACAAAATATACACATCTGACTAAGGTTAAGAGTTAAAGTTCCGAAACATAAGTCTTATGTCATATGTCTTATGTCTAAAAAAAAGCGCCGAGACAATGTTACATCATCCCAGCGCTTAACGTCTAATTTTTTGCAATAATTATTTCCTTGAAGGGTCAAGTGCGTATTTAGCACGTCCAACTCTCACGAAATATCCTTTCTTCTGAAGGTTTAGTGAGATTGTTCCCTTTTTAACTTGGCGTTGTTTAAGTACGCCTTCGATAATTTCTTTCTTTGTAAGTTCTCCTTTTTTAGCTAGGAGTTTTTCAATAATATCAGCGACAGTTCCTTCTGAGTAACCCCATTCGCTAAGGGCATACAGTCCTCGTCCAACAAGAACGAATTTCTCGCATCGGATAAGCTCATTGTGTACAGCTTGAACTGTTACAACTTTTTTATCGAACTTAGCTTCAGAAATCTTGTTTGCGATCTCAACGAAATGAAGAGGTCGACCTGATTTCTTAAGAACGATGTAAGCTTTATCTCGAATAGATTTTGGATTTACGTGTCTCCAAGTCATTAGTCCGTATCCTGCGTCGATTTTCTTTAGATTTTTATCAACTTTTAGGCTTGAAGCTACGAACTCCTCGTCTACTATTCTTCCAGATTCTTTCATCATTGCTTGGATGTCTCTTACAAGTTTCATCTCTGCAATTGTCTCTTTCTTTTGCTTTAAAAGTTTCTTTGCGATCGATGTAGCTTTTTCAACGTCTGAAATATTCACTGAATTTAGATACCAGAAGTTGTAATAAAGGTTTACTTTGTCGCTATTTGAAATCTCGTCGTTAACCGAAAGAGCAAGTTTGATAATGTATTTATCTACCTCACCTGGTTTTCCGATAGAGTTCAATACTCCGCTAATAAGGTCCTCTTGAAGCATTACGCCTCCGTTTTCTCTTACAAGGTTCCTAGCAACTTCGTTAACAGCGTTTAACTTAGTGTTTTTTGCTGTTCTTTTCAGTTTGCTAAGTGCAATTTTCTCGATTTGACGAACACGTTCTCGAGTAACAGAAAATTTCTGTCCAATACTCTCGAGTGTTTGCCTTGGCTTACTATCCAAAGAGAATCGTTTTACAACAACTTCTTTCTCTTTTTCTGTAAGTACCATAAAAAGCTCCTCTAGTACCTCAGCTAGATTGACTTCTTTGATAGTCCCTCCTCCTTTTGCGAATGCATTGTGGACTGTCATATATAGGTAGTTAGTAGTTGTAGTGGTAGTTGTAGCTATTGAGTTTTCGCTGAAGCGAAAACGTGTATCTGAGCGGGTCGGGATGGTACCTTACTTCTGTTGAGAAGTCAACAATGTAATGTTTTTCTTCAATCGTCAACTAGTAAAGGACGAAATATTATCCCGGATCGTCAATATTGTCAATACAAAAAAATGTTTTTTTATCAACAAGGCGTTTTTTAAAACAAACCTATACTAATTTTGGTGATAGACGAAAGAACGTGTCTTGACTAGTGCAAGAGCCGTTTTGCCGAAGGCAAAACACAATCAGAAACAAAAAAAGAATTTTTGTAAGCGACTAAACGTATGTATTAGTGCAGGAGCTTATAAAAATTCTTGCATGGTGCCGCGGGAGAGACTCGAACTCTCACGGGTTTAACCCCACTGGTTCCTAAGACCAGCGTGTCTACCAATTCCACCACCGCGGCTAGTTGTCAAAAAAACTGCCCGCCTATTATCTGTGTTTGCGCGTGTGAAGTCAATAAGATTTTTGTCCTTTTAAAAAGCCCTTCAAAATGATATTTTTCCTAAGGTCTTAATCACAAAAACATGCCAACTAAAAAAACGGCCTCAAAAACAAAAACTCAGCCTGTCAGTATTGAATTCAATGTAGGAGAATTCGAGACGATGAAGGATTTCGTCAAATATCTTGCTTCTCCAAAAAAACTTATCCTCTTTAACTTCCTTGCCGGAACGGCCAGGGGCCTAGGTTTTATCCTAGGAGCGACGTTCTTCATCGCTTTAACAGGTTATGTATTGAGTCAATACCTTGTAAACATCCCTTTTCTTGGAGAGCTTTTCTCTCAGATAGATCAGTGGCTCCAGCTAAATCTTGATACTTATTAGTGTTAGGCCAAAGGTGCATTTAAAATAAACGTTTCTGCCCCGGCAGAAACACCTTTGCTACCACTACCACTACCACTACAACTACCACTACCTACTACCTATGTCTTTCGTTCACCTACATAATCATACCCATTACAGTCTGCTTGATGGCCTTGGCAAGATCGAGCAGTATGTTGATATTTGTAAGGAGTACGACATGCCAGCAATGGCAATTACAGATCACGGTGTGATGTATGGGGCTGTTGAGTTTTATCAAAAATTCAAAAAAGCAGGAATCAAACCTATTCTTGGGTGCGAAGCCTACATAACAGAAGACAGATTCGTAAAAGACCCCACATCGAAGTACAACCACCTCGTCCTTTTGGCGAAAAACAACACCGGATATCAAAACTTAATGAAGCTTGTTTCGCTAGGAAGCCTGGAAGGGTTTTATTACAAGCCTAGAATTGACTATGACCTGCTTGAAAAATATGGAGAGGGGCTGATCTGTACGAGCGCTTGTTTAAGTGGACCTGTCACAAAAGCACTTTTGGCAGGAGACGAAATGAAAGCTCGTGAGCTAACCAAGAGATTCCAGAAGATTTTTGGCAAAGATTCGTTTTTCCTTGAGGTGCAGCATCATCCTGAGCTTGAAGACTGGACTATTGCAACCGAGGCACTGGTTAAGCTTGCTAAGGAAACTGGCGCGCCACTAGTTGGTACGAATGACTGTCACTATGCCTACAAACAAGATGCAGAAGCTCATGATGTACTGCTTTGCATCCAAATGCAGAAAAATATTTTTGATGAAGGCCGTATTCGATATGAAGGAGACTATTCTGTACGCTCCCCTGAAGAGATGAAGAAACACCTTACAAAGGTTTCTGAAGAATGTGTGACCAACACTCTAGAAATTGCGAAAAGATGCGAAGTCGACCTGAGTTTTGGAGAGTACAAGATCCCATCATTCGCTACGCCTGACAATAAGCATCCTGACCTATATTTGCGTGAACTTTGTGAAGAAGGCCTTGAAAATCGATACCCAAAAGAGAAGATGCCCGAAGCCAAGGAACGACTTGAATACGAGCTAGGGATCATCAAGAAGCTTGGATTTTCAACCTATTTCTTGATCGTTTGGGATTTCGTCCGATATGCCAAGTCAAAAGGCATCGTCGTTGGACCTGGTCGTGGATCTGCTGCCGGATCGATCATTTCTTACAGTATCGGGATTACAGAGCTAGACCCACTTGAATATAAACTTCTTTTTGAGAGGTTTTTGAATCCTGCGCGTGTATCGATGCCCGATATTGATATCGATTTCGCGGATAACAGAAGGGATGAGGTCCTTGCCTATGTTGTCGACAAGTATGGAGCAGATAACGTGGCTCAAATTATCACCTTCGGAAAAATGACCGCAAAAGCTGCGGTTCGTGACGCAGGACGAGCTCTTGGGTTCCCTTATGCTGATGTTGACCGTGTCGCAAAAATGGTACCACCTCCGGTTCTTGGAAAACACGCTCCTTTAACCGAATCCACCAAAAACGACCCTGAACTTAGCAAGTCATATCAAAGCGAGGACACTACAAAAAAGATCCTCGACATGGCTATTAATATAGAAGGTACTATCAGGCATGCAGGAACTCATGCATGTGCAGTTGTGATTGCCGATGAATCTTTGACCAACTATACTCCACTTCAACGTCCAACTGGAGACAAGGAAGGTATCGTCACTCAGTATTCGATGAAGCCTATTGAGAACCTCGGCCTACTTAAGATGGACTTCCTTGGACTTAAGAACCTTACGATCCTTCAAACTGCGCTTGGTGTCGTGAAGCGAACAAAAGGTATTGAAATCGATATTAACGATATACCTCTTGATGACGAAAAGACTTTTGAATTGATGGCGGCAGGTGGAACTACTGGAGTGTTTCAGTTCGAGTCTGGTGGAATGAAACGTTATTTGAAAGAACTCAAACCTACTCAGCTTTCAGATCTTATTGCGATGAACGCGCTTTATAGGCCTGGACCAATGGAGTGGATTCCTAACTATATCAAAGGTAAGCACAACGAGAAGAAGGTTAAATACCTACATAAATCACTGGAGCCTATTCTGAAGGAGACTTATGGTGTTGTGGTTTTCCAAGAGCAAATCATGCGTCTTGCTGAGGTTTTTGCAGGACTTGAACTTGGTGAAGCCTACTTGCTTCTTAAAGGTATTGCTAAAAAGGATCCGAAGATTGTTCAAGAGATGAGGAAGAAGTTCATTGACGGTGCAATCAAAAACAAAGGACACTCTAAAAAAGAGGCCGAAGAGATGTTCAGCAAGGTTGTCGAACCTTTTGCGGGCTATGGATTTAATAAATCTCACTCGGCTTGTTATTCGTTCATTGCTTATCAAACAGCCTACATGAAAGCGCATCACCCTGCTGCGTTCATGGCTGCGCTTTTGACAAGTGACTCTGACAATACGGATCGTGTTGTTATCGAAATCAATGAGTGTGAGGAAATGGGCATCAAGGTTTTGCCACCTGATATAAATGAGTCTCGTTCAACATTCACGGTTGTGGATGACAGCACTATTCGCTTTGGACTTTGCGCGATAAAAGGTATTGGAGAGAACGCTGTTCGTGAGATTATTGCTGTTCGTGAAGACGGCGGTGCGTTTAAATCACTGGAAGATTTGGCGGAAAGAGTTCCATCGAAACTTCTTAACAAAAAATCCCTTGAGTCACTCGCCTATTCCGGCGCCCTAAATTGCCTTGGTGATGCGAAACAGATTGCTGAGAATACAGATGAAATTTCGGCTTTTTCAAAAGATATTCAGTCCTCAAAAATCGACGGACAAATCGATATGTTCGGAGGCATGGACGATGCTGCTACTCAAGCTTCCCTAGTCCTCAAACCAGTAGAACCTGCTTCGAATTATCAGAAGCTTCTTTGGGAAAAACAACTTCTTGGACTTTATGTCTCAGGGCACCCGCTTCAAGGTTTAAAAAAATACATCAAGCAAAAAGCGTTGGTTGTTGAGGACGTGACAAAAAAGAATATGGGGAAACGTGTAAACATGGCCGGGATCGTAACTAGCTACCGGAAGATCATGACGAAACGTGGAACTTATATGGCTATATTCACGCTCGAAGATCCTAGCGGGAAGATCGACGTTGTTGTATTTCCGAGACCTTTCCAAAAATATGGACACGTCTTTGTTGAAGATTCACTCGTTGTCATGAGTGGAAAAATCGACCACAGACGAGGTGAGCTTCAGTTCTCTTGTGAAGAGGCTAAGTCAGTTTCGCTAGAAAGAATGATTGAGAACGCAAAACAACAAGGCTCTTTTGATCCAAACGAACGAGTATCGCGCCAAAGTAAAAAAATCGAGATTGAAGTCGTAGAAAAAGATGATGAAGAGGAAGAGAAACCTAAGAAATCCCCAAAACCAAAAGTAAAACCTGAAGATCTTCCTCCTTATATAATTACCGTTGCAGAAGATAAAATGAGTGCCATGCCGGAACTAAAAAAGCTTCTTATGGCACACAAAGGAAATCGAATTACAGAGATTCATCTCATGAACGACGACGAGGTCAAACGGGTTAAAGTTCCTTTTGGAGTTGCCGTAGATCAAGCCCTCCGGGACGCTGTATCAAAGCTTGTTGATTAAAGCTTGAATCGGCAGTTGTGTTTTTAGATTAAACATGCGAGAATTACGGGTGATTTTTTAAAATAAAAAACATACCAATGTACCGAACACATACTTGCAACGAGCTTGCCAAAGACCACACTTCAGAAAAAGTTACTCTTTCAGGAT
This sequence comes from uncultured Candidatus Peribacteria bacterium, assembly GCA_964603905.1. Taxonomy (GTDB): domain Bacteria; phylum Patescibacteriota; class Gracilibacteria; order UBA1369; family UBA12470; genus CAZRWH01. The sequence continues at coordinate 6,441 of CAZRWH010000013.1, read as the reverse complement.
GGGTTAATAAACGTCGAGACCTTGGAGGACTTATTTTTATAGACTTGCGTGATCGATATGGAATTACTCAAGTTGTATTTGATCCATCAGGAGATAAAGATGCACATATTGAAGCTGAGAAAATCAGGCCTGAATTTGTAATCAAAGTTGAAGGGGTTGTTAGAGAAAGACCTGAAGGACAAACTAACAAAGATATCGCAACTGGAGACATAGAGGTTCTAGCTGACAAGGTTGAAATCTTGTCTAGAGCCAAGACTCCTCCATTTGAAATTGATAAAGACAAAGATGTTTCTGAAGATCTGCGTCTTAAATACAGATATCTCGATCTTCGTAGACAACGAATGAAGAAGAACATCGAATTTAGGCACAAGGTTATCAAGAAAATCCGAGACTTCTTGGATGCAGAACAGTTCCTTGAGGTGGAAACTCCTATCTTGATCAAAGGAACGCCTGAAGGAAGTCGTGAATACGTCGTGCCTTCTAGGATTTATCCTGGGACTTTCTTCGTACTGCCTCAGTCACCTCAGCAGTTGAAACAACTGCTCATGGTTGCTGGTATGGACAAGTACTTCCAAATTGCGAGATGTTTCCGTGATGAAGATCAGAGAGGAGACAGACAGCCTGAGTTCACTCAGCTTGATATGGAGATGTCTTTTATCGAAGAAAACGACATTATTGATCTTAATGAGAGGCTTGCCATTTCTCTTCTCGAGGAGCTTGTTCCTGAGAAAGAACTCATGACAAAACCTTTCCCGAAAATCACCTGGCATGAAGCAATGAGTAAATACGGTAGCGACAAACCGGATATGCGTTTTGAGCTGCCTCTTTCTGATGTTTCTGACGTTGTCTCTAACTCTGAGTTCAAAGTTTTCTCTGGGACTGTCAAAAATGGAGGTGTCATCAAGTCGTTCCGAGTTCCTGGAGGAGCCGAAATGACTCGTAAAGAGATTGATGCATACGAAGAACTTGCAAAAGGTTATGGTGCAAAAGGTCTTGCTTACATTATGTGGAAAGATGGAGAGGTCAAAGGTTCTGTTGCTAAGTTCCTATCTGACGATGAGATTGAAGGCATCAAAGAGAACACCAACTCTATCGATGGCGACCTTGTAATGTTCATTGCCGACAAATTTGAATTGGCTTGTAATATTCTTGGAGCGATAAGGCTGAAAATCGCTGACGAGAAAGGGCTGCGTGACAACAACAAAATGGCACTATGTTGGGTTGTTGACTTCCCTCTTTTTGAGTGGGATGAAGAGAACGAAAGATTCTCGGCATCACATCACCCGTTTACAAGTCCTAAAATCGAAGACGTAGACTTGATGGATACAGATCCTGGCAAAGTTAGATCAAAAGCTTACGACCTTGCAATGAACGGTGTTGAGATCGGAGGAGGAAGTATCAGGATTCACGACCCAGTGCTTCAAAGTAAGATTTTCTCAGCACTAGGAATTGCGGAAGAAGATGCAAAAATAAGGTTTGGACACCTGCTTGAAGCTTTCTCTTACGGTGCTCCGCCACATGGAGGTATCGCCTGGGGAATTGATCGTTTTGTAATGCTTCTAATGGATGAACCTAACATTCGTGAAGTTATCGCTTTCCCGAAAGATCAGAAGGCAAAAGACCTAATGACCGGCGCTCCAACTGCTCTGCCGAAAGAGCAAATTGATGAGATGAACATCAAAGTGGTTTTGCCGAAGGAGTAGTTTTCTGGTATAATTAACGGATTAAAAATAAATTTAAATGGACATAATTCTTATAGTTTTGGGGACAATCGCTGTGCTAGTGGGAGCTTTCTTCCTACTTGTAGCGCTTATCCGATGGAGATTTAACATCGGACGGTCTTACAATATGGTCTTTTTGAAGATCAGAGTCCCAAAGAAGGAGTCCAAAGAAGATAGAGAGGTTGATAGAGATAAGTTTTCGAGTGGAAAAGATTTCAAAGAGGTGGCTTCTGTCATGAAGCAGTTTTATGAATCTCTATACGGGATGCATAACTCGAAATTGGTTGACTACTTCATGGGTCAAGATTTCTTGTCTTTTGAATATGTAGTTCAAGAGGGACAAATCGATATGTACTGTGTTTGTCCTGGAGGACTTGCAACGTATGTCGAGAAACAACTCACCGCTTTTTATCCTGACTCTTTTGTAGAACGAGTTGAGGACTACAATATCTTCAAACCAAATCATAAGGTAGCGAGCTGTTATATGAAGCTTGCAAACGATCCTGCCTACCCTATTAGGACGGCACAACGCATGACTTCTGATCCGCTTAATACGATGACGAACGTTATGTCTAAGTTCGACAAAGACGAGTCTGCCGCGATACAAATTATGCTAAGGCCTGCTGACGAAGGATGGCAGAAACGTGGACGACAGATCGCAAAAGACATAATGGAAGACAAATCTGGCGGATTCCTTAGCAAGTTAAATCCATTCACATGGCTTGGAGCGATGATTAACTTCCTGATGAGGGGGCCTGCTGATGAATACCTTGGCAACAAACCTGACCAAGGAGGACGAACAACTCCTATGACAGATGAGCAAATCAAAGCGATAGAAGAAAAAAACACACAAATAGGATTTGAAACGATCATAAGGCTTGTGACTTGCGCACCAACAACAGCGGCCGCTGAAGACATGTCGGCCAATCTTCGTGGTGGGTTTGCGCAGTTTGCAACTACAGATAACAATGGATTTACATACACTCGATATCATTCAACTCATCAACTTGTACGGAACTTCATGTACCGTACGATGAACCGCAACTGGACACAGCGTCTAGGTAGCCGAAAGATGATTCTGAGTGCGGAAGAGCTAATGAGCATATTCCATCTTCCAGACATTAAGTACAACCAATCCCCTGCTATTAACTGGCAGAATTTCAAAATCGCACCTCCTCCAAAGAATCTTCCAAACGAGGGAATACTTCTTGGACACAACATGTATCGAGGTGTGAAGACCGAGGTTAGACTCAAAAATGATGATAGATTCAGGCACTTCTATGTAATTGGACAAACGGGTACTGGTAAATCTTCGGTGCTTCAGGTCATGATTCGTCAGGATCTAAAAAATGGCAATGGTATCTGTGTAGTTGATCCTCATGGACAGCTTGTTGAAGACATACTCCCTTTCATTCCGCGAGAGCGCGCTGATGACGTTATTTACTTTAATCCAGCCGATCTTGAACGACCGATGGGTATCAACCTACTTGAGGCTGATACGGACGAGGAGCGTGACTATATTGCGCTTGAGGCGATGAACATTATGATCAAGCTCTTTGACGAGGAGATCTTCGGTCCACGTATCCAGGATTATTTCCGTAATGGTTGTTTGACCTTGATGGCTGATCCAGAAGGTGGTTCGCTTACTGACATTGTGCGTCTGTTTACTGATGATGCTTTTCAAAAGCTTAAAATTGAACACGTCAAAAACCCTATCGTAAAATCATTCTGGCTGCATCAAATGGCTAAGACGGGTGCACGTGAGAAACAAGAGATGATTCCGTATTTTGCTGCGAAATTTGGTGCGTTCGTTACGAATGGACTGATGCGTAATATTATCGGGCAATCTAAGTCAGCTTTTGACTTTAGTGATGCTATGAACAACGGGAAGATCCTTCTTATGAACCTTTCGAAAGGTGAAACCGGTGAGCTTAACTCTAAGCTACTTGGTATGATCATCATTTCCAAAATGCAGATGGCTGCGATGCGTCGACAAAGAATGGCAAAAGAGGATCGAAAAGATTTCTTCCTTTATATCGATGAGTTCCAAAACTACGTTACGGATAGTATTGAATCGATCCTGTCTGAGGCCAGAAAATACCGCCTGGGTCTAAACATGGCTCACCAGTATCTTGCTCAGCTAGAGGGTAGCGCTGCCAAGAAAGGATCCAAACAAGTTTCACTTAAAGATGCGATCTTCGGTAACGTCGGTTCGATCATGTGTTACAAAATTGGTGCTCAAGATTCTGAATTTATGGGTAAAGAAATGGCACCTGTATTCTCAGACCAAGACCTTGTGAATATCGACAAATACAAAGCTGTTATGAAGCTTTCGATCGATACTCAACCAAGTAAACCTTTCTCTGTCATTCCTTGCAATCCATACCTTGAAGAAGGAGATCACGAGGTTGGTGATGCGATTAAACAGCTATCACGTTTGAAGTTTGGACGAGACAAAGATTTCGTAGAGCGAGAGATCTTCAGGAGATTGGGTGCGGTGTTTGATTAGATAGTGGGCAGATGGCAAAGAGCAGATAGCAGAGATGGAGTTTTGCTGGAGCAAAACATTTTTGTTGTAATGCCATGAAATTGCGAAAAGTACATTTTTTCTGCGCAGAAAAAATTGACATGTGCATCTTGAGTCGTATAGCTTTGGGGTGATGTAATTAAAAAAACATGAACACACCACAAGCACCCGACCGACTGGCTAGAAAAAAAGGACTTTCAGGAGCAGCGCTAAGACTTGCCAGAACTCTTGGCATCGAAGTTTACGATGAAAATGATGTTAGATTTATAGGATACTCTACTCTTGATGATGGTGAATGTGAGGAGCTTTTTGCTATTTCGGAATTTAAGTTAGATTTAGATGGTGTTGCTTATACTGTTAGAGGGCGTATTGGAGAAGTGTATGGCGCCTGGAAAAATTCCAAATACTACTCTGCTACTGGCTGGGATTTTGAAATTCTGGATAACGACGGGAATGTTGTTGCAGACTGCAGAAACCCGCATGGAACAATCTGGTATAGCGACGAAGCCAATCTAGACGCGATTCATCACCAATGCGTTGAAGCAATTTTTAGGCGCAAGGATAAAGAATAAAGGCTCAAGTTATTGATGCTGTTTTGTTGAGCCTTGCGTCTTGCGACTTGCGCCTTTTTTTGCTATAATTTAGGGATTTAAAAACAAAAAATGATCCTTAGATTTAATCAAGAAGACAAATTTGCGCCTAGATTGGTGTGGCTTAGCGCAGAAACGAGAAGTGATGAAACCGAGAAAACCGAGGAATTCACCTACAAAGATGGTTCTAAGTCGAGAGTTGAAAAAGTTCGAACACCCGAAGATGCTGACGAGGCCTGTGATGAACATGAAAAAAATGTTCTTAAGGAAATTCAAAACATAAGAAATGCGTCTGCCACCCGTGTACAGCAATTTGCCGAAAAGATGGCTAATAAAAAGGTTAGTCTTGATAAAGCTGTCCATAAATATCATGAAGATGAAGCGATAAAAAAACTTGATGAGAAATATAATGGAGCTATTGCAAAAACTCGTAATATTCGTAATGGTCGCGTGAAACGTTGGAAGGCCCCGGAAGTTGCTGTTGCTACATCGAAGCTTCGCGAGCTTAGTGAGAGCCGTAAAACACTCGAATCTTCGATTCGTGAGGCAAACGCACGCTCGCAAAAATATAAAGCGATGCTGGAGCAATGGAAGAAGCGTAAAGGCGGACTTTTCACAGGAAGACGTGCAAGAGTTGGCTTCTGGGAACACAAAGAACTTTTCAAACAAGAACCGGACCAAGTCGATGCCCTCAAGGAAACCAAAGATTCTGTTAGCAAAATTGAAAATGAAACACGTTCACATATTGGCTCATACGACTCAATGTTCCGCCAAAAAAATGCTGACTACCTTGATGATCAAAGAAAATTCAAAGATTATTTCTTCTCTATACCTACTTTCTTACATAACGAGGAACTCAAATTAAAATTTGATGAGTATCTTGCTACAGACCAAGAAAAAAGAAATTGGAGTGAAAGCAAGATAGTCAAACATATTGATGAATCAAGCTTAAACGATAAACAAAAAAATCAAATAAAAGACCTCTATATGAAATTGCTACGGGGCGATGATAGAGCGATGAGATTAATGATGAATGCTCGCAATGCACGTGAACGTATTGATGACATAACATTTGACGCTTTGAATAAACTCAAACCAGGGCAGGATATCTCAATTACGCACCCTGTACTCACATCCACAAGCAAAGGCAAAAGCGATAAAGCGGATCGCGTAACTTCTACAGTTACTCAAAACGCCTATGTGGTTGATTCTAGCAATGGGATCGTAAAGCTTAGGGTAAGTCCTTCTGATGTCAGCAAACTCGGAAAAATTAAGACAACCATAAACAAGAAAAAGGCAAAAGTTCTTAACGGAAAACTCCCTACAGGTCCGGATACTTATGAGACTGAGGAGTTTTCATACAAGCCGAAAAAACAGACCATTACTATCAATACAACAACTGGAGAGGTTACTAACGAATTCGAAGCAATCGATACAAGCAAAGACGGCAAAGCCAGACCTGTTAAATTGACTGACACTTCTACATTCGAAAGAACCAAGAACAACCGAGGCGAAGAAAAATTCAAAGACATCCGCATCAGCGGCAATATACCTAAAAAAACTTTAACTTAAAACAGAAATGATTGACCTCACAATCGACGAC
>CAZRWH010000012.1:0-32846 GCA_964603905.1 uncultured Candidatus Peribacteria bacterium | reverse complement strand
TAAAAATGAGCACAGATCCTAAAGATCAAAACACAGATCCTAAAGATCAAGATCCTAAAGATCAAGATCCCAAAGATCAAAACCCGGATCAGAACGCCGGCGGAGGCGATAAAAACGACAAATCCGATCCAAAAAACCCCAAAGATAACCAAGTTCCACAGTGGAGAGTCAATGAATTAGTTAAAGAGCGTAACAGCCTTAGAGCTAAGCTCGAGGATATCGAAACCAAACAAGAGGAGGCTCGGAAAAAGAAGCTCGAAAAAGATGGCGAATTACAAACGCTGCTAGACGAGGAAAAAGCCGAGCGGGTTAAATTTGAGGATCGCGCTAAAAAATGGGATGAGTACCAAACCAATCGCAGAGAAACGCTCATGGAAAAATTGTCCGACGAGGATAAGGTTATCGCAGAGTCTATTTCTGATTTGAACAGCTTGGAATCGTTCGTTGAGCGCGTAACTAAAAATCCTGCAGTGCCAGCCACAGATGATGGGCCTGGAGGTAAGGGCGGTAGCGGTAAGTATGGCGGGTATGACACCAAGGCTGAGTTTGCTGCTAAAAAGCCAGAAGAATATTTGAAATGGCAAAGCGAGAACCAACTCAAAACGATGGGGGCTGGGACGGTCAGATTGCCAGGACAGGAACCAATAATTAAGCGATAAGGAGTAAGTTATGGCCAATGAAACGACCACAACCTCTTTGAATGATTTCGTCGACACAATGATCGCGGATGCCATTGCTCAGCTTTACAAAGTTGGTGTGATGCCATCCAAAGTCAGACGTAAATCATTGCTCGGATTTCCGGGCAAATCCGTTTCGTTTACCAAATGGGATCAAGTAGGTTCTGGAGATGTTAACTCTGGAACTGAAGGAACGGATTACACAACCAACAAATCTTTAACGTCTAGTGCTGTAAGTGCGACTCTCGATGAGCACTTAATTATGAGCACTATCACAGATCTGTCAGCAGATTCTTCTACTGAAAACGTAGGAGATGGTGCTGGAACGCTGCTTGGTAACGCCATGGCTGCTAAATTAGATGATGACCTCGTCGGTCTCTTCTCTGGGTTTAGTCAGTCTGTTGCTGGTGCAGGAACCGTTCTGAGTCACGACCACATCATGACTTCTATTCAGTATCTGAAATCAGCTAATGCTCCCGGTCCATTCTATGGGGTATTTCACCCTAAGCAGATTTGGGGACCGAAAGGGTTTAGCTCGCTGATTGACGTATCAGCCTCTGCAAACAACGCACAGCCGACCCCAGCTGCTGTTCGCATGCAGGAAACCGGCGAAATTTCACAGTACGCTGGTATCTCTATCGACTACACCAATGAAATTGACGATGATGTTGCTACTGGTGGAGATGCTGCTGGTGGAATCTTTAGTCCGCTTGCCATGGGGCTCGTTGACAAGGGATTCTTCAACGTGGAATTAGAGCGAAACGCCTCGCTCAGAGGATATGAGATCGTAGTGCAGGGACTTTGGAAAGAAGCCGAAGTTGTTGATGCATACGGTGTCTATTGTTTAAGCGACGTATCTTAGAACTAATTGAGGGGCGGGAGTAATCTCGTCCCTCTCCTAAGGAGGACAAATTGGAAGTAGGAAATTGGAAAGTAGTCAGCTCGTCAGACACAAAAGGCAAACCAGCCAACGATAAGCCAACACTAATGAAAAGACCAGATGGATTGCCGTGCAATGTTCAAGCACAGTACGTGGATTATTATTTAAGTAAGGGCTATAAGCTCATGGACGATCCACTTGAGTTCGACGATGAGATTGAAGCATCTCTGAAGGTTAAGCCGAAGTTATCCAAAGCTGAATTAAGGGCTCAAAAGATTGATGCCAAATACACCGTGAAGCAACTCAAGGGCGTTCTTGGTGGTGCAGGCGTAGAGTATCCAGAGGCCGCAAAGAAAGCTGATTTAGTTAAGCTGGTTGTACCCATCGAGTATGCAAAATAAGGAATACCTCAGTGAGATTAAGAACGACAGGACAAAGATTTATTCAACGCATCGTTCTTTGGTCGCTGCATGTAGTCCATTCAACTCGAAGGTTGTCGTTATTGTTGGAGTTAAGGGGCCTGTTGTGGGTATCTTGATCGCCGCTATTGTCCCAGACCCCACTTATCCAAAGCTTGGCAAATATCCGTATGGCGTATTTTTCCCGCCCAATGAAACTGGAAAAAAATCGCTAATAACCTTTGAGGGTATTCGCAGAGCATTTGGCATGACAATATGGGAACTCTACGAAAAGCTCACAGGACAAAGATTTGTAAGACATAAAGCGTAATTAAATGCCCATGAGAAGTCCCAAGCTCGGCAAGGCATTAGAAAGGAAGCAAGATGGGAAAAGGAAGAAATTATTCTGTAGTAGGAGCTGAGAATATCAGCTTAGGTCAGTATGGATCTGTATTCATCAACGACACCGCACTAAACACTGGCAATTGTGTTGCCATCCAATTCATAGAAGATACAAAATTCACAACCCTCACCCCCGAATCAGCTGATTTTCCTGGAACGTCTGGCGGTAACGGCGATGCGATTTCGTCAGCCGATGATTTTCCACTAGGAGTTATCATATTTGGACGTTGGACTGGAATCCAGCTAGATAGTGGTGCAGTTATTGCATATCAGGGATGAGGCTCGGTTACAACATAGGCGCTAAGCGCATATATGCCGGCGCTCGCCAAGTAGTAAGAAACGGTATCCAGCTTTGGCATAAATACACCAACGACAGCAGGGATTACTCTCCGCAAGACAACCCCGGCACACTCTTCACCGGCAGAGCCTTAGACTTTGACGGGGTGAGTGATTATGTGGATGCAAATGTTGGTTTGATGTCTGAATGGACAGCTGTTACTTGGGTTAAGACAACATCAACTTCAATTAATAGTATTTTTTATGGCGAAGATGGTGGTGTATATGGTTTACGGTATGCTTCGATATATAATGATTATGTGAGTTGGTACACGGGTGATGCATATCATAATAGCGAAACAATAGCCAATGATGGAAGATGGCATCGCATTGGCTATATTTTTGACGGAACTACATGGAAAATATTTATTGATGGTGAAATTGAAACAACATGGACAAGTGGAGCATCAGCTTATGAATTAGCAAAACTGCAAATGATTGGAACGTTTAACAACTCATTAAGGTTTTTCGACGGCAAACTCTCCAACGCTCAAATATGGAACTCCGCATGGTCAGCTGATGATGTCGCTTATGACTTTGCACATCCGGAGGCAACACCGGACGACATTGCACGACACTCCGCAGGGTTATCACTTAGTAACTGCAAAGCGTGGTATCCGCTGATCGAGGGTAACGGATCTGTAGTGTATGATGGAAGTGGTAATCAGAATCACGGCACGATCACCGGTGCAACATGGGCGAGTGGATTAAGTGGCAATCCACAAACCGCCTTAATGGGTCAATCAAGACCGATGGTATTTGATGGTGTAGATGATGGAGTTGACCTCAATCATCATTTCAATGATGTGTTTTCGGCTGGTAGTTGGTCAATGTCTGCTTGGGTAATCCTTTCTGAGGGCTATGCAATAGACGGGATGATTACTGACAAATATACGGGGCATAAGTTCGAGGTGCTTGGTTCTAAACTACCTAAAATTAGTATATATATGACGTCGTATTATGGGGTTACTGGAGTGACCGCATTAAACGAAAACGAGCTATATCATCTAACGATTACTTATGATGGAACGACTTTTAAACTATATGTAAATGGTGCATTAGATAATTCCAATGCTGAATCGAACAAATATCACAATGACACTGGTCATAATTTTGAAATCGGCAAAGCGGGTGATTTTGGAGCTGGGTTTTTTGACGGTTTTATTGGTGATGTAACTTATTGGAACACCGCCCTCGATGCAGACGAAGTATCCGAACTCTACAATAGTGGTACACCACTCAACGCTTTAAACCATTCACAAGCTGAGAATTTGGTAGGCTACTGGCGAAACGACGGTGACGGTACATGGGTGGATAGAGTCGGAAGCAACGACGGTACAGTCAATGGCACACCCGACGTCATCATGCTACCCGAAGGAGATAATGGCAGAGACTCACAGGGTTTCTTCCTAACGAATCCAAGAGAAGCATCCTTGAACCTTGCCGGTGATGGATATGTTGAAGTGGAGGATGATGCGACGTTGGATATTACAGGAGCGTTATCATTAGAGTGTTGGATTAAATCTTCTGCCTTAGATGGTGATGATGGCGGTTTGATGAGCAAGTGTTCTGATGGAGTTAAATACTTTGGTAGCAATACAGACAAGTCATATAGCATAGGGATATTGAATAATGTTCTGTATTTCCAACTCAGTGACGGGACAAATTCAAGAGATTGTAGTGGCAACATTGCTTCTGAAATAGATGGGAACTGGCATCATATTGTTGCTACTTGGGATGGGACTTCAAATCCTAATGGTATGAAAATCTATATTGATGGGGTACTTACATTTCAAAATACTGCAACTGGACTAACCTCAATCCAATCTCTCTCATCTGTGTTTGATATTGGTGGTTATACTACTCAATGGGAGTATAATGGCTCAATCGACGAACCCAAAGTGTACAACCGAGCCTTATCCTTATCTGAAATTAAAAGAAACTACCGAGCCGGAAGGGCATCCCATGCGAATAACTGATCCACTTAAATACATTTTCAACGGATGGACAGCTTGGCACATGTTGGGCGGTGCGGTCTTAGCACGGATCTTTATGATGTTTGTCACGTCGGGATACGCAGTATTACTGACACTTCTCGTCGCTATACTATGGGAGGTATTAGAGTGGTTTGTGGAGGGGACAACACCCTATCTATCAAGAAGACGATATATTAACGATACAATTCAAGACATTGCTGTAGCCGTGATTATGGCGTGTCTTGTGGCATTTTAGGAGGATATATGAAATACACAGGATATTTAGTCATCCCTGCCGCTGCGCTCAGTCAGCCGGCTTTTGATAAATACATTTATGAAGACCGCACCTATGACGCAGAAGGTGATTTGGTTGAGACGAAAACGGTTCATCCGACCTGGCAGCAGCAGCTCTTTGAGCAAAATCCGAAGTGGCATGCGCCGCGGAGAGTCAAAACAGCATCCGGTGAGTTTGTTGTTTTCAAGGATGAATTCAGCCACCTGAACGGCGAAGTGTCGCAGATCTACACGAAGGGTAAGGGAAAGCCTGTCCCGAACTGGACAATCTTTAATCACACAGAAATTCTAAAATGGATAGCGGAAAACGAGATCACAGATGAACCCAAAGAATCATGAGTTAGAATCAATACCGAAGCATTCAAATGGAAAAATCAATGTCGCTGAGTACCGCGAATTGTCGTGGTATAGGCAGCAGCGGATGAATAATCACCTCGCAGAGCTAAACGGCAGAGTTGGGAAAAGTGAAGAAAGAATCGCTCCACTAGAGAAGTTTGTAGGTCGATTCAAGTTTATCGGAAGCTTAACAATTAAGCTCACAGGCGGAATTGCTGTTCTGCTTGGACTTATCAAAACTATATTAGTAATAATGAAATAGGAGGAAATATGTTGGAGTGGATTACGCAATGGGCTTCTGAATGGTTTACGTGGTCTAATGCATTTTATGCGATAGGCTTAATCATTGCAGGGCTGTTAACCTTAGTGTCTGCCAAATATCGAGCGTTGGTTCGCGAGGTTGGTGAGGCTGTAAAGGCCTTACAAGAGGGTTACGAAGATGGGAAATTGTCTAAAGCCGAGAAGGAGAAAATTATGAAAGAAGCGCTGGATGTTCTGAGAGCATTAATTAACCTCAAGTGGAAAATATTGTAATGGATTACACGGCGATAGATCAATACATATTAGACAATCCTAAGGTTGGTAGAATGAGGCTGGCAGCACACTTTGACATCACAGAAAGCCAAGCTGGAGCTCGATTGAAAAAGATTAGATATTCTAAAAACAAAGTGGCTGGCAATGGAGCGCTGAAGGGTGCAATGAGCGCAGATGACTTCATCGATAAGTACGATGTTGTTAAGAAAATCGAAGAGGCTCTCCCAAAGCTGGAGGGAGTAGTGATTAGAGACGCTGATTTCCGCACTTCTCTTGGGATAGATCCGATTAGTTGGGCAAGAGCAAGAGAGTTGCCTCAATTCGACGAACACCATCAGGAGGTGAGAGGTAAACTATATTGGTCGACCCCAAAGATATTTAGTCAACTTCAAAAGAAAATGGACATCATATGACAACAATCAAGGGGGCCGTCCCGGCTAAAGAATTTGAACAACAAGTTGCTCCCCCCAAGGAAGTTAAGTACCTCAGAACTCGCGTTAAAGAGTTAGAGTCGGTCGTTGAGAAGTACTCCAAGGAAGAAGGTCGTGTTAAGGAAATCATGGACGAGATCAAGTCTCACATGGTTGTTGTTAGGCCTTACGATCTGGAATATGCGGCGAGCAATTCGCCTGAAGAAAGTGTTGTGGAGGCTGTCTTGCAGTTATCAGACTGGCACTATGGTGCAACGCAAGTCAGCGACGAGATTGAAGGATTTGGCGAATTCAGTCCAGCGATTGCAAAGGAAAGAGTGCTCGCCAAGCTCACTCCGCAGTTCATCGAGTGGACTAATATTCAAAGAAAAGGTTATGTGATAGACAATCTTAGAATATTGGTAGAGGGCGATCTTATTTCGGGTGATATACACGACGAATTAAAGATTACCAACGCTGTTCCATCGCCAGTACAAGCGGTAGAGGTGTCGTATCTGTTTGCAGATATGGTAAGAATGCTCGCTCCACATTTTGCCAACATTGTGATTGAGTTCGTTACTGCAGACAATCACTCGCGCCTAACAACCAAACCACAGTGCAAAGAAGAGGGGCTGAATTCTTATGGCTACATCATTGCGCACCTCTCAAAAGAGTTATTAGGCGGACATAAAAACGTCGCGATGAATATATACAACACCTATCAGACGGTTGTTGGCGTTAATGAACAGCGATACTTGATTGGACACGGACATAACATTAGAGGGTGGGCCGGCATTCCTTATTACGGCATCGAAAGAAAGGTTGGTAGAGAGGCTCGCAAGCGACTTAGAGCACCAGAAAGCCTGAGAAATAAGGTGCGCTTCGACAAGCTGGTTATTGGACACTTTCACTCTCCAATTAACACAGACGATTGGATGATTGGTGGATCGTTAAGCGGAACAGACGCTTATGATCACAAAGCGGGCAGATATTCTCGGCCGGTACAGCCCTGCTGGCTTGTTCATCCTAAGCACGGAGACTTCAACTGGACAAGATTATGGATAGATTAACATGAACATAGAGCGCCTACTGCAATCAATCAAAGACGGTGAGGGCTTCAGAGAAGAGGTTTATAAAGACAGTCTTGGAATTGACACTGTTGGATATGGGTTTACCATCAAAGATCTACAGTTGAGCGAGGGAATTTCATCTGTTATTCTTAGAATTCTCGTCCTCAACCTGATTGTTGATGTTCAAGATAGGTTCAGATGGTTTTATTTGATGCCAAACGAGGTTCAAATGGTGGTTGTAGAGATGTGCTATCAAATGGGGATCTCTGGATTCTCACAATTTAAGAAAACAATTGCGCACTTAAAGAGTTTTAATTGGGTAGAAGCAGCTGATGAAATGTTAAATTCGAAGTGGGCAAAGCAGACCCCAAACAGAGCCAAAAAACTATCAGAAAAGGTAAGGTACGCTAATGGCTAAGTCAACATTCACTTATGCAGCGCAAAGCGACTTGAGAGACATATTTCCCGATTATGGCAAATATTTATCTCAGAGACAGATTTACGGATTTGTAGAGGAAACCACAAACGTTTGGAAGGCTCACTCAGTTGGAACAGCGGTGAGCATGGTGTATTTCGACGGAGAAGAAGGTGTTGCCGCTAGTCCTCCAGCCTCTGAAGGACAGTGGGATTATGATACCAATGACGATGTCCTCACTATATACACAGCAACTGATCCAAACGACGATCAGATTATCGAGATCGGCAAAGATAAGGATACATTTATAGGTCAAGTCTTAGTCAATGCATCGTCTGAGATTAATGCTATGCTTGATGCCAAATTTCCAAGGCCAATTCCCAAGACATTCTTGTATTCTGCGGATCCTGATAACGATGAGCCTCAATATGATCCAATCCTTATTAGGGCTGTTTGTTTAACAGCGATAAAAAACCTCGCAATCACCGCACAAGACTATGAAACAGCAGAGTCTATATACAAAGAAGTCTCAAATGAGGACAGCACAGGAATTATCGACAAAATCAACGATGGAAAAATCAAGCTAGCGTTTGAAGTCGACCGCACAGACAAGCATGGCAACATTATTGAAGTCACAAGAGTGGGGTCAATGCATCTCGTAGAGCTTGCTGGTAAATTCTCAGGCGGATTATATGATAGAATTCAATGCATATGCACAACAGAGGGTGCGTATGGGACGGCAAAGGTGAGCGTTAAAGTCTATGACGGAAATGCCTTATATGCCACCATCACAGAGAATGTTATTATCACAGGAGGACTACAGATTATTGCAGGCGGATTATACGGAAGATGGCAGGGGCCGAGCATGAGTGTAAACGACAGATGGGATATTGAGGTGAGAGCGTCGCAATTGCCACAATCTAACGCTGGAATCAAATCGGCGCAGTTGACAAAATGACAGTATCATACACAGCCATAGCAGACAATATCTTGAATGCACTCAGAGGGATACTTAACGATGAGTTTAGGTATACTTTGCTGGAGGGTGAAAATCTTCCGAATAAGGCCGCTGAATACATTATGCTAGGATTGGACGGCTCTGAGGTAGAAAACCGCTATTATACCGCAGAAGAACGAAGATTTGACGTAGTCTTGTTGTATGTTAAGCACGCCGATGAAGTAACTCGAGAAGTTAGAAGGCAAATTCGCAAGAAAATTGATAAGATTACACAAATCTTAAACAATAATCCAACAAACGCAAATTGGGTATTGCTGAGCGTAGATGAGGTTGATTACGAACCAGAAGTGGAGGACGCATCTATCTCAACAACAATCAATCTGTCGGTAATCAATTACAACCAATGGAGTTGATATGAAGCAAAAAAAGTACAGGGCGAAGAAATCCTACAATGACCTAAAGCCAGAAGAGAGTTTATTAGGGTTAGGATGCCCTCATAAACATAACAAGCTGCTCGGAGGAGGTTGGATATTAATTGATAATCCACCTGAAGAGCTAGCAAAACATTTAACCACAGTTAAAAAGAAAGAGGAGGTAGAAAATGCCACCGATTAGTTCATCATTTTTCCCAACTAAAGATGTATCGGTTGTGGTTGGTACTGAAATTACTTTTGGTACTGCAACCTTAGCGGCGGGTACGTGGAATAAGTACCAAATAACAGATTTCACCATACCGGAATTAGCTGCCCCCGCTGAAACAACTCCACAGAGATCAGATACAACGACTCAGCTTGATAATAGCGTTCATCGCAGGCTAGACAACAAAGTTTATACCTTTGATCTGACGCTGAAAGGAACAGCTGCTGCGCTATTATTTGCCGGAAAAGTGTTGGTTGAGGACGGAGCGAGCCCTATTGCGCTTGCCGGTGATTATTCTTTCCCCGCTGCTTACAAAGACGGATCAGCGTGTACTACGGCAGTTACTGTTCTTTTCCAGAATATAGGCGGAAACGACACGAATAAACACTTGCTAGCCAAGTCTTGTGTTGCAACGAACGCAGAGTTTACAATTGGATCAGGTAGTAATGCTGGCGAGTTGATGGTCAAACTCACGATGCTAACCGCATATAAGCCTGACTATTCAGCGCTTGTAGCTACAAGTCCAGTTGAGGATACAGCTTCTGCTAAGAGCATTTTTGACAGCCTGTCCTTCACAATGGATTCAGATCCAATGTTCCTTACCGACTTCAGCCTTTCTATCGCCAGAACAGTAGAAAGAGTCGGCTATAAGGACGACACCGATTACGATCCGTTCGGACTCGCAATGACGGGAATGTTCGAAGTGACTGGTTCTTGCACCATTAAGAAAGACCCAAATCAGGATGGAATGGCAAGCAATTACATTGGCAATAGCGGAATCCCAGTTGATCTGTCTGTAACAGGACTCGCAATCTCTATTCCACTATTCATTGTCGAAGAAGGCGGAAACGAGAAGGGTGGAAACATTATGATGGCAACCGTACCATTCAGAGCTTTTGGAGATGCATCAAACATTTCAATCAATGTGGTAAGTATCACGGCATCATAGAAATAAGGAGGGACGATGGTAATTACAATCAAGGCATTTGATAAAGAATGGGAAATAAATAGCATTACGCGACAACAGCGGAGAGAGCTGCACGCACTCAACAAAAAGGTATATGCAAAGTCTACGTTTAATGTTAATTCGGAGAAACCGGAGATAGTTAATCTAGAAATAGATTATGACGCACAAGCCAAGCTGATAGAGCGTGCCTTAGATTTAGCTTTTGACGATCCGTCTTGCTTAGACGACGCATTGACTGATGCGAAGCAAGACGCTCTTTCGAATCTCATTCTCAAAGAATATTTACTATTGTCCCCAAAAGACGTTGGGGACTGAGGTATGCAACTTGGTGTTGGTATCACGGCAACAAAGTTGATAGGTACGGCGCCCTCCCCTACCGAGCTCAGTCCCCCACACTCCTTAAAGAGGTTGAATACACAACTGAAGAAGACATTTGGTCTGAGATCGAGAGAATAGCAAATGAAAGCAAAGACAGCGGCTCTGCACTACACAAGCTTGTTCCGTTCTTTGCAGACTCTGACCAGATCATTGAGGGGTGGCACGAAGACGTTATTAACGAGTATATGATCATGGACAGATTTAGAGTTCCATATGCGAAATCATTAGATGATGCAGATGCGTTTCTAACCGATTGTTTTATTGTCATATCGAATGAGATCAACGCCATAGAGAAAGAAAAAAGAAATGCCCAATAATACCAAATATTACATTGATGTAAAAGCTCGGGGAGCTGGCAAATCTGAAAGGGGAATAAAGGGTGTAGACAACAGCCTTGTGAGCCTCGGGAAGGCTGCTGTTGGCGTAGGATTGGCGTTTTTTGCAGCCCGTGGTATTATTAACGCCTTCAAAACATCTGCGGAAGTAGGCGGTAAGTTTGAGCAATCAATGGCGAATCTCAGGGCGCTTACTGGTGCAACGGGTGTAGACTTCAGAAATCTCGAGAGAGACGCTCTCAGGTTGGGTGCAAGCACCAAGTTTACAGCGGCACAAGTTGGGGAATTGCAGACAGAGTTTGGAAAGCTTGGTTTCACCTCAAAGGAAATTCTCAATGTTACCGAATCAACGCTTGCGCTAGCCGCTGCTTCTGGGACAGAGCTTGCTACAGCAGCAGCTGTTGCCGGTGCTACACTTAGAGGATTCGGAATGGATGCCAAAGACACGGCAATTATTACCGATACGATGGCAAAATCATTCTCCACGTCGGCTCTTGACATGGATAAGTTCACCGAGTCAATGAAATACGTCGCCCCAGTAGCTAAGACTGCCGGTTATACTGTCCAACAAACGACGGCAATGCTGGGGTTGTTGGCCAATGCCGGAGTAGCTGGCTCAATGGCAGGAACGGCACTCAAAAATGTGCTTGTGCAAATGAAAGTTCCAGGCTCTGCGTTGAGTAAAGTATTTGGGACAAACGTAACGACGTTTGAAGAATTAACCGAGGTCTTTCAAAAGACGAAAGATGCTGGCGGATTAACCAACGAACAACTCGGCAAGGTACCTAGATTGTTGCAGGCAGCTCTTCCGATATTAATTGAATCCTCTGATGCCTTTGGGTCTTATGCTGATGAGTTAGATAGAGCAGGTGGAGCAGCACAAAAGATGGCAGAAATTCAGATGGACACCTTAGAGGGGAGTTTATTAACACTTAAATCTGCCACAGAAGGCCTCCAAATAGCGTTTTTTGATACATTTGACGGTGCATTGAGACAGGGGGTTGATCTTGTAACCTCTATGGTGAGTGGAATGACAGACCTCATTCAATCTACAGGCAAAGAAGAGGCAGAGGCGAGAATATTATTCAACACAGTTAAGGATCTTAATGCAACCGAAGAAGTGAGAGTCAAGGCAATTGCAGACATCAACGCAATGTATGGTGATTATTTGCCAAACCTCTTAACTGAAAACAGCTCTCTTGAAGATATTGAAGAAGCTCAAAAGGCTGTAACATCCGCAATGCTCAAGAGACTTGCACTTTCTGTTAATGAGGAAAATATTCGTGATTTGCTAGGAAAGCAGCTCAAGTTGAGAAAAGAAGAAGTTGGTTTAATTGACGAGGTGGCTGTTGCTCAAGACATACTTAACAACATGCACAACGACGGAGGGATGTTATATAGTACTGTTTTAGGCGAACATCTTCGCGCAGAAAGCGAGTTGCAGAAGAATAGAGAGGCGCAAATTGCTATACAGCAAGAGATTAATCAACTCAATGAGGATGCTGTTAAATTAGCCGAATCGTACAATCAAACAATTGTAGCCACCCCCGAGATTCTAGAAGAAGTCACAGAGAGGGCGTTTGAGAGCGCTTTAGCTATTAGAAGGATTAGACAAGAGTTTGAGTTGCTTTCTGTGCCTGAAGATGAAAATCCGCTTGAGGTGATTTCTATGTCTCTTAGTGAGTTTACCGCACAAATGATGGCAGGACATCCTGCTTTACAAGCGCTTGCACAGGGAATGATTGAGTTAGATGCATCAACCCAACAAGCTGCTGGGAATATGATGGGTTCTTTAGCTGCTTTGAATGAAGCAACGGCAGGGAGTGGCAAAAAGTCTAAGACTTGGGCGGTTGCTCAAAAAGCCTTACTTGCAGGTGAAACCATTATGCACACTTATTCAGCAGCAACAAAAATGCTTGATCCAAAATACGGTGGTCCTCCACCAGCAAACTACATTCAGGCTGCTGCAATTACGGCGGCTGGCTTGGCAAATCTTGTAAAAATCAAAACACAAAAATTCGCCAAAGGTGGTGAATTTGTTACGGGGGGGCCTGAAATGATTATGGTCGGTGAGGAGGGGAAAGAGCACGTTAAGATTACCCCAATAGATAGAACCCCTGACAGAGCGTTACGTGGTGGAGATACTTATATATTCAACAACCCAATTATGACAGAAGAGTTCACGCAAGATCATATTATACCAACCATCGAAAAATCTAAGAGGTTAAGCCTTGCATAAGGAAAATTGGTTATTCAAGCTTGCCAACGATAACAGTGGGTTTTTATACTTGTCTTTTGCTGATGTGGTGGATTCCGGTAATAAGTATCATGGGTGTATCCTCAACCGTCCGACAATCAGAGAATCTATCAACTTAGCCAAATCAACGGCTAAAACTGGAAATATCTCGATAACAATTCCAGACTTTCAATATAATGGTTCTCCAATATCTGAAGAATTGTTTGGTGGCTCAAATCACTATATCAACCAAACGGTGAGCGTGTATTCAAATGATACTTCAACCCAGATTGGTTCATTTCGATTAATTGATATTGCTACCGATGGAAACAAGATTAATCTCGGCATGACATCCCATAGACCGTGGGATTTTATATCAATTCCGCAGACAAAAACATCTGACGGAGTGTACTTCCCCATCTCTTATGGAAACTATCAGACAACCAGCTCCCCAGCAATCACATCGGCTGCTTACTGCACAGAGACAAAGCTCTTCCCTCTCCCTATACATAAGATTATTGGTGGTAATATTAGGTGCTTGCTACACAAGCAAGGCCCAACATTGGAAAGAGTGCATTTTTATGAGAAAAATCTCAATCAATTCATTCCAATCGGGCTGTTGTCTGGGTCTGGACACAACGACACTTCTTATTATGAGGATACGGGGAGTGCATACGAGGGGATTGATGCAATAGACTGCACAAAAACAGTGAGAAGGCATTATAAATTTAGGCCGTCAGACGTCAACACAGACAACACCTTTGATGCGAGTGGAAGTCCGCAAAATGCATTTGATGCAGATTGGAATACTTACACAACCCAAACAAGCAATTTATGGGACAACGACATAGAACACTTATACCTACGCTTAGACGTTCCAGACATGCTTGGCACATTTGATGAAATACAAATGAAAATCAAATATCGAATGAAAACTGGATTAACGCAGGGTGGCAGTGTTTATATATATGACAATACATTTGGAGACGATAGGTTGATTGACTCAGTTAGTGGGTTAAAAAAAGACGAAACGGTTACTACTGGGTGGGTTGATATAACGTCTAACTACGAGGGTGGTGATTCTCATTTCAATTATGTTGAGATACACGTGAAACATCAAGGAACTGGAGGTCTTCATTACCATGCTTGCACATCGTATATATATGAGATAGAATATAGGGGTACTGCAAAAATTCAATGGGGAACCGAGCCAGAAGCTTCTAAGAAGCAAGTTAATGACATAAGACAGCTGTACACCGGAGCCGACGGACTTACAGAGTCATGGTCTGGTGGCTCTGCTGATATTACAGAAATCCACGAAGCACATAGGGATATGTTAATTCGATATACTGGCATGACCACATCAATTCCTGATGGCTGGTCGTCGTTAGATACTGCAAGGGCAGGCTGGGATATTCGATGGTGGACATTAAAAGAAGTTGATATTCGAAAGACGCTTGAAAAACTACAATATGAGGGTTGTTTTATTTTTCGATACAAATCAGACGGCTCTCCACAATATATATTTATCCCAGACTCTCCATCTTCGTCTGCTACGCTAACCAAACACGATTTAGAAGACATAAAGGTAAAACACACTCCATTTTCTGAATTGCTGACAAAAATGGAAATCAGCTATAAGAAGCACCCAGCTGAAAACAAGCATTTGAGTTCTTCTACACACGAAGACTCGAGTTCTCCGAGCGTTCGAGATAACTGGAATATACTCGACGAGGAAAACATTGAGCAAGTAAAGTTAGATGCGCTTGTTGCTAAGATTGGATCTACCGGGCTTACAGGAACTCCAAATAACGGCTTTGCAGATTATTATGCAAATATCTATGGGGATATAAAAATCGTGGTATCTGCAACGGTGATTAATCCAGACTATTTTGATCTTGAGGTTGGAGATGTTGTTGAGCTTGACGATATGTTTCCAGAAAAGGCATTCGGGGAAGCGTGGAGTGGTAAAGATTTTATGGTCACATCAACTAGAAGAACGGTTGATAAACTTTCAATAGAGGCAAGAGAAATATGAGTTACAGTAGAATAGCCACACCAAGATTTTATGTGGACACACCTAATTGGAAAATATCAAGGGGATTGACAACAAGTAATTTTAGTAAAATCACAGGCACATTTAACACAGGCTCAACGGCTATAGATTTAATAGACATGAAGCCACTGAATAGATGTTCTTTTGATACATCAGGAAATCCGACAACCCACATTATATTACAATGGGATGCACAAGCAACCTCAACGGCGGATAAGTTTGATTATGTGGCAATCTTAAATCATAATCTCGTTTCAGCAGAGGGTAAGATTCGTGTAGCCTACAAAGCCACCGCATTTACTGGGGCGGGAGAAGGAACAACGGTATCAAATGTGTCAGTCATTGTTAATGGTACAGAAAGTTCTGAAATTGTAACCCCCTCAAGTAATGGCTCAACAATCCTTACATTTGATGAAGTAACCTCTAACGACGGAAGGTATTGGGCAATAGAAATTGAGGATGATGCAAATTTTTCAGCAACTGACCTTGAAATTGGGTGTATTATGATGGGTGAATATTACGATCCGCCACATGCTCCTGACGTTAATATTGGAAGGGGCCTTGAATACGACGGTGTATCTATAAGAAGAGCACTAGGCGGTGGAGATTTTGCTACTGCAGCTCATTTGGGTGGAGATGATTTCGCAGACAATAAATTCGGACAACCATTTAGACAGAGATCAACCACATATTTTAGACGAACCGGAGGGAGGATATCATACGATATTGCCTTCAAATATCTAAGCGATACAGACCTAATGCCATCCGATCTTTCGTCGCCCTGGGGTGATTCAGTTATACACGATATCTGGAATAAGACATCTGGGCGATACATTCCATTCATTTTTTCGCCAGATAAAGACTCGACTACGATGGGCGATTACATCTTCGCAAGATTTACAAGCTCTAAATTCGAAGCAAAACAGATCGCACCTAAACTTTGGAATGTAGATTTGTCTATCGAGGAAACTTGGTAGGCTTGCACATATATTAAATAAATTTAAAATATATTAAAAATAATTGTTGCACTCGACTCATTCTTCTTGTAGCTTCGATCAGTAAATAAATAAGGAGAACAAAAGGATGACACAAATAAAAAGAACAACAATAATCACCAACGAGCTTGAGAGCTGCTTGATGGTAGGCGAAGATAATTGGAGGTGGTTTTCTGAGGGCGTGAAGGCCATTGTGAGGGAGCACGCAGAGGACGGCGAAGGCTCATACACCATAGAAGAGTATCCGCTTATGCTTGTGGTTTCTATGTGGTTCAACTATGACAAACAACTCGTGTTGTTTGATCTTATGATCGGCACTCTAAAGAAGCAGTACACTCAGGTATATGAGGACACATATTCAAATCCACCAGACGAAACAATCTCGCGCAAAAAAGTCGTCGATTGGATTTCAGGTGAAAAGCGCAAGAGGGGCTACAATGGTCGTGGATACACAATTCATTATGCGGTTAAGCCTCATGATGGCAGATGGGATGGAGCCTACCTTCCGATCGCCGACGCAATAAAGCTCATTCAGAACAACAGCGAGGGTCAGCTATGGACAATGTCTTTAGCTGGTGGAGACGCCTTCGTGCTTAACGATTTCTTCGTTGGGTTTAAAAACGACGGAAATCAAATAACGACAATCAACTTAGGAGAATAAAGAGATGGCTAAAAAAACAAAAAAACAAATCAGAGAAGAGAACGAAAAGCGAGTAAAAAATGCTCCTCAGGTAATGCTGTGCAACGCCGTAGCAAGAACGCTAGACGAAAAAGAGCACGTACGATTTTTCAGACCAACGTGGAAGGCCAGAATTAAGTATCATCCACATATGGTTGATTGGAGTGAGGAAGACGGAAGAATTTTCTACAGCTCATTCGAGGTGCATTATGATCCAGACGGACGTGACTTTCACGTGGTGGTCGACGGGTCTATTCAGCCAAGGTTTGCTGTCATATATGGCAAACTAATGATAGACAATCATAGGCGGCTAGTCGAAATTATGGACACAGAGATTCAACACCAAACTATGATGAGTGAGGGAATTTCAGTCGAATCGTAAGACAACCCACTCCACAGATGGTCGCAGGGAGGTTCGACTCCTCCCTGTGGAGCTAAAAAGTTATTTGAAAATTTGAGAGTGCAGCCTGAAGGGGCACATGACTGTATGTCCACTGGGGAAGTAGAAGGATTGTCTGACTGTAACGCCTAACGAGCAGTCTACTTTTAAATATCTTATGTGAGCTAGCATAGGGTTGGAGGAAAGACAATTGAGGATTGTAAGTAGCAGGGGCTGGTGCGAAGAGCAGAATTAAAACTTAGATAACCAGCTTAAAAGGAGAGCCCTGTGTAAAACAGATATGAGTGAAAAAATCTCATGGGCAGTCTTAAAAAATCTGAAATGAGGTAACCAGAGGGAAGGGCTTATGGACTTGTGTTTTTAGACTTGAAAGAGATGTTGAAGAATGGCTCGAAGAAACTAACAGTTGCTGGCTGCACATCAAAAGGACACAACATGAAAAGACAATGTAAACTTAAAGACCACAGAGACACCTGGAGTGTCGCGAAGAGCCGTCGGAAGGGTGGGGAATCTCCTAAACCCGAAGATAGTGTCATCTTGCCCCGCCCTTCCAAACCCAAGAAAGAGAGGGAAAATGTTTAACGGATTAACGCTATTGATTGTTTTAATAGCGCTTTTGATTGTTCGTTTATACAAGAAAGAAGCTGACTATTATAAAAAGCAATATCTTCGTTGGAAAGATGCTGCAATTCAAAAGCAAGTAGAAATAAATCAAATGAGGAGGGAAAATGGCAAAACCAGGTGAACAGGTAGAAATAAAGAGCGATTTGCCTGCACAAAACAAACCAAATCAAGAGCACTCGAACCAATCTCATCCGGATAAATTAATCGAATTGGCGATTAATCAAAATTTGGACATAGATAAACTTGATCGATTGATGCAAATGAAAACCGACCACGAAGACAGAGAGGCGAAAAAAGCCTATAATATAGCCATGGTCAAAGCTCAGTCTAATATGCCTATTGTAGAAAAAGACAAAGACAACAAACAGACGAACAGCAAATATTCTTCTTATGAAGCAATATTAAAGGCCACGCAACCAATATATACGAAACAAGGCTTCTCACTGTCTTTTTATGAGGGCGAAACCCCGAATGAGGACGAAATAAGAGTCTGTGTGGACATTATGCACAATGCTGGGCATACAGAGACAAAATGGACGGACATTCCTCTGGATAAAATAGGAATTAAAGGAAGTCGGAACAAAACCAATACACACGCCAAGGGTTCATCAATATCTTATGGTCGTAGTTATTTAATTAAAATGGTTTTCAATATCCCGACGGGCGAAGACGATGGAAATGCAGCTGGGAAAAAATGCATAACCGATGAACAAGCCACCACAATTATAGCGATCATGGAAGAAATTGGAAACTCCATGGACACAAAGAGGTTTCTTAGGCTATTTGAGACAGATGATGTATACGGCATCCCCGCTAATCGCTACAAAGAAGCAGTGGGCTTATTAAACAAAAAGAAGGGCAGTTAATATGATCATATCTAATGTTGAGCAAATGACTCCAGAGTGGTTCATTGAAAAGGCAGGGTTGCCAAGCGCATCCAATTTTGACAAAATTATTACGCCAACCGGGAAACCTTCAAAACAAGCCCAGGCGTATATGTATGGATTGGCCGGCGAGCATCTATTGGGCGCTAAGGTTGAGACATTTCAATCTGAGGCGATGCTGGCCGGGATTGAGAAAGAAGAACAGGCTCGTATCTACTATGAAAACATCAAAGGAGTGGAAGTGCAGACCGTAGGGCTTATTTACAAAGACGAGCGCAAAGATCGCTCATGCAGTCCGGACGGAATTATCACAGATTCACAAGGCGGACTTGAAATCAAATGTCCACTTCTGCACACACACGTTGATTATTTGATCAACGGCATGTCGACGAAGTACATTCCGCAAGTTCAAGGCGCAATGTACATCACTGGGTTTGAGTGGTGGGATTTTATGAGTTATTATCCTGGGCTTGAACAGCAACTAATCCAACGGGTATATCGTGATGATGCTTACATTAAGACAATGGATTCCATGTTGGAGGGATTCACTGCTAACCTCAAATCAACGATTTACTCATTAGAACGTCCAAGGGGAGAATAAAATGAATCTAATTAAAATCGATCCAAAGGAATATGGATTGGAGTCATCTATCGCAAAGTCTGTATCTGCGATGTTTAAACCGATGCTAGAGAAGATGGAAGCCCTAGAAAAAGAGGCAAATGTCGTTCTTACGAAGCCGATTGAAGAAGCCGATGCAAGGTTGGCCAGAGAGATCAGGCTGAAATTCGTCAAAGTTAGAACTGGAACAGCGAAAATACACAAAGAACTCAAGTCTGAGTATTTGGCTAAAGGTCGTTTCGTTGACGGGTGGAAGAATGCACAGTTAGCCGCATCAACTAAAATTGAAGAACGGCTGATGGATATCGAGAAGTACGAAGAAAATCTCGAAAAGGAACGAATCGCAAAGCTGGCCGAAGAGCGCGAAAAACAACTCCAGGCATATGAAGTCGATACGGCTTTTGTCGATCTTGGCAATATGCCCGAGCCGGTATGGGATCAATATTTGGCCGGTGCAAAGACATCGCACGAAGCGAAACTCGAAGCTGAACGCAAAGCTGAGGAGGAGCGGATTCGCCAGGAAGAAGAACGCATTGCGACTGAAAAAGCCGAGCGTGAACGCCAGCGAAAGATCGAAGCTGAGAATTTGCGATTGAAAAAAGAAGCTGAGGCAGCTGAGCGCAAGCGGATCGCAGAAGAAAAGAAACGCCAAAAACAGGCTGAAAAAGAGCGCAAAGCCTACGAGGCGAGGGTTAGGGCGGAGAGAGAAGAAAAAGAGCGTATTCAGGCAGAATTACGCGCCAAACAGGAAGAAGAAGCCCGCATCGAGGTTGAGAGACGGGAAAAAATCGAAGCAGACCTGAAAAAAGGTGATGCAGCTAAGGCGAAAGACCTGATCAGCGACTTGAGTAAGATCAAAGACAAGTACAACTTCAAATCGAAAAAATACAAAGCGATGTACTTTCATGTATGTGAAAGCATTAATCGTGTTTTAGAATCAATCAGCTAGCCTAAGGAGGACAAGTGAATTTAGCGCAGAAAGTTGAGGGGCTTATGCGAGAGAGGCCTCACCTTAAAGACTCGGACGATCGTTTGGTTGCAACGATATGGTATGAGAAAGCAAAACACCACTCAGGCAGATTCACCAAAGAGGGCATGGAGGGAGTTCACCGCTTTTTGCTTATGCTTGCTGAGGGAGATCTTCCAAATTACAAATCTATTGTTCGCAATAGGCAGAAACTACAAAAGGACTACGTCGACCTTCGCGGAAAACGGTATGAAGAGAGACAAGCTCACGCCAAAGATTGGGCACACAAGTACGGCTCAAAGAAATATCAGTTCTAATGGCTAAAGGAAGAATGCTCAACAGAACGATAGCCACAGATGCTAGGCTTAACTCGTTAGATATAAGCTCACAGTGGCTCTTTATGCGAATGCTGCCCTTTGCTGATGACCATGGGAGATTGACGGGTAATCTCACAGAGCTTAGACTGCAAACCATTCCTGGCGTTTCTATATCTGAGAAGAAGATCGAACAGCTTCTTGCAAAATTAGCAAGCGTAGGTCTTATTCGATACCAAGTTGGCGTAGGAATACAATATGCCGGATGGAAGAAGAATCAAAAAATAGGACACAGACCTAGAACAAGCGATATTCCAGAGATAGAGGGAGAGGCTGTGCCAATAACAACAAAGCCTTTGGTGAAAAAAAGCAAATCAAAATACTCTTCTGTGTCTGATATAACAAAAAAAGAAATAGAAGAGCTGCAAAACAAGTTTCCTCAGGTGGACGTTGAGGCTGCTTACGAAAGATTCGTCGACTATATAGAGTCATCCGGCAAAACGTATAAGAATTATTATGCTGCGCTGAGAAATCAGTGTAGAAACGACTGGGCACCAAAACGTAAGTCTGACGACAAAGTTGTGAGCTATATTGTGTGTCCCAATTGCGATGAAAGGCAAGTAAAGAAAGGCAACGTCCCCATTGTGTGTCCTAAGTGTGAGAAAGACATAATGTTGTCACAAAGCGATCCAGAATTCAAGAGAAAGAAGAGGTTATATGCGACAGTTGATAGCAATTCCGATGATCATTGAGTCTCGTAATGTCATTGATAAAATGCATTGGTCGGAAAAAAGCAAGTTAGTTAAACAATACAGGGTGTTTATTAGACAGCAGATGTCAAAAAGACTCATAAAGGAGGCAAGTGCTGGTGAGTTTTGGAATTTAAGCATAACGACCTACAGAAATCGCAAGGTGAGGGATCACGACAACCTTGTTGCTGGTGCCAAACAGCTGTTAGATGCGCTTTCTCACGAGGGATTTATTTGGGATGATGCTGAGGAATACATCGGCAAGCCAACCATTGAGCAATACTTAGTATCTGAGGGGACAATATCCGAGCCGCACACTGTTATTATTAGAAAAAACGGCAAGAGCGATAGAAGGCACGTCGGTCATCTTGTCGAATCTAAGCTCCAACTGGCTGGAAGGAAAAAAGGCTGGTTGGCGAAACAGTGTGCTGTTACCCCTCAAACGGTAACGAGGTGGATTAAAACAGGAGTAATCTCTTCGTCTAAGAGAGGCAGAATTAAAGAATTGCTGGGTATTGATATTGAAGATCGAAGATTGGATCAAAACTGAAGAGCTGTTCACAGAGAAATTTGGATGGAAGAAAGGCATTAATATGATCACAGCGGCTCATAGAGAGATTTTGAGGCAGCGTAGACTACCAGGAAACACTGGAGTTGAAATGCTTGATCCCATCGAAGACAAACTACTAAAAAACAAACTAAGGAGAATGTATGGAAGTCGTAAAGAAAATTGAAATTGATTACGGACATAGAGTTCCCAACCATGAGAGCAAATGCTTTAGTCCACACGGACACAGAGGCGTTGTGGAGGTGTGTTTGGAGGGTGATATAGTGCAAAAAGAGGGTGATCCCGCTGAAGGAATGGTTATAGACTTTGGCGACATTAAAAAAGGACTTGTGGAGGTTGTTGATCAAACCTTTGATCATGCATTTGTTGTCTATGAGAAAGACCAACTCGTAGGCCACTTACAATCGTGTGCGTGGCTCTTGGGGCGCGAGTTCAAGCTCGTTATTGTGCCCTACGTTCCGACTGCAGAGAATATGGCTAACCACATCTTTGAGCTTCTGCTTGAATACTACAAAGATAAATTTGGAGATCACCTGAGGCTTGCTTGGGTTAAATTCTATGAAACTCCAAATTCGTGGGTGATCGCATGTTGAGGGTCAATCACATATTCTACTCCATTCAAGGAGAGGGCCATCACACAGGAAGGGCTGCTGTGTTTATTAGGCTGTCAGGGTGCAATCTCAAATGTCAATTCTGCGATACTGAGTTTCTTTTCGGAGAGCCTAGGAGTGAACGGTGGATTCTAAGTGAGGTTGAAAAAGTTGGTGGTGATTGTAAATTTGTGGTTTTGACTGGTGGAGAACCGGGAATGCAAGACATTGGGCTATTGGTTGATCTGCTCCAAATACGTCAATATTGCGTAGCGATTGAAACCAATGGAATGTTTGAACTGCCTGAGCGAATTGATTGGGTGAGCGTATCTCCGAAGGTCTCTTGCTATAGCAAAAAGCTAATCGTTAAGCACGCTGACGAATTCAAGTTTGTTGTCGGGTGTGGAGGAAAACTGCCTAATATAAAAATGCTGAGAGCGTCTCACTTTTGGATTAGCCCTGAAAATATGTCGTCTAATAGACCGACCGGCGAAGAGAATTGTGCAGATATCAACAGGGCAGCAGCTCTTTACTGCATAAAGTTGGTGAAATCTAACAATGAATTCAAGCTAAACACACAAGTACATAAATACATAGGAGTAGAATAGTGCAGGACTACGATAAAATTAAAAAAGGAGTGTCGTTATTGCTGGAGGGCATTGGACATCCGGAGAGCGACCCCAATACACTT
The DNA here is from genome assembly GCA_964603905.1 of uncultured Candidatus Peribacteria bacterium. GTDB lineage: Bacteria > Patescibacteriota > Gracilibacteria > UBA1369 > UBA12470 > CAZRWH01. The sequence continues at coordinate 9,469 of CAZRWH010000012.1, read as the reverse complement.
GAGACGCCAGATCGCGTCGCAAGAATGTTTGGAGAAATTCTTAATGGATATTCAATTGATCCTAAGCGGCACCTAAAAACCTTTCCAACGACATCAGATGACGTAGTGATTGTGAGGAATGTTCCAATATACAGTTACTGCTCTCATCACATTCAGCCGTTCTTCGGCAAACTTACCATTGCGTACAAGCCAGATGGAGAGGTGTTAGGCTTGTCCAAGCTCGTAAGAATTGCGCGAGATCACGCCAAAAAGCTTCATCTTCAAGAGAATCTAACGACAGAGATTGCAGAATTTCTGTTTAAAAATGTGAAGTGCTCTGGTGTTGCCGTTCATATTAAGGCGCAACATATGTGTATGGTGATCAGAGGAATACGAAGCTATGGAGCAGAGACGGTGACGACGCGGTTGCTTGGTGCTTTTCAGTTTGATGAACAGCTGAGAGAAGAATTTTACAGAAACCTATCTGATAAGGAGGGATATTAATGGCAAGAATCACCGTGGCTAATACGTATCGAGGAACTCACCATTGGCCTAAGGCCGAAGGAGTGGTTGAGTTTCTCAGAAATAAGCATGCACACGACTTTAAGGTATCAATTTCTTGTGATGTTAGACATAATGACAGAGAGATTGAGTTTTATATTCTGCGCAACAGGCTTGACGATATTGTGTTAAAGGGCTTTCCACAAGAGTACGGATTCTTTGTTTTTGACTCTATGGGTTGTGAGCAAGTAGGCACAGAAGTTCTTAAACAGCTTCTCGAGATGTATCCAGGTCGCAATTGGGTGGTTGAGGTGTGGGAGGATTCTAATCAAGGCGCTGTTGTAGCAGAAGAATGTCTTGAGGTTGTGTCCGACATTACTGTCGAAGAGTACACTAAGATTGCTGACAAAGCTAAGAGCATATTCGCTGAACGCATGTCAAGTTATGGAAACAGCGTGAATGAGATTGATGTTCATACGATTGTGGGTCTTATGAGAATGAAGCTTTATCGGATCTATCAAGAAGGATTGACACCTAAAGCCGAAGATGAGCTGTTAGACACCATCAATTATGCAATTTTTGCGCTGTCGAGAATCAAGAAAGGATCAAGAAATGATTAAATTCTGTCACATAGCGCCCACAAAACACATTGTTGAGCTCACAAAAGACAATGGCGCACACTTATTGCTTGCACACCTCATAGAATCAGATAAGGAATATCGCGAGTATTACGCAAATCTCAACGATGGGAAGCCTAAAATCATGGATAATTCTGCCTATGAGATGCACAGACAAGGAAAGCCGACGTACCCCTCAGATAATTTGATCGATTTGGGTAAGATTGTCAAGGCAGATTACATTGTTATGCCAGACTACCCCAAAAAAGACGCAAGGAAAACGATAGATGCCGCTGTAGAGTTTATTCCTAAGCTCAAAGAGGCAGGATTTAAGACGTTTTTTGTTCCTCAGTCGCTTAGAGGCGATATAGATGGATACATTGATTCTGTGGGTTGGGGAATTAATAACGCCGATCTTGTTGGGATCTCAATTTTAGGTGCTCCAAATGCGCTTGGAATGAATGCTGATAGAGACAGTGCAAGATATTATGCGCGCTACGCACTTATGACTGTGCTTTTTGGTGAAAAAATACTGCAGCCCAAACATAAAAACAAGCTTCACTTCTTGGGAATGACTGAAGGGCCGAAGGAGATCCACCTAACAAGACACTATGCAGAGTACATATACAGCTGGGATTCGTCAGCTGCTGTTTGGGCAGGCCTTAATGGAGTGGCTTTTGATGATACTTGGACGGGACTTGTTGGTGGGAAAATAGAGCTAGACGTTGATTTTAACTTCCACACAGAAGATCAAACTCTAATCGAGCGCGCAAAGCAGAACATCAAATACATAGGAGATCTCATTGAAAATATTTCTTGAATACGAAGATGCGATGGTCCCCAAACGCGCCTTGCAAGACGATGCTGGGTTGGATGTATACGCCTACGAAGAAGCAACAATTCAGCCAGGCGAAAGAAAGCTCGTTGAGATCGGCGTGCGAATTATTGCGCCAAAAGGCCACTACTATACATTCGCACCAAGGAGCAGTCTTGCCTTCAAACACAATGTTATCCCGTCTCATCACAATGTAATGGATGACGGATACACTGGGAATTGTGCTGTTTTAATGCACAACAGAGGGGACAAGCCTTATACAATAAAGAGGTTCGAGCGATTTTGTCAGGTGATTGTGTATGAGGTTCCCAAATGCAACATTGAATTGATAACTAAAGAGCAGCTAAGGGCCATCAAAAACGATCGTCGCGAAAGAGGCTTTGGAAGCTCAGGAAACTAATGGAGGGGGGAGGCATTGAAAATCATAGGCTATTGTTTTGTGTTGACCTTGCGCCTCCCCCTACTCCAGTAAGGAGGAAAAATGGCACTAATATTACTATTCTTGTACGTTAAGGCGTTGGAGGCACTAGACATAGCGTTCGCAATGCCTGTTCAAATCATAACTGTGATGTGCTTTGTAGTTGATTTGCTATTGGTGGTTGGGATCGCATATGAGCTCATCGTCTAGGCCGCTAGAATATTTGGATTGGATTAGAGGTCAGACCTGCTTGGTGTGTAACAAGGAGGGTGTTCCGCATCATACAAAGGCCATTGGGATGGGAAGGAATAGGAATAAGCCACTCAAAGAGCATTATTCCGCTATTCCGCTGTGTGTAGAGCATCACACAGAAATCCACACAATGGGCAGACGCATGTTTGAGTTGAAGTACAACATTGACATAGATGAACACATAAACATATTGAGGGACTGGTATGCAAGAAAAAAAGCAGTCTAAACGACAAATGAAGAGCTTATTATGAACGGCAAAGGAGATAAGCGTCGTCCTCGACAGATTACTCGGGAAGAGTACGAAGAGCGCTACGAGCGAATCTTCGGCAAATGCCCTAATTGCGGGGGAAATAAATACATCGAAACTCACGACGGAATTAAAGCTGTGTGGGAGCTGTGTGAGTGCCAAACCAAGGAGGGAAAATGAATACAAAATTCTATGAATTTTGCCAGAATAATTCTGGTGGTAATTTTCATGTAGATAATAATATATGTCATCAGCTTTTTATTGAAGCAAAAAATGCAACGCAAGCCAATGACATAGCACAATATTTGGGTGTTTACTTTGATGGTTGTGCAAAAGGAATGGATTGTTATTGTTGTGGAGATAGATGGCATGAAGCTGATACTCACAGCTCAATAGATTTAGAAGAAGTTTCCAAAGCCTTTAAAATTCCATTTACAACGATTGAAGAATATGCTCAATATCTTGTGAATGAATATGGATGGACTATGCCTGATGCTCGTATCTTTTATCTGTCAGGGAAAGTTGTAGAAATCAAAAAAGGAGAATAAAATGAAAAAATCATTGCCAGAAGGAACAAGGATTCCAAGATATTATGGGCTGGCATACTTTGACCCCCTCTGCAGGCGTGTGGTATGTTATCCAATCCCGATTCATATTTTTGTACAAGTATGGAGACATTTAGTGTACTTATGGGATTGTTTCAGGTTGAGGCCAACATGGATAGATAAGCAAATGCAACAGTTGCAAATTGAACAACAAAAAAACCAACAAAAGAATCAACAGAACATAAAAGAGATAGAACGACAATTAACAGAAAAAGTTGTTAAAATATTTTACGACTTGTCAAAATCGGTAAAAGAAGGAGAATAAAATGGATAAAGACCAAAAAGCACTTAGAAAAGCTTGTGAATACTTGAGTAAAGACGGATCCTACACCAGCAGATCAGACCTCATAAATCTGTATAAATCACTACTATACAGCAATAGAATCAAAAAGAATGGACCAGCTCACAAAAGACTTCAAAAGCTCAAAGGAAAGACACAGAAAACCTCCAAGCCATTAAGCAACGAGCTTTTATTTACCGTTTTGCGTGGTTAAGTTTAGACTGTAAAACAAGTGGGGTATCTATGGCATTCAAAAAGGGTGACCCCAGAATAAACCGGAAAGGTCGCCCCAAAAAAGGACGAACAATTCCAGACTTGCTCCGTAGGATTGGAGACGAAATCCACGATGAAGAGACGCGCGTAACCAAGTATGAGGCAATGTGTCAAACAGCTTGGGAGCAAGCCATTAAGGGCGATACATCTGCTCGAACATTCATTGCTGACAGGACTGAGGGCAAACCTATAGAGCGCATCAAACAAGAAGTTGAGATGATTCAATATGATGGGAAGAACGCAGAAGAGTTTGTTAGATCACGACTCAATAAAGAGTAACTATCATAACAGAGCTGTCCTTCTATCGGAATCCGACAACGATTATGAGTATAGGGGGGCACTCTACAAACACTGCTCGCAGGATGTTTTGTTCTGGATTAATCACTTTGGATGGATATACGAACCTCGCAAAGAGCAGCAAATACAGCTAGGCTATAACTCTCCTCACTTGTTATTCATCACCTGGAAGTTTCAAGATGATTTCATTTTAAGGCTCGTTGAGCACATTGATGCTGGTAGAGATCTCGCCATAGAGAAGTCGAGGGACATGGGTGCGAGTTGGATTGTAGCAGCCGTCATTCTGTGGTATTGGCTATTTAAGGGCTCAGGGAATGACTTTCTTGTGGGTTCTAGGAAGCAGGAGTTTGTTGATAAGCATGGCGCTATGGATGCGATCTTCCCAAAGATCAGATACCTTTTATACAGACAGCCATCGTGGTTTCTTCCTAAGGGGTGGAATAAAAACAATCACGATACATTCATGCGTCTCATCAACCCAGAGACCGGATCATACATCAAGGGAGAGTCTAATAATAAATACTTTGGTACGGGTGGTCGATATAAGATGGTGTTTTTAGATGAGTTTGCTAAGTGGGAACACACAGATGAATTAGCATGGCAGTCATTATCAGATGCAACTCCTTGTAGAATAGCGGTGTCGTCTGCCTTTGGTAGAAACAATATGTTCTATAAGCTCGTCTCTGGTGCGGTTGGGGCCATAAAGAAGATCAGGCTTCACTGGAAACTCCATCCCCTCAAAGACGATGCTTGGTACGAAGAAGAAAAGAAAAGGCGATCGCCTCAAGACCTGGCAGCAGAAGTAGATATTGACTACACTGCCTCCATTAGTGATAAGGCATATGAGGCGTTTAACTACGAAAGACACACAACAGATGATGACTTATACGATTCTCATTTGCCAATCAATCTCATGTGTGACTTCAACGTAGATCCTATGTGCTGGTCAATGGGGCACGAGATCAAGAGGGAGGATAGAATCTTTGATGAGCTTGCGGTGCATGTTACAGACACAGGAACGGTGATCTCGAAGTTCTGCTCAAGATATGCAAGCCATCAAAACAAAGTTATATACATATACGGCGACGCAACGGGAAAGCGGAAGGATACAAGAAGCAAGTCTTCCGACTATTCAATCATTAAGAGTGTCCTGCAGAGCAAAGGCTGGCAAGTCATAATGCAGGTCCCGTTATCAAACCCGCCGATCAAGTCGCGAATTAACGCCGTCAACAAACGATTGTGCGATTGGCAGTGTGATGATAAGTCTTGGGTGTTGATATCGCGCAAATGCAGAGTATTGATTGACTCATTAGAGCAAACACGAAGAAAGGACGATGGTATCGACAAGACCGACAATGTAGAGCACATGTCAGACGGCTTTGGATACTATGAAGCCCACAAATTCCCAGTAATGGAGAGAAAGGTAAAGAGTTCAACATGGTAATTCAAGATATGACACGCAATGCGATTGTTGCAAGTCTCAATAAATACTTAAACGAAGTAGAGGAGAAAAGAGAGGCAGAGCGCATAAAGCTGATTAAATACTACGAGCACAATTCCACCGACATATATGTGAAGGAGTATTTCAAAGGGACATCACTAGCGCAAATTCCAGTGTTCACACAATCGCTCACCAAGCGAGTTGTGAACCAAAGAGCGTTGGTGTACAAGAAAAATCCAACTGTAGCAGCAGATGAAAAGTACTTAGACCTAACTCAAGGGCTTGATAAGCAGAGACGTCAACTAGAGAAGCTTACCTTCTTGTTGGGAACTATGTGCTTCAGAAGTAAGGTGATTACAGATGAGCTAACACAAAGCGACAGGCTTGCTTATGATCCGATTCCACTGTTTAAGCCATACTTTCTTCCTGGTGAGTCGGAGCCTTTTGGAGTTAGTTATCCTCTATATAATTATGGTGGGGCAAGGGATGGTCAAACAGCACATGCAGTGTGGACCAAAACATATAATGGAAAGCAGGGTGAGCACTTCATCTATTACGACAATAAGGCAATCCCAGCCAAAAAGCCGAACGGTGAAGAGAACTCAGAGATGATCAATCCTTATGATATTCTGCCTTTTACATTCACACATAGAGAGCCGCAGATTGCAGGGGACTTCTGGGTAGAGGGAGCAACAGATATTGTTAAGGCTAATCACCAACTCGACATTGGAATGACAGAGCTTGCACTTGCTTATCGATTTGACGCTGTCGGCATCAAGTGGATTAAGGGAGTGGATGATGTGGCAGATGAAATGCCGAGTGGAACAGATAAGTTTATTATCATTCCTCATGAAGCAGATATCGGAAGGCTCGGATCTGCGTCCTTAGATCAGCTAATTGAAACACTTAAATATATGACTGAGGTACCACTGCACAATAACTTCTTGGTTGTTAAGTGGGCGGATAAAGGACAAGCAAAGTCAGGGATAGCTCTAACAATTGAGAATCTCGACAACCTTGAGCAGAGAGAAGCATCTGTCTTAGACACTTGGAGATCTTGGGAAGATAAGCGCTTTAAAGTAGATCAGCGCCTGCTCGACGTACACGGCATTAAAGTATCTGATGAGTACTATGTTAATTTCGCTGAGCCTACACCCCCAATGAGCAAAGAAGAGGAACGAGACCAATGGGATTGGGAACTAGATAGAGGTTTTGCGACTGCTGAAGATTATTTCAGATGGAAGAACCCAGATATGTCAGAGGATGAATTAGCTGCTAAAATGGAAAAATATACGGCCGCCAAGGCAGAGGAAAAACAAAACAACTTTATCGAAGCATTAAAAACCCCAGCACAATAAATGTCAGCAGCTGTACGAAAAACAATAGATAAAGAAGCCGAGATTCTATTGAAATATATTCTATTCAAGGAAAATCAGTTTATGGATACGTTGTGGAATATATGGAAAAACACAGCCGCCCCAGCAGAATATAAATTAGCTCTCATGAATAAAGCCTATATGAGCTTTTATAATACAATAGATAAAGAGGCCCAAGCTATTGTATCTAAATCAATGACCACGATTCTTAAGCGGATGGATGACTGGGGGACTATTACTCCTGAAATGTTAAGCGCATTATCTCATATTGGCGCCAGCAAGATAATGGTTGCAGGGAAAGGATTGACAAATCATTGGAATAATGTAATCCAAAGAGGGGTTATGTTAGGACAAGACGAAGGGACAATAAGAAAGCTGCTAAAAGAAAAGACGGGCGAATTAGATCATCATATAAGGACAGAAGTTAACACAGCATTAAATACTTACAGCAGGTCTGTCAATTACGAAATGGCCAAGAACGACACTGCTTTGAGGAAATATAGATACGAAGGGCCGGTAGATGGAAAGACAAGGCCTTTCTGCTTAGATATGGTTGAAGCCGGAGATCTAAACATGGGTGCAATTGAAGAAAGATTTGGCGGTGCATTCATTGAGGGGGGTGGATACAACTGCAGACATCAATGGGTTCCGGTAGACATAGCAGAACCATCACTGCAAAAGAAAGCCGAGCAGCTAAAAGCAGAGAAGACAACTGCTTCTAAGGCAGATGTAAAGCCTACAACCAAACCAAAGACTGTAGCTAAGCCAAAAACCAAAGCGGATAATCTGGGCATCAAACCTGCTGATCTCGATGCAGGAGTCCAAGAATATAAAGACACCTATGACGCGGCTTCTAATTATTGGTTAAATACTGCTAGTAATTCGCAACGTATGGCTGTCGATGTGTATACATCCTCTGGATACTTAAGAATTAATGAAGCTGCAAGACAAATAGAGAAGTACGGGAGGGATGCTATTGCTTGGGACGATTTACAATATATTAATGATATAACCAAATCATTGGCCAAAGCGCCAAAACACAAAGGGACTGTTTACAGAGGAATGGAAATCGCCGGTATAGATGATTATAATATATTAGCCGATATATATAAAAAAAATAAGGTGATAAAGTCTAATCAATTTATCTCGACGTCCGCCAACTATAATGTCGGTGCAGATTTCGCAAGGATAGACCAGGCGGTGCACAGCGTTCTTGTTAAAATAGAGGGGAAAACAGGTGTCAATTTAGACGGCCTTGGCATGGGCGGAGAAGCTGAAATCTTATATAATATAGGAACGAAGTTCGAAATAGTATCGGTAACAGAAACACAAAAAGCATTAGAAGGGAAAATGTGGAGTAAATTAGAAGTAATTATGAGGGAAATATAAAATGAGCAACAATGATAAGTTTAAAGATTCTAAAGATACATGGAGCACACCTCTTTGTAATGATTGTATGTATTATCAAGGTGGTCGCAAGTGTTTAGCATACAAAGAAATACCAGACGAGATATTATCTGGAGAAATAGATCATAAAAGTCCATATAAAAACGATAACGGTATAGTATACAAAAAGAATGCAGGTTAAAATCCCACCAATAAATATTTTTAGTATTGCTATCATGAAGAAGATTGGCAACATTGTCATTCAGACGATCAAAAAAGAGTCAAAGAAGGGAATCGGCTCTGATGGTGAGAAGTGGGATAGCTATGATGATCTTTATGCTAAAATGAAATCAGAAGGCGGAAGAAAGACCAGGGGAGCAAATAAAGGTAAAAAGCGCTTCCCTCGTCAATCATCAAAACAAACAAGTCCGCCCAATCTTAGGCTGTCTGGTGACATGATGAGAGACCTCAAACAGATAGGCAGAGCAACCAAAACAAACGTTCGAGTTGGATGGCCGACTTTTGGCGCAAGAGTAATTCACAATATTAAAAACGGCAGATCATTAGGTGACGAAAATAACCCGATCTCCCCCTCTGCTCAAGCTAAGATTGACAAAATGGTGCATACCCACATAGTTAAAGAATTAAACAAGAAGCCAAAGAAGATAACTCACAAGATAGGATGATATGCAGTTATATGCAAAGATAAAAGGAAAGATATGAAAAGAGCAAAAAAGAAGCAAAAAGAGTTTGATTGCTTTATATTATATTATATTAATTTAGATTATATTATTAAAAGGCATGGGGGTTAACCAATGAGGGAAAATCGTTCAGCTTTTTTCTTTTGTTTCGTTGAAAATGGAATTAATTTTCACCAGCAAGATTTTATCATAACTCACTAAAGAGGTAAAAATGAGCACAGATCCTAAAGATCAAAACACAGATCCTAAAGATCAAGATCC
>CAZRWH010000011.1:32474-33579 GCA_964603905.1 uncultured Candidatus Peribacteria bacterium | reverse complement strand
GTCGAATTTAATAAGGCAAGCCTGGAGTAAGGATTCAATCGGCCGCAACTGTCTTCAAAGCTTGTGCAGGCGGAAACCCTTGTCATAATGATGACTCGGCAATCTTCTTTAACTTCTCTAGAAAGTCCTTCGATAGCTTTCTCAACTTTAGCTTCAAGCTCCTCAGCCATTTCTGGCGTCCATCCCTCTAAAACTTGTTTTGTAACTTCTTGAATCATCGCAGCAATTCGCCTAAGAATTACGATGTCGTTTGCTTGGTAATTAACCTCTATGTTTCGAGATTTTCTTGGAACTTTGTAAAGCTGTGTTAGCTCAAAAGTAGCTCTGTCTTCATCAAGGTTTCTAGGGATCAAAATACGTCCTTTGTTTTTTCCTTCGGTAAGATGTAAAAGCCTACAGTCTTCATCAAGTGGCTCGACGTTTTCTGCGAAAAACTTTTTGATTTCATCGATTGCGCCAGCTTCAAGCAGCCCCATCAAACGGGTATATTTACGTATCGAACGAGGATCATGAAGATGGTCGAGTCCAAGAACGTGTAGAAGATGTTTTGTAATCCGTTTTACATCAATTATTGACTCTTTAACCCCCTCACAAGAAGCGTCTTGGAACACTTGCCGGAACAAAGGATCAACAAAAGTTTTTTGAACCCGTTTGTCGACGCAAGGAGACATCGCACTAAACTTAGTAGAGTATTTTCTTCCATCACTTGTCTCGTCAACAGGAGGAGCGCTCCTTTTTGAAAAATTCGGAGTCGCCAATAATTGAGTTACAAAACCTTCCAGCCTAGCTTCAAATTCAAGCCTCTTTCTTTTGTAAGTTGCAAGATCAGAGTCTGCAAATTCAGAACTTTGCTCAAAAAAGTCCGCCAGAACAGGTGCATCACCATTTGTCATAAGTTCAACAGCCATAGCATTGTTAGCAGCAGTATCTTCCGTTAGAAATTTAAGTCCACGTCGTTTAGCCATAGGTAATATTTCGATAAAAAATAAGGAGATTATTAAGCCATGAATCGCGACAATTTGCAAACCCTAAATCTTGGTTTGTTTTTTTGAAAGGTGTAAAATCTCAACCTAGAACTTAATCAAATTATTATGCCAGGAATAGA
>CAZRWH010000011.1:0-32374 GCA_964603905.1 uncultured Candidatus Peribacteria bacterium | reverse complement strand
GAAAGGTGTAAAATCTCAACCTAGAACTTAATCAAATTATTATGCCAGGAATAGAAAACAGCGAATGGGATGACGGAATAAGAATGGCCGAGATGCTGGAAGCAGTAATGGCGGCTGATGCGGCCAGGGATGAACTTGGAACAATAGTAAAGCCACAAGATGTTACGCAAGATATGTTGGCGCAAATCCAGTCCCAAATTGGTGAGCAGGTGGATGCGAATGCAGCAGCTCGAGCAGAAAGAGAACTTACTCCAGAAGAAGAGGAGGATTTAGAATCACAATTTGCGTTATGGGATCAGATGAACAAGCCAGCCAATGTAGTTATGACAATAGCAGGTCCAATGAGAGTATCTCAGCGTGTGGGAGGCCCGGAAGATTGGGAGGCGTTTAGGCGTAGGCTGGTCAGATGTTTGTAAATAAAACAAAAAAATATGCCATTATCATGCGGAAGCACATGGGAGGATGTAGAAAGGATGAGAGAAATTTTAGCGGAAAGAAGGGCAGAGCTAGATGCGCAGAGAGCACAGGCTGAGCCGCCAACACCAGCTCAAAGAAGATTGATGAGACTCCAAGCAGAAGAGTCAGCTTCGCTAAGTGCACCTGGGGGTATAAGGGAAGAGGCAAGATGGAGACTTAAAGAAAAAAGAATAATCTAAATAAACCTAATACCATGCCAGAAAAACCAGCATTACTAAAAAAAGCAGAAGCATTTTTATTGGAAAGAAGAGCTGAGTTTGAAGCTAGGAGAGAAGAAGACACTCTTCCGCTAACACCACCAGCAGAAATTAGAAGAAGGCAAGCGTTAGCAGAAGAACAAGATCAACTAAACCACATCCCTGATGGTGTGAGGCAATCAATAGGTGGGCGTGTGAAAGAAGTTAGGACTGATTAAGATAGTCAGTAGTCAGTAAGGGGCAGTGAGTGGGCATCACTGTTATCTCTTAGTTGTGATCTGTCATCTAAAAAACATCCCACTGTCCACTGTCAGTTGTTCACTGTCCACTAATCATACTCAAAATACTCACCACTATCCCCAAGCTCCTCTTCAATCCGTAGAAGCTGGTTATATTTAGCAACACGATCAGTTCTGCAAAGTGAGCCGGTTTTGATTTGTCCAGTTTCCATTGCAACAACAAAATCTGAGATGGTTGTGTCCTCGGTTTCACCACTTCGATGAGAGACGATTGCTGTCCATCCAGCCTCGTGCGCCATTTCTATTGCGTTGATTGTTTCGGTTATTGTTCCGATTTGGTTTAGCTTGATCAGTATTGAATTTGCTGTGCCTTCCTCAATTCCGCGCGCCAGTCTTTTGACGTTGGTAACGAATAAGTCGTCGCCCATTATTTGCACTTCGTCACCGATTTCTGCGGTTAGTTTCGAAAACCCTTTCCAGTCGTCTTCAGCTAGGCCGTCTTCGATCGATATTAGAGGGTATTTCTCGATTAAATTTTTATAAAAATCGACCATTTCATCGCTCGATAGAACCTTTTGTTCTCCGTTTATTTTGATGTGGTATCCGTCGTCTTGATAAAACTCGCTTGCCGCAGCGTCGATTGCAAGAAGAACTTTATCTTTGTATCCAGCAGCATCGATAGCTTTCAAAATATATTCAAAAGCGGCTTCATTGCTTGGCAAATTTGGAGCAAAGCCACCTTCATCTCCAACAGAAGTAGAGAAGCCATCTTTTTTTAATATTTTTTTGAGATTATGGAAGATTTCTGCACCAATTTGAAGAGCTTCAGAAAAAGTTTTCGCACCCACCGGCATAACCATAAATTCTTGAATATCTAATCCGCTATCAGCGTGTTGCCCACCATTCATAATGTTCATCATAGGAACAGGAAGAACTTTTGCTTCAGGATTTAGATATTTGAAGAGCGAAACACCTTTCAACTTAGCAGCACATCTCGCAGCCGCCATCGAAACTCCCAAAATCGCATTTGCGCCAAGGCGTCCTTTGTTCTCAGTTCCATCAAGTTCAATAAGTTTTTCGTCGAGAGCTTTTTGATCGGTGACATCCATCCCTATAACAGTTTCTGCAATTTCTCCTTTGACGTTAGAAACAGCGTTGAGAACACCCTTGCCGAGGTATCTTGAGTTGTCGCCATCACGAAGTTCACAAGCCTCATGCACTCCTGTTGAAGCACCGCTTGGAACGATCGCACGTCCCATTGTTTCACCAGCCCAAACTTCAACCTCAACGGTTGGATTTCCACGAGAATCAAGAACTTCTCGAGCATGTACTTTTGTAATTTTCATAATTTTAATTTTTATTTAAAAACAAACACCACGGATTATAGCACGGTGTTTTACAGGTTGACAAAACAAGGTTTGGGGGAGATAATGCAGTCCTTTTTTTAACAAAAATCATTATGACAAAATTAAGTACAGCAGACCTAGTAAGGGGGATAGAGGAGGCAGAACTACCTCAGCTAGAAGAGCTTGTCCGAGTAGCGCTGGGGATGGTGGGAGAGAGGCTAGGCGGAGTGTCGTCGCTTGAAGAACAAGAGGAGGCGGCAAACAGAATTAACGAGCTACTGTCTAAGACCAGAAAATCAATGTCCGAAGCACTCATTATGTCTATGGAGTCACTACACAAAACTTTAAAGGAAGAAGTATCTGAAATGTTTGAGGCGGTGTTATTTGCCTTTTTCGAACAAGAAACAGGGATAAGAGTCCCAGGTCAATATGTTGTTGACCCAGAAGAAGGATCTATAAGGTTTAGATTTGAATATGAACAAGAAGGCAATCTTGAGGGAGACGAGGTTGGAGCAATAGCAATTTTCAATCAATTAGCTGAAGAATTAGGCCGTTTATGGGGTGAGGAATTATCAGAAGAAGATACTTGGCTAGAGATAATGCCACAAGGGGATGCGAATTTTATGCCTTCGATTGTTCTTCAGGTAAAATTGCCGATAAGTTTAGAAAAAGGAGGTGCAGCAAAATTCAAGCAAGCTGTAGAGAGAGTCGCAAGTCGCAACGAAGATTAGAGCTTCGCAAACTAGTTCGATAATTTTGTTTAAAGGCAAATCTTTGCTTTAAATCATCTTTTCTAATAAAATGTCGGGGCGCAAGAAAGCGCAATCATAAAAAACGTTTCGCACAGCGAAACTCAATAACTACAACTACCACTACTAACTACAACTACCTATGGAGATCACATGGCACGGGCATTCATGCTTTACGATAAAAGACAAAAGAGCAACGATCGTTACAGATCCATACACAAACCTTGGAACAAAACTTCCTGAATTGAAAGCAGACATCCTAACTCTATCTGACGAACTTGTAGAATCAGAAGGAGACATCGCAGAAGTTGCAGGAGAACCAAAAGTTCTATCTTGGCCAGGAGAATACGACATGAGTGGAATTAGTATCGAGGGGTACAACGCTTTTCATTTTGCAAAAAGCCAAGAGACAGCAGAAAAAGCAAACTGCAAAGTTGTAATCTATAATTTCTTCATTAACGGATTCAAAGTTTGCCACCTAAGCGGACTTGGGCACAGACTAACAAGCGAACTTACAGAATCAATCGGAGATGTAGATGTGCTATTGGTACCGGTAGGAGGAAATCTAGTAATTGATCATAAAAAAGCTATCGAAGTTATTGAACAAATCGATCCAAAAATGGTAATCCCAATGTATTATCAAATACCTGGATCAAATCTAGAGATCGGAGGTGTGGAAGAGTTCTTGAAGGCAGTAGGAAAAGCTGATATTGAGCAAGTCGAAACGATAGAAATCAAAAAACCGGAAGACCTTCCAGTAGATAAGACAGAATATGTTGTTTTGAAGCCGATGTTGGGTTAGTGGACAGTGAACAGTGAACAACTGACAGATGACAGTGAGGTGAAGACACTTGTCCCGCTTGGCGAGACGCAATTAGTAACAAATTATATTTTTTATAAACGAATAAACGTATATATTAGTGCAAGACGCTTTCGCAAAGCGAAAGCACCGCAAGTAAACTAAAAGATTTTTTATAGGCAACTAAACGTATGTATTAGTGCGGGCGCTTATAAAAAATCGACCCTGTCCCTGTAGTTAAATGGATATAACAACTCCCTCCTAAGGAGTAGTTACAGGTTCGATTCCTGTCGGGGACACCACTTAAACATCAAACACAATAGTCGTAACTCCTCTTTTGGTTTGTTTCCTTCTGCTAGGAAGGCTAAAAGGGTCTTCTACAGTTTCTTGCCATTCTCCTAAATCATCAATAGTTACAGAACCTCTTTCTTCATCATCAATTTCTTCTTCAGGAGCGGTTGGCGTTGTGGGTGGTCTCTTGTCTATGTATTTCGCAGGGCGGTCATAACGAGGGTTGTCAGGCATAAAAAGAAGGGTTAAGGCCCCTTAAGTATGACATCCGAAAGTTGTTAGTCAAGCACTTAGCTAAACTTTTGTTTGACGGTGAGCAAAACCTCACCTACATTATGAGCGTACACTCACCGCGCGGTAGTAGTTTTACATCCAAAAAAACTAACTACCAAAAACATGGAAACACTAATACTGATCTACATTGCAAAGCTAGCCGTTGGCCTAATGCTACTGCCTCTCTACCAGGATTATAAAAGAAGGGCATCTAGGCAGGCGAAAGTACAAGCATGGAGATCACGGCATGCAATCTCATGCCAACCTGCTAGACTATTCTAACCCTATCAAATGAAAACCCACGATCTAACTGAGAAGCAAGCTGCATTGCTCAAATTCATTGAGAAATATCAACTCAAAAACGGAGCATCGCCAACAATCCGTGAGATGCGTGAACACTTCGGAGTAAGTTCAGACAACAGTATTCTGAAGAGGCTCAAAGTACTTCAGGCCAAAGGATTAATACAGAAGGGAGATACGCCAAGAAGTATCAAGCTTCTAGACAGCGTAAGGGAGAAGCTTCAAGCAGCTAAGAACGTTATGAGCTTGCCGGTATTAAGCACGATACCAGCAGGAGGGGCGACCGTGGCTGAGGAAGAAGAAATAGGAAGGCTGGAAGTCGGTACAGACGTTTTTCGCAAGTCTGAGAACGGGTTTGCATTAAGGGTAACAGGAGCGAGTATGGAAGGAGCTGGTATTTACGAAGGAGATATGATCGTTATCAACCCTGCCGCAGAACCACGAGTGGGGGATATAGTGGTTGCGCTCGTAGATGGAGGGAACACTCTCAAAAGATTGATAAAAACAGGTGGCAAATACTATCTTCAGGCTGAGAATCCTGAATATGAAGACATACATCCTCTCGAGTCGCTCGAGGTACAGGGAGTGGTCACAGGCCTCATACGGAACTACCTTTAATTATCTGGCATGGAGACCGTAAAAATAGTTATATACACACCCACAACACACGCCGACCAAATACGCAAAGCTCTTGCAGAGGCAGGCGCCGGGCACATTGGGAATTACGACTACTGTTCTTTCTCGGTTAAAGGGACAGGAAGATTTCGGCCACTTGATGGAGCCAACCCTCACATAGGCAAACAAAACGAAATCGAACAAGTTGAAGAAGAGCGAATCGAAACAGTGTGTCCGAGAGAGAAATTGAATGAAATCATAACAAAAGTGCGAGAAGTCCACCCATACGAAGAACCTGCAATTGACGTGTATCCTCTTGTGGATTTATAATCCAACCTCGAAATAACCCCTTTTCGATGGCCAAGAAAATGACACCAATGATGCAGCAGTATCATGAGATTAAATCGCGTTATTCAGATGCGATACTTTTCTTCAGGCTCGGAGATTTTTATGAGATGTTTGGAGAAGATGCGAAGGTTGCGTCAGGAATTTTGGGGATTACTTTGACGGCACGCAACAAGGGCGAGAACAGAATGCCGATGTGTGGAATCCCATACCACGCAGCTGAGAACTACATCGCGAAGTTAACTCAGGAGGGGAAGAAGGTTGCAATTTGTGAACAGGTCAGTGATCCAAGTTTGCCAGGGATTGTGCAGCGAGATGTTGTCAGGGTTATTACGCCTGGGACAACTTTTAATGAGACTGTTCTTGATAAAAAAACAAACAATTTCGTTATCAGTATTTTTCCGAAAGAGAAGTATTTTGGCATGGCAATTGCAGATCTGACAACTGGAGAATTTAAGGTCACAGAGTTGTCCGGATACAGCGAGCTTAAGACAGAAATAATACGAATCAAACCATCGGAATGTGTACTGCGAGAGGACTTTTTAGACAACAAAGACTTCAAAGATTTCTTGATGCAGTTCGAGGAAATGTACATGTTTCCATTCGAAGATTTCGATGACCCATACAAGAGTTTGCTAGACCACTTCAATGTTCGGAGTATGGACGGTTATGGAGTGGAGAGATGGCCTTTTGGGATGCGTGCGGCGGGGATTTTGTTGAATTATTTAAAAGCAAATCAGAAGACAGACCTGAAACACATTACAAAAATAAGTTCATACAGCACAGAGGACACAATGCTTTTGGACGAAGCTACGATTCAAAATCTTGAGTTAATCGCAACACTGCGTGAAGCCAAAAAAGAAGGATCTCTTCTAGGAGTAATCGACAGTACAATAACTGCAATGGGGGGGCGGATGCTGAAGAAATGGATGCTAAGGCCGCTTGTGCACAAGGATGAAATCGAAAGACGGCTCACAGCAGTAGAAGAGTTTGTAAAAAAGCCAAAACTCAAACGTGAAATAGAAGAAAACCTAAAGAAAATCCTTGATTTAGAAAGGCTTGTAGCTAGGCTAAGTTGTGAAAGCGGTAACGCACGAGATTTAGTGGCGATCAAAAGTTCGCTTCAAATAATTCCAGCTATCAAAAAGACGTTGAAAGACGGACATTCAAGAATGCTGGTATCAATCAGGCAAGACCTAGATGAAGTCCGAAAGCTCACCGACCTAATCGAAAACGCAATACTCGACGAACCCAAAGTCACACTTCGGGAAGGGGGACTTATCAAAGAAGGTTTTTACAAAGAACTAGACGAATTAAGAAGTCTATCAAGCGAAGGGAAAAACTTCATTACAAACCTGCAAAAACAAGAAATAGAGAGGACTGGAATAAGCTCGCTAAAGGTCAGGTACAACAAGGTTTTTGGATATTATATCGAAGTCAGTAGATCCAATCTTGACGCTGTGCCAGAGGATTACATCCGTAAGCAGACGCTAGTAAACGCCGAGAGATTCATAACTCCAAAACTAAAAGAGTACGAAGAAAAAGTACTAACAGCAGAAGAAAAAATAACAGCGCTCGAATACAAACTATTCCAAGAAATCAAAGCGCAGGCGCTTAACTACATCGAAGCAATTCAAAAAAACGCTGCACTTCTAGCAACATTGGATGTGATTTATTCACACGCGGAAACAGCATCCAAGAACAGATACATAAAACCGCAAATTAACAATAAACAAGTTCTAGAAATCAAAGGTGGAAGACACCCCGTTGTGGAGCAAATGACATTCACGAGATCTTTTGTTTCAAACAACACAGATCTTGATAACGAAAGCAGGCAACTGCTTCTTTTGACAGGTCCAAACATGAGCGGTAAATCAACATATCTACGCCAAGTCGCATTGATAACATTGCTTGCTCATACAGGATCTTTTGTACCAGCAGATGATGCGAATATTTGTCTGACAGACAGGATTTTTACTCGTGTTGGGGCATCAGACAACCTGGCAAAAGGACAAAGTACATTCATGGTTGAAATGCAAGAAACCGCAAACATAATCAACAACGCAACCCACCGAAGCCTAGTTATCCTCGACGAAATTGGACGTGGAACAAGTACATACGACGGAATGAGTATTGCATGGTCAATTTGTGAATACATACACGACAAAATCAAAGCCAAAACACTTTTTGCAACTCACTATCACGAACTAATCGCAGTTGTAGATAGACTGGAAAAAGGCGTCAACTATCACGTTACGGCAAAAGAAGACAAAAAAGACGGAATAGTGTTTTTGTACAAAATTCTAGAGGGGGGAACTAGCAAAAGTTACGGAATCGAAGTTGGAAAACTTGCGGGACTGCCAATCGAAATCACAAACAAAGCCAATCAAATACTTGAAGAACTCGAAGAGGGAGTAGTCGAAAAGAGCATAAAAGAGCGCCTGACAAAAGGAAAAACTCGTGTGCCGGAAAGCCAAATGGATCTGTTTGGACAAGCAACAAGCACGTTCGCAGCAGCTCGAGAACCAGGCAAATTAACACATCCCGCCTTGGAAGCTATCAAAGAGCTTGATATAAATAAGATGACGCCACTTGAGGCGCTAAAAAAACTGGACGAACTAAAATGCAAAATAGAAAACAAAAATTCCAAGAATTAATCAGTCGCAAATATGTAACCGCGATGTTCGATATCGATGGAACCTTGACTGAACCGTGGGACAAAACTGTGCCTGTAGAACTTGCTCAATTCTTAGCAGACCTTAGCTTGAAAATGCCTCTAGCTTTTGCAACAGGTAGGAGTTTAGAGCACCTTCAATCTCAAATGGATCAAATACTGTCACGTTCAAGCGACATAGAAGTATCAAGAAAAAATTGGTTTGTAACAGCAGAAAATGGAGCAGCGGGGTACTATTACGACCCAGGAAAAGAAGACTATATAGAGTTTTTTAGGATTGAATGGGATGACAATCGACTAGATAGGAAAAAGCTAGATGCACAGATACATGCGGAGCTAGGCGACATAATCCATTCAACAGAGTTAAGACGAACACAACTACTTGTTAGGCCCAAAAAAGACGGTCTTTCAATCGAGGAGCGCATCAAATTAACAGCACAAATTGCAGCCAGATTAGAGCCGATGATGGCTCAATACGAGCATGGAGATGAATTCGAGGCTTTGGACTCAACGATTGCAGTTCACATAAGTCCAAAAAACGCCAACAAGGACCAGGGAGTAATCCGTTATGCAGAACTTTTGAAAGAAAAAGGGATTGATGTAGGAGAAAACGCAAAAAATATTTTGATTGTGGGCGACCAGGCCCTGCCAGGAAGGAATGACTACGAATTGCTTAATGGGAAGCACGGGACCCCTTTTACAGTGGGAGATGTAAACCCGGAATCAGAATGGCCTGTACCTGTTTTTGATGGTGAAGAGACGATGCATGGCCCAGCCGGAACGTTAGCATTGATTAGGAGGGTTTTTTAGATAATAGACAATAGGATAATAGATCACAGATGACAGGTCATAGAGATTTTTTTTGCTATAAATTTCGTTTTCCGCAGGAAAAAACCAAGACTACAACTACAACTACCCGCTACCACTACTGAAAATCACTTGATTTTCAATAACCCCTCTGATAACATCCTCGCGCCTAGTTAAATTTACCTTTCTGCCCTTGTACTAGGCTTTCAAGGGCTCTAACCATGGAAAGACATGACAACAAACAACGATGCTCGTGCATACGAGCTAATGCTGGTACTGAACGCTACAAAAAGCGACGATGCCATCAACAAACACGCAGCTTCAATCAAAAAGCACATCGAGGAACTCGGTGGTGAGGTTTTCTTTGAAGATGTATGGGGTAGGAGAGAACTTGCCTACACAATCAAAAAGGAGGATGTAGGATACTACATCGTGTGGAATTTCCACATAGATGGTGAAAAGATCACAGAACTTCTAGAGACTCTAAGAATTGACCAAATGATTCTTAGAAATCTTCTTACAAAAACACCTGCAGGATACGAGCCAACTCCAATTACGGATGAAGATCTTGAATGGAGCAAAGGACGAAGAGAAGAAATCGAACAAGAAGCAAAAGAAGAGGAAGCTAAACCTGTTAAAAAAGAGAAGAAACCTGCTAAGAAAGAAGTTGTTGAAGAGAAAGAAGAAGTAGTAGAAGAAGAAACTGTTGAAGAGGTAGCTGAAGAGCCAACTGAAGAAGTTAAAGAGGAAGAAGTAGCTGAAGAAACGACTGAGGAGGTAGCCGAAGAAGCACAAGAAGAAGAGGCTGAAGAAGCGGTGGAAGAAGTAGCTGAAGAAGAAGCTCCAGCAGAAGAAAAAGAGGAGAAAAAAGAAGAAAAACCTAAAAAGGAAAAGAAAGAAACAACAATGGACGACCTTGATGAAAAACTTAAGGCGATCATGAACGACACTGATATCGACATTAGTCTATAAGAAAACACAACGACTACTCATTACTCACTATTTATTAACAAGAAAAAGACATGAGAACAGTAAACAAGGTAATCCTAGTTGGAAACCTAACAAGAAATCCTGAGCTAAAAGAAACTCAAGGAGGACAAAAAATCGTAACTTTCGGACTTGCTACAAACCGTGAATGGAGAACAACAGACGGAGAAAAACACGAATCTGCAGAATTCACAGAATGTATTGCATGGTCTAAACTAGCAGAAATCTGTAATGATCTTCTGAGAAAAGGTAACCTTGTATACGTCGAAGGATACCTGAAAACAAGAGCATGGGATCTACCAGACGGGACAAGAAAACACAGAACAGAAGTTGTAGTAGAGGATATGATCATCCTTGAAAAACGTGGAACAAACAGCGGTGGAGGACGACAAGGGGACGATGACGATAGCACAGCTCAAGACGACGATGATCAAGAAGAAGAAAAAACTGCTACTCCAGGATCTGTCGATCTACCTTCTGTTGATGACTTCACTTTCGAAGGTTAAAAGGGCGACCAAAGGGAAGCCCCCTATAAAAATTCCGTTTCTGCGTCAGCAGAAACTCCATGACCACAACTACCACCACAACTACTAACTACCTAAATTATGTCAACTAAATGCCGATTCTGTAAGGACGGAGTTAAATACATCGACTACAAGAAAATCTCAAAATTGAGACCACACGTTACTAGCTTCAACAGAATACAAGCGCGAAAATACAGCAAGCTGTGTTTGAACCACCAAAAACAAATGTCTCGAGCTGTGAAAAACGCTCGAATTGCAGCGTTGCTACCATTCGTTCCATAGAGAATTTTTACTAGATTTTTAAAGCCCTTCACAGAAGTGGGGGGCTTTTTGTTTGACAAAGAATGTAATAAGAGTATAAAATTCATCTCCTGTAAAGTGTTCGTATGCAGATAAAAAGGCTCGAAGACAAATGGGTGGACAACAGCGGAAAAGTGCATGAATAAGCCATAATTTGAGGGCGCCATAGTTTTTAAGGGCGTCTTTTGTGTATATCCCTGCGTATAGCCGGATTGTTTTACCTGTAATTTTGTGTTAAAATAATAAGATTTAAATCACCAAAAATGACTGAAAAAACTGAGAATAAAAATTCATCGCCAAAAACCTTGCTGTCGTGGGAGGCGCCAGAGTACGTTAAGCACGAGAAAGGCATCATTTGGGCGACGATCGCGATTAGTATAACAGCGGCCTTAATAGCTTATGCAATTCTGAGTGGTGCATGGACAATGGCGCTGGCGTTTTTTACGTTGGCGATAGTTTATTACCTTCAGCAAAAGAACAATCCTCAAGACATTACGATTGAGATAACAGACATGGGATTGAAAATCGCAGGAAGGCTGTACCAGTGGAGTTCTATAAAAGCTTTCTGGATTGTTTATGATCCGCCATTTGTTACAACCCTGCATATCAGGTTTGTAAAGAAGAGTCAGGCGGATATCGTAGTGCAATTTGCAGGGCAAGATCCTGTTGTTATTCGTGAGCATCTTCTTAGGCAAATACCTGAATGGGAGGGCAAAGAAGAGGCAGCAATAGACGCTTTAATCAGGGCATTTAAACTTTAAAAAAGACAATGACAGAAAAAGGAAAAGAAAATGGGGATAAAAAACTTCTAGACGCAGCAGATAATGCTGAGAAAAAGTTTGATGAAAGATTGCGAGCCGTGATCGGACGCAATATTACTGCAATGCCTAAGGGAGACTTTTTGAAAGAAAGTCTTGAGTATCACTTCAAAGAAGACGTGAACAGGATTTACACGATGAAGCAGTACGAGCTAAACGAGCTCAAAGAAAAGCACAAACAAGATTCGGGTACAGTTACAGCAGAGTATCAAAACGCAAAAAAAGAGATCAGAAAGAAGCATAAGCAAGAACTTGCAGAGCTTCATGAAAGATACACTTCAACCTTGAAGGCATACGGAAACAAAGAGGGTGAGAAGAGGAAGATTGACACCAAAAGCGAGGTTTATGACTTCGCCAAATATGGACTTAGCGTGCTTACAGATATGAACCTTTCAGCTCTTGTAAACGAGATTGCAGGGGAGGATCTTCACACGAAGTATCTAGACACAAAAGATACTGAAATGTTCCCGATAATTGAGAAAATTTCCAAGAAACAAAAGCTGGAGCAGCAAGATTTTGACAACATCGCAGAGCGACTTACAGACATATCGGAAATAGACGTGACAAAGCTTGCGCTAGATCCTAAGGACATGGAAAAAACTCTTCGAACCGTTTCAAAGACATCAGTATTTTCAGCGGCAATGCTTCTCGAGCGAAAAGACCGTATGTCGGTTGGTCAGTCGTTGATCGACAAGCATGGAGAAAAAGGAGCGATGATAGTTCACCAGATGACATTGATCGATTATTTCTCTGTTATGCAGGCTGAAGAACTTTTCAAAGGGCGAACAGAAGGTCCTGCTTATGAGGCGCACAAAGACGCAATGAAAGGCGACAAGTATTCCAAGGCTCACGAAGAAATAAACGAGCTGAAAGCTGCAGGACTAGAAAATATGGAGCTTTTCTTCCACAACAATTTCGCGAATCACATGCTCTCTTACAAGAACGTTCTTAACTACGAAATCTTCGCTAGAGCAGCTATTGCAGTAGCCGTACTTAACATCGTCGTAAACGCAAAAAACAAAGATCCAGAAGCGATTTTGTTCAATGCACCAATGTGGGTTGGACTTGGAGCCAGTGCATATATTTACAACGACATTACAGAAGGAGGAATAG
Source organism: uncultured Candidatus Peribacteria bacterium (assembly GCA_964603905.1). Classification (GTDB taxonomy): domain Bacteria; phylum Patescibacteriota; class Gracilibacteria; order UBA1369; family UBA12470; genus CAZRWH01. The sequence continues at coordinate 19,520 of CAZRWH010000011.1, read as the reverse complement.
AAAGATTGGCAACAAAAGATTCAAAAGAAGAAGCTGCAGCGAAAGAAAAACTCAGAAAGGAAAAAGAGTTTGCAACAAGATTCACAACTCATCCTCAACTTGCGAGATGGTTTGTGGACAATCTGGATGAAGTGCAAACCGGGTTCACAAAGAAAAACCCAAAGAAAGAGAACGGACAGTACACAATCAAATTCGAAGATATGGGTGTTCCAAATCCTGGAGAAAAAGACGGAAGAAGAGGCGGAGCATTAGAGAAAACAATAAGCTCATGGCACAGAGAACTTTATTTCGATTTAGAGAAAAAAGACAACACCCCATCAGAGGAAGTTCGAATTCAGAAAGAGTACCTAACAGACATAATAAATAACCAAGTTTAATGGTAGACAGCACACGACAAAACCAGATGATACAGAGCAAATACGTTGTCCCAGCGACACGAAATCTGCTTGGGAACAAACACCAGCCAGCTGTGAAAGCACTGCTGGATGCAGGGATGCAGGCTACCGCTGAGCAAAGAAAAGCTGTAGCGGATAAGTACCTGGCGCCATTTTTCCAAGGTGACGTCGAGCTTCAAAATCTCCTCATGGACGAGGTGCTGAAAATTGCACAAAACCAAGGAGATCTAGATATGCTTTCTGCTCATTTAGGAGGTCAAATTGCGGAGACAGGAGACTTTAATCCAGGTCAATTCCTGTCAGATATATCTCAAAAAATTAACCGAGCACTTGAACGGAGAAAAAGAATTGCAGAAGGGAAGCCTTTGCTGGAGCCAACTATCAAAAACGAGCCAGGAATCGGTGTAAACACGAGATCGAAAGGAGTTACTCCACCTGCAGAAAACTTCAGAGATGAACAAAGCGGACTGGCTCAAGAAGTACAAAACTTCGCAGTAAAAACTGCATTAAAAACAACTCCACCTCCACCACCTCCGCCTCCAGGAGGAGGGTCAGTTCAGGAGGAGTACATCGAGGAGCAAATGGAAAGTGCAGCAGCAAGTCCGATTGCAGAAGCTGTAATCGCAGGGGCTACCGAGACACCAAGACAGTCAAAAGATAGGGTCGCTGCACAGAGACAAATGCAAGCTGCAGGAGAACAACTAGGAGAGACAGTCCAACAGGGTTTGCAAGCCGCATCAGAAGAAATAATAAGACAAGGAGCTCAGGAAGCTGCAGCAAATGCATCAGCGGCAAAATTGAAAAAAGAAAAAAGCACTTTGGATACACTCAAGCATCCAGTCGTGATCGGAGGAGCTGCAGTAGGTGCAGCAAGCGTTGGAATAGGATCGATACTCGGTTTAGGAATCAGCATAACTTAAAATAAAATGAAAAATTTCATCAAAAAAATAAGACCAGGAACAGTGCTAGCAATAGTGATGCTTGCGCTAATAATTCCAAACACAGCGTTCGCGATTAGCGCTGATATGAACGATGCACTCCTGAAAATGCAGGAGGTTATCAACGTTGGTTTTGGACTTGTTCACGCGGCATTTTGGCCTGTTCTTTTGATGATTGGAAGCTTGATGGATAACGATTTGATATTTGGTCCTGAGATTGGTGAGAGACTCCGGGAAATATGGGTGATTATGAGGAATATTGTGAATATCGTGTTTGTATTCGTTCTGTTGGTAATAGCTTTTTATAACGTTACAGGTTTTGGAGGGGAAGGAAACTTCGCGCTTAAGAGCGCTTTGCCTAAGTTTGTGATGGCTCTTGTTGCGGTGAATTTCTCGTTCCTTGCGTGTAAAGTTATTCTCGATGCAGCAAACGTAGTGACGGTGGCCGTTTACGATATAGCTGGAACGATAGAAGAGTATGATGCGAACGAAATAAGAAGTGATATGGAACGGAGTATTTGTACTGACCCTGCATACGTTGTTTGTGTCGATACAGATGGTGCGGAAGCTTACAACCCAAGTACGAGCGCTACAGAAGGAGCTGACGCTGCAGCCTCGACAGAGGGTGCGGAAGTTGCGTCTGGAGGGACGACATCAGCAGCAGATTGTGGGGACGCTCAGCCATGGGCTTACAGCTCAGCAGGGCCACTTGCAAAAGCTTTCTGTTGTACTTCAAATACGAGTGATGACACAACATGTGTAAATGTTGCAGGTGAAAATGTAACAGCTTACAAGGCCGCGAATGACGAGGCCAAGAAAGTCTATCCTGCATTAAACGATGTAGGTAAGAGCTTCTTTCGGCAACTCGATCAAAACAATATAGGTGTTGTTATGGCTATCAATCTGGGTAGTTTGAATACACTTACTCAAACAGCTCCTGGGCAGACTCATATTGGAATTAAAGAAATATCGATAAACACGTTGTTTTCGACGTTGATGTATATAGTTTTCGGATTCGCTTATGTGGCTCTATTCATAGTTCTGCTTGCGCGTCTGGTGGTGCTGTGGCTCGTTATCGCGCTGTCCCCGATGATTGCGCTGTCGATAGTTGTGCCACAGGTGAATCAGTACGCTTCTGAGCTTAATTTGGGAGAAAAATTCCTTCAGCATTTGATGGCTCCGATCATTATTGGGCTCGCTATGTCGGTAGGATATTTGATGGCGATGCAGGTGAAAAATTCAGGAGCAGGAGGTTTGGAATTGCAAGGAGTTGGAAGCCTAAATGCAGAGCAGGTTCTTGATGGAGGAGTTACTGGAACGTTCCTTTCTCCAAACGTAAGTGACCTGCAACAATTAATGATCGCGTGTATAGCCGTGGCGATTGTATGGCTTGGAGTTTTCGGAGCTGCGGACAAGACGATCGCAAGTTCGATCACAAGTCCGATCAAAGAGTTTGGTACAAACGCAGCAAAATTCATTGGAAAACTTCCAACATACCTACCGATGGTGCCGATCATGACGAGGGATTCGGACGCTGCTCAAAACTTCAGCTTCCAAGACATTACAGGTACGCTTAAGAACTTTACAAAGATGCCTGATAAACTTGCTCAAACTAGAACAAGGTCTCTTACTGAAAAATTCATGCCAGGTTTCTATACACAGGCAGCTAAAGATTACGAAGATCTGATGACAAAACTTGATGACAAGACAGATGTCGCAGGTACAATCAAAGGTTTGATAAAACCTGGAATGATTACAACTTCAGCACAATACGCAAGATTCCGAGACAAGCTTAAAGAGCACCAAGTTCAGGGTATTGAAGATGTTAAGATGTCAGAATTCAACACATGGTTTAACAGCGGAGGTAAAGAGAAGATCTCTTCAGCTTACGGAGGCATCGACCTTGGGAACGTAACAGCTTCGGTTGGGTCAGCAACACCTCCTGCTACAGCACCAACAACTACAGGAACCGGGCCTACAGAGATCAACCAAAGAATCACACAACTGAACAACGTCAAAAACGGAGCAGATCCTTCTACTCTTGGGTATGACGTTTACGCTTCAGATGGAACAACAAAACTTGATCCAAATCAGGTAAGAGCTCTAGCAAACGGACTAACGTCAGAAAACCAATCAAGCGCTATCGACCAAACGGTTACAAACATTGGAGGACGTCCTGCAATCCAGATCACTCAATCAGGTGATGGCCTTGCGGGAGTAACACCACAACAACCAACGACTTAAAATTAAATGACACTAAAAAATCTCCACAATCAGATTTACAACAAATCACTTCTGCATGAAGAGAGGATGTTGCATATGACTGGAGGTCCTGAAGGAGGCAACGGTGGGGATGACCCGAACACAACCGATCCTCAAACAACACAGGACGATCAGAACACGCCACAAAATCCTGCTGATAGAGTGACGCACGAGCAAATAGTTGCTGAGACAGCTCCAGAGGCTGAGCGCGCAGCTGCAGAAGTTTCTGGTATGGCGGACGGCTTAGATTTCATGGCATCAACTTCACAGATAGCAAAAGAACTGTATGACGAGCTACCTGACAAGGCTAGTAACTATCAAGAATTAGTAGCGGATATTGCATACCTTGAATGGTTGCAAAAACGGATAAAGGCTCGTGATGGGATGTGGTTTGAGAGCGCAGAAATAGATCCAAAAGGGACTAAGCGAGGATTGATGCATGAGCTATTAAAGGTCCAGCAAAAAATAAATTTACCTGGGAGGACCTCTCACGATCAACCAGGGGATGCGTATTATTGGCAAAATGACAAAGAGACGTTAGACGCAATCCAGGATCTGCTGGCAGGAAAGAAAAGGCAACTTGAAAAACGCCAAGACGAAATAATAAACCGAATGGACAGAGCGATGCTGGATTTCAGTCGAAAACTGGCAAGCCAAGATGTGCCAAAAAACAAAAAAGCCGCATTCAAAAAGATGTCGGAAGCAGCAGTTGAGTCAGTAAAAGAGATGCAACAAAACGATGACGGCAAAACAAAAGAACAGCAAATTCATCAGCGACGAGAGACGCTGAAATGGATAATGTCTCTGGAAGCGGAGGGAACACTCCTGTCTGAATTAAATAAACGACAAAAAGAAGCAAACGTTAACGACAACAATGAATTAGAGCAAAGATATAGCGAGCTGAAAGCAAAAAAAGACAAGGCGGCATCTGATATGAAAGATGCTCAAAACCAAATCAACGATATAGTCAGTGACATTGAATCAAGAGTTAAGCCGAGAATAGAAAAGATTTTTGCGGAGGATAAAGATCTAGGAGATTTGCACACTAAAGCGGTGGACAAGGCTCTTAAAACATTGAAAGGATGGGATGAAAGTATAGATGATGCTTTGGGAAGAGTGTTTAAGAAAACAGGACTCGGTATCGAAAGCTACATCAAGGAAGACGGTACGCTTGATGAAGACAAGATTTCAGAGAAACCACTATCTCTTGCAGATTTCATGGACATCGTTAAGGATCCAAGCGTAAGCGAGGAGGTAAGACAAAGCGCAAAAGTGCTGGCAGAAGACTTTATGGACGAGGTGGACAGGGTGATCACTGATGTGCCAGAATCGTTGCTAAAAGACGTTCTGCCAGATTACAAAAAGGAGGTTGAGAATTACCTGCAGATGGTTTCGCAAAAGCCAGGTGAATCTAGCGGATATGAGATTTATTGGCTTTCTATTCACGACTTCAAAAACATGGGTGAGAAACTTGTCGAATGGGCGAAACGACAATACACAAGGCGTAGTGACAAAAATCTTGGTAATTTTGGAAGCTCACTTTTGAGTGATCTTCCAGGACCGCTAAAGACAGCTGCGAACGAATTTGATCGTTTGAGTGAGCAGTCTGAGGTGGACAACGTAGGTGTTTACAAGCAGTCTTACGAAAACAAGGATGCATGGCAGATAACGGAGATAATGCACAAGACAAGGCACCCAGACGAATTAAAAGCATGTTTGATATTGCTTTCTGACATGGGACGTATTCGATGGGACGATCCGAAACTTTGGGCGCAGTTGATGTACTTCAGCAACGGGGCTGTTCAGTTTAATGTAAAAAATCCGGAGGCCGAGATGGCAGAAACAGGTGTTATACACGAGAAATTAAAGACAGTAATAGGTTTGATTTGGGACTTCGATACATATCAAGGATGGCAAACTACAAATGAGTCGAACTATAAATCGAAAATGGATAGCCATGCAGACTTCTGTGATAGAAACGCGGAAATGCCTGGAGGTCTTGATAGAATTCTACAAAAACAACTTGCAGAATATAAGCAGGCTATTAGGGAAGGACGTACTCCGAAGATCGACCCTCAGCAGTACGAAAAGATGATTCACTACAACATAGAATTTGGTAAAGGTAGTCCGGAAAACAAGCTTTACTACATGATTCAGGGAGTAGCATGGGGGCTTTTGCCAAGGGATATCCTATCGAGATTTGATAGTAAGCACATCAATGCATATCCGGTAATTGATATCTTCGGTTCCGAAACTGCGCTTGGTGAAAAACCTACAATGGCCGATATCAGGCGATGGGCAAAATATGACGGAGACAAAAACGCAGCAGGAAAGTCATTTAACAGATGGTTCCATTCTCACATTATACACCAAGAGAGGGTTTACCAACGTGTAGATAAGGCTTTGACTCAAGGTGTTGGACAGGATCATGATGATGCGACTTGTTGGTTTGGTGTGATGGGTGCCAATACGGCAAAAAGTATTCTTACAAGGGGCACGCAAGGTTTCACAATGCCGGTAACAGGTTTCCAAAATGCAACCGTTGGTATGTTGCAGTATCTCGATACGCTAATAGATACATACGATAGCCTTGATGGAGATCTGTCGAATGAGCGTAGTGCGATAAGTCAGGTTGTAAGGTTTGCGAACATGTTTACAACTTTTGATGGTATTACTGCTAAGAGAATGTATGCAAATCAAACACAGTATTTTAAATGGAATGGAGAGCAGCACAAGGAGCCGCGTTATGCAGGTGCTTATGGAGCCTCGTATGGTCGAGGAAAGTCAAAAACACAAGAGAACATAGAAGTACTAAGAAAGTACATGGCAATACTAGACCCAGAACTGTTTGGAGATGTTTTCTCTGGTCAGTCTAGGGGGGCAGAAGACGTAAAACAGATTTGTAGAAATCGAGCAGCAGCTTACGGGCTTGCCAAAAAAGAAGGTCAAAGCGATCAAGAGTATGACCGAGATATTGCACAGAAAATGTTTGGAACTCCAGAGATACCTGCAAATATGGATCAGCTACAGGAGAATGTGGGGAACTTCTTAAGGTTCACTTTGACTACAGAAAAAGGTAAGGCAAACCTAGCTCAGATGAAAGCCGCTATCAAAGCAGATCATGCAACGCTATACAGCGCAGCAAAGATGACCCAAACCGCAGCGGAAAAACAAGCAGCCGACTCTGCAGAACCAGATATATCAACATCATACGGAGGTGTAGACCCTGCAGAACAGCCTGGGGCCTAGTCGGTAATCAGCTTCTGGAATTCATCAAGTCCCATCACATTCTGCTCTTTCGTCGCGTAATCACGAACAGAGATTTTCTTCTCAGAAACCTCTTTTTCCCCGATTACTAGCATGTATGGAACCTTCGACATTTCTGCATTACGGATTTTCTTCCCGAGACTCTCGTCAGATTTATCCATCTCGACACGAACGCCCGCGTCGTAGAGAGTATCAAAAACCTCTCCAGCATATTTCGCAAACTTCTCACTAACAGGAAGGACGCGAACCTGAACAGGCGCAAGCCAAACAGGGAATGCTGCGGCATAGTGCTCGATAACAATTCCAGCAAACCTCTCCAGGGACCCATAAAGAGCTCTGTGGATCATGATTGGGCGATGTTGTTTTCCGTCTTCACCTGTGTATTCAAGTTCAAAACGCTCAGGCATTGAGAAGTCGAGCTGAATGGTTCCGCATTGCCATGTTCGTCCAAGACAATCTTTGACATGATAATCTAGTTTAGGTCCGTAAAAAGCTCCATCTCCTTCATTTACAACATAAGGAACGCCTGATTCTTCGATAACCTCTTTAAGAGTCTTCTCGGCAAGTTCCCACATGTCGTCGCTACCGATCGCCTTTTCAGGACGAGTAGAAAGTTCAACGTGATACTCGAATCCAAAAGGCTTATAAAGCTTCTCAATAAGGTCCATAACATCCTTAAGCTCAGCCTTAACTTGGTCTTCACGGCAGAAGATGTGTGCATCGTCTTGAGTGAAAGATCTAACCCGGAAAAGACCGTGCAGAACACCAGACTTTTCATGCCTGTGAACAAGCCCAAACTCTCCAGCACGAATCGGAAGATCGCGGTAAGACTTCGGTGTTGTTTTGTAAATCAAAATCCCTCCAGGACAGTTCATCGGCTTAACAGCGAAATCCGCATCATCTATCTCTGTGAAGTACATGTTCTCCTTATAATTGTCCCAGTGTCCAGACTGATGCCAAAGGGCTTCATTCAGGATGATTGGAGTCGAAGTGATCTCGTATTTGTGTTCACGGTGCAATTTGTACCAGTGTTTTTTAAGTTGCTCTAGGAAAGCAACACCTTTTGGATGCCAGAATGGGAATCCAGGACCTTCTTCGTGAAAACTGAAAAGGTCAAGCGCCTTTCCAAGCTTCCTGTGGTCACGCTTTTTGGCCTCTTTGATCATCTCGAGATGTGCTGCAAGCTCTTCTTTTGTTGCAAAGCAAACCCCATAAATTCTCTGAAGCATCTTGTTTTTCTCGTCGCCTTTCCAGTAAGCACCGGCGATAGTTGTAAGTTTAAAAGCTCCAACTTGACCGGTATGGTCAACGTGAGGTCCGCGACACATATCTACAAAAATAGTATCTCCGCTATTCGGCATGATATTTTCATAAAAACCGATCTCTTTTTCGCCTTCCTCCATAAGGTCCTCGATCATTTCAATCTTGTAATCTTGCTTTGCCTCCTTGCAAACATTGATTGCATCTTTTGCAGGTACAACTTTTTTCTCAAATTTTTGGCTTTGCTTAAAAATCTGCTTCATCTTCTTCTCGATCAAAGGCAGGTCTTCTGGTGCAAGAGTCCTTGGAAGCTCAAAATCATAATAAAATCCATGCTCGATATCCGGCCCGATAGCAAGTTTCGCCTCAGGGAACATCTCAAGTACAGCCTGCGCAAGAACGTGTGCGCAAGAATGTCTCATAGTCTCGATCTCAAATGTCTTTTTTGTTTTACCCATGTTTATAGTTTTAAAATTTTCTACAAAATCTTATATAAAAATCTGTTAATAAGCAATATAATGGATTTGTGATATTGCAAGAATTAAAACTAGAAAACTTCCGAAACCTGGAAGACTTAAACCTGAAGTTCGACTCAGGGAAAAAGGTCACGGTGTTCATAGGAGAAAATGCACAGGGGAAAACAAACGTGCTAGAAAGCATATATTTCCTGGCTTTGACGAAATCTTTTCGGACAAAAAACTTCACAGATTTAATAAAATGGGAGCGACAACACGGAAGAATTCAAGGTTTGGTCGAATCAGATGGGAGAAGTGAAGAACTCGAGGTAGCTTTTACGTCAGAACCGACGAGAGCTAAGAAATTCAAGAAGTCAGGGGTGGTACTCGAAAGCAAAAAGTACATCCAGTCCCTAAAAGTTGTAATATTCGTCCCAGAAGATGTCCATATCATTACAGGTGACCCGGCAACAAGGCGTCGGTACTTGAACCTGCTTTGCATGCAGACATTTCCAGGGTTTCTAAGCACGATAGTTACATACACGCGTGCCCTGAAAAACAGGAACGAGCTCCTAAAGAAACGCGCTCCACAATCACACATCGAAATTTGGGACATGAAATTAGCAGAGCTCGGTACAGAAATTTATAAATGGCGAGCCCAAATATTGGCCGAATTTCAGAATAGAATTAATCAAAAATACGAATCTCTATCAGAATCACCAAAAACTGTAAAAATAAACTACAAACCAGGTCCATTAGAGTACGCTGACTACCTAGATCAGATGTCAGCTCGAATAGAATCAGACAGAATTACTCAAACAACAACATTTGGTCCGCATCGAGACAACTTCGAGGTTTTGATCGACGGACAGCCAATGAAAAAATACGGTTCAAGAGGGGAATGTCGAACCGCAGTACTGGCAATGAAGCTTGTTGAGTTGGAGCTCATACGCGAGTTAACAGGGGAGAAGCCGGTTTTGTTACTAGATGATGTATTGTCGGAGCTTGACCATTCCCGCCAGAAACACCTGATAGAAATCATTCTAGAGCATCAGTCGTTTGTTACCACGACGTGTTTAGAGCATCTCGAAGGTTTTGTGGAGGATATATCTGTTTTGACTGTAGCAAATGGGCAAATAAATAGCCTGAAATAGTACAAAAGCCAAAATATTATTAGAAATGCCCCTAAGGGGGTTGTTCCGCATGCCGAAATATGTTATAATTACATGAAGTAACTGCGTGGTTTGCAGACGGGATAACTGACTCTAAATCGTTAAATGTCCTGCGCGAAACACTCAGTACAACAGCTATAACTACCACTACTAACTACAACTACCTAAATGGACGCCCATCTCGCGAAAATCCTGATATGTATAGGCCTGGCTTCTGTTCCTGCGATATTGTGGGCGTGGATATTCCTGAAGAAGAAGAGAGAGCCGATGAGCTTGGTTATTTTGACGTTTATTGCAGGGATGGTTTCGGTTGCGCCGATTTTGCTTTATAAGATGAGCTGGGAGTATTTCCCTAGCTTGGATTTGTTCACGTTCTTTGAGCAGTTTGAATACAATGTTCTGAGTTTTGCTCCGCTGATGGTGCTTCCTCTTGGGGTGATATTTACATTTGTTTTTGTGGGTGTGCTCGAGGAGTATGTTAAGCATTTGGCTGTAAAGCTTGTCGATGGCGGGAAGTTCCAGGATATTGATGATGCGATAGAGTTTAGTATCATGGCAGCTTTGGGGTTCGCATTTGTAGAGAACATTATGTATTTCTTCTACATCTGGCAGTATCAAGGTATTGATACGTTGTATGTTTCATTTATTTTCCGGTCTATATTCTCGACATTTGCGCACATATTGTTCTCTGGTGTGTACGGTTATTATTACGGTATAGCGTATTTTGCAGAGCCTATTTATCAGGAAGAAGTTCGTCAAAACCGACATCCAATAATCAGCTTCTTTCACAGGGTTTTCCATCTTAAGTCGTCAACTGTTTTTGCTGAAGAAAAGGTGATGGAAGGGCTGTTTATAGCGCTAGCTCTTCATGCTGTTTTCAATATTATGCTTGAGATTAGTTTGACCTTTATGATCGTTCCGTTCCTTGTGATGGGGTATGGCTATCTTTCGTATTTGCTTTCTCAAAAAAGAAACCATGTGAAGTACGGTAGGGTGAAAAGAAAGGCTGACTGGGAAGACTAGGCCCTAGCCAAGTAATTCTTTATCTAGGACTTTGGCATATTCAAATCCAAAATTGAATATGGCTCTTTGAGTATCGGCGATGTTTTGGTTCTGGATAATGACTCCGACTTTGTCTTCGTGTGAGACTATCGCAATCTTGTCGTCATAGATGTTTATCTCGTTTTTGAAAGGGTATTTCTCCTTAGGAATAAGATATACCTCGCGAAGCTCTTCCTCTCCTCGCTCTTTCCATTTTAGGGCAAGTTCGTCGTAGCAAAATATTCCACGGAGCCATATTTTACGCTTAACTTTGGTGTCGACATACGACCTGTAATAGTCCTTGAGGAGGGTGTCTACAGCAAGTGTTACATCTGCCCAGCACAGTAGTTCGGTAGAGGTTTTAAGGGTGTCTTCCATGATCTGAATTATCCCTTCTTTGCCTTCGTAGACTGTCATTTGAGGAGTTGCTGCGTACTTTTGATGAAGTCCAAGAAGTTCAGGCAGCGCCTTCTCTAAATCGGAATAGCGCTGATGTTGATCATCTAGGAGTGCGTAAGGGTTGAGGGCTCTGTAATATAGGTTGTTTCTCTTCTTAACGTGGCTGGCAAGCCCCCTTTTTTCTAACTGTTCTAATACAACGTATGTGGTTGGTCTTTTGATGCCTGACTTGCGAGAAATAACGCTTGGCAGGGCTTCTTGAAGTTCAAGTAAGGCTAGGTAAATAGTAGCTTCTTTGTCTGTGAGTCCTATGCGTGTGAGTGTGGTTCTAAGGTCCATATTTGTTCGCTTGTCAGTAATTCTGACAACAGTATATCATGTTTTTGGCAGGGTGTAAACAACCTGTTAAATTGGCAAATGCGTAAATTTGGCATATTGCCACGTCTAACCACGTTGACGTATTGATATTTTTGTTTTATCATTGCCTTCTATCATCAATAACCACAAACACCATGAACACACACGACAAAAAAGAATCAATAAAAAGAGTGGCAGAAGGAAGGCTGATGAAGGCAGTAATGCACATGCTACAAAATCCAGAAGACGAAAGAATCCCTATCAGAATGGCTGGGGACGAGGGGGTAAGAAAGGATTTTCTATCAGGGTTGCATTTAGCCTTAAATCATAAAGAAGCTTGGGAAGCCTCAAAGGCGAGTCGTCAGCAGGTGGAGCAAATGAACCCAGGGGAGGTGATGCCGGAAAGAGTTATCAAAGGTGCAGTTTCAAAAGAGTTGGACTATATGCTAAGAGAGGTAATTTTGGATCACGGAGCAGAAACAGCTATGGAGGTGGCAGGGCTAATGCCTGAAGTTATGGCTGAAATGTTGCCAGGGATCTACGAGAGAGCGGTGGATAAGGTTAAGTGGGATAGAACGATGTTAGATATGTTAGATGAACAGTCGCGAAATATTGTCATCCATGGCAAATGGGCAGACATGACAGGCTTACAAAAGAAAATAGCGATGAATGCTTGTAGACAGAGTTTGAGTTCGTATACAGAGGAATTGAAATTCCTTAGGGTTACGGAGGACGGCGAGGATAGCATAAAGATCTCCGGTTCTTACAAAATGTTTAACAAAGAGTTTACAGTAAGAAAATTGCTGATGATGCTTAAGCGTCTACCAGGTTGTGTTGTTGATTACACAGCAGAGGATGGAGTGAACTATCATGGTATGACTTATACGAAGATATCGATAAGCATTACAGTTCCAAAGAGTACGCTATTTACTGAGCACCACGAGTCACTAGAGGAGATAGACTGGAAAAGCAAAACACCTGCAAAGAAGAGACAGATCGCAGCCCGAGAAATGGTAATAGCACTTGCAGAGAGGTCTATGTTAAGAGGAGGCGACTGGCTATGTCCTTTCCTGGATCCAAAAAGTGTAAAAGTGGAAACTTTCCCAGGAAGTGAAACTGCAACAATAAGGGTGGTAGAAGGAGAAACTATGAACTACAAGGGGTCAAAATATAAAGGGAATTATAGGGCATGGTATGTCCAAGACGATTGTACTGTAGAGCTAACAGATACAGAGTGGGTAATTGAGGTTAGCTTGGATAGGTTAGATAGCTTTATAGATGAGCTTCGATGGCAATAAATTAGTAGGCGCTATGCCCATCATTTCTCATGTGATAACATGCATGCAGATTTAATACTGAATTTAATTATGAAGAAAAAACACCTGCTGATAGGTTTGGCAATAATAGTCTCGTTGTTGATTGCGTGTGGATTAATTTATATGTCGAAACAGGAAGTAGCAATAGAGATAGATGACAGTGAACAGATGACAGTGAGCAGTGAGGAAGAAGTGACGCCGGTGTATGTTGTTTGGGCGGGGCACATTGAGAACGGAGATCATTATGCGGTTTGTGATATCTATGACCGACATGAAAGTGGACTCCTGGAGTTTGCACGGTTTATCGATAGCTACGGACTGCCTTTTAATATGCAGATAGATTACAAGCTATTTGAAGGTGCGCTAAATTGTGATGGTGAAGAGGACAATGTGATTAATACGATTGCAACAGAGTACGGTTTCGAAATCGATCCACACAAAGGAGGAGGTTTTGAAGACGGATTAGAGCAGAATTATGCAGACGTTAGATATATCGGAGGGCAAATTACGTCAGGGATTACCGAGATCGTTGGAGGAATTATTTGGAACGATCAGGGGCAGTATCTCAGACTTAATGAGGGGGAGGCAGGAGTTTTGAATCCGGATTTTGTATGGGAACCAGAAATCTTAACGCTTGGGGTGCATTTCAAACATCATAATGGGGACTTCTCTTTGGACGATCTGACTTCGGGGATTTGGATACCGAGAGGGTTCGAAGATCAATTCTGGGAGCATGATGAAGACGGAACAATGGTTTATGTAGCTCCAGGAATGCAGCATTCGAATTGGTTTGATAATAGGCAGTGTTACTTCGACAGCTCTGCGGATTATGTAGAGGTGCTAGCGGAATACATAGGCGAAGGTAGGTTGCCAGCAGGGAAGATGTACACAAACACGATCGCTATACCTCAAAAAGTTATTTTTGACCCAGAAATGTATTCGTATGTTGAGGATCAGATAAAGCAATTGCAACCTCTTGTTGACCAGGGGAAGGTTAAGTACGTTTCTTACACGGAATTGGTTGAAATATGGAGAAGTGAATATAACTCAGAGCCAAACATGGTGCTGTTCGAGGAGATAAGTGCAAAGGATTATACTTGTGAGGCGTATTAAAAACATTGCCAACCTCGCAAAAACCCAGTATCATCTACAAGCTAACTTGAATTTTTAAGTTAGTATTTTTTATGGCATCAAAAAACTAATCTGCGCGAAGCGCTCCATCACTGCTCTCTGCTGATTGCAAACTGCCAACTATCCTGCTCGAAGAGCACCAAGGCTACAACTACCACTACAACTAACAAATACCTATAGTGTCTGCAAAAGAAATCTACGTCAAAAAAGCACGTATTCATAATCTCAAGAACATTTCCGTCAAAATCCCAAGGGACAAAATGACGGTAATCACCGGTCTTTCAGGATCGGGGAAATCGTCTCTAGCATTTGATACGATCTATGCTGAGGGACAAAGGCGATACGTTGAGAGCTTATCGACGTATGCTCGTCAATTCTTGCAATTGATGGACAAGCCGGAGGTTGATTCTATCGAAGGGCTTTCGCCTGCAATTTCGATTGATCAAAAGACTGCGAGTCGTAATCCTCGTTCAACTGTGGGAACCGTGACGGAGATTTATGACTTCCTGAGGCTTCTATTCGCGAAAATTGGACGTCCTCATTGTCCAAAGTGTGGGAAGGCTGTTACAAGGCAAACAACGAGCCAGATTGTTGATCATGTTGCGTCTATCGAAGAGGGAAGAAGGGTGCTTTTGCTGGCGCCGGTTGTGGCGGATCGAAAAGGTAAGCATGAGAAGGTTTTTGAAAACATCAAAAAAGAAGGATTCGTTAGGGTTGTTATCGACGGCGAGATGTACAGCGTGCTTGAGATTCCGGAGATTGATCCTAAGAAAAAACATTCAATAGAGATAGTTGTGGACAGGGTTGTTATTCGAGATTTGGATGAGAAGAAACAAAAGCTTTCTTCGGGACAAGAGATCGATGTTCCAAATCCAAACAGAACTCGTTTGGCAGATTCAATCGAAACTTGTTTGAAATTTGGAGAAGGAATGATGATTGTCCAGGACCACGAGAACAAAGAGCGTCAGGTTTTCTCAGAGAGATTCGCTTGTGCAGACTGTAATATCAATCTGCCGGAGATTGAGCCAAGAAACTTTTCATTCAACAGTCCTCATGGTGCATGTGATGTGTGTCACGGACTTGGTACGAAGCTAGAGGTAGATCAGGATCTGGTTATTCCAAACAAAAAACTTTCTCTGAACGAAGGAGCAATTATGCCTTGGTCTGCGACAACTTCGCATTTGACGTGGTACAACAGAATTTTGGAAGCTGTTTCAAAAAAACACGGATTCTCAATAGATGTACCAGTCGAGGATATGGACGAAGAAGATTTGCAAAAAGTTCTTTATGGAACAGGAGACGAGAAGTATTCGGTGCAAATGTCGCCGGAAAACGGATCGGCGAAGTTTCAGGGAGAATATCAAACAAAGTTCGAGGGAGTAATACCAAATCTAGAGAGAAGATATCTGGAAACAGACTCGGATTACGTTCGCAAAAAGATTGAAGAGTACATGAGGATTTTGAAATGTCCTTCTTGTAAAGGTAAGAGGCTAAAAGCAGAAATATTGGCGGTAACAGTTGGTAAAAAATCGATTATCGATGTGACAGAATTTTCTATCGCTGAGGCTTATAAATTCTTCTCAAAACTTAAGCTTACAGACAACGAAAATAAGATCGCAGAGCCAATTTTGAAAGAGGTCCAAAACAGATTGAAATTCCTTTCGAATGTAGGGATTTCATACCTAACGCTAAACCGTGCTGCAAACACACTTTCGGGTGGAGAGGCGCAACGAATTAGGCTGGCAACACAAATCGGATCACATCTTGTTGGAGTTCTTTATGTGCTTGATGAGCCATCAATCGGACTTCATCAAAACGACAATGACAAACTTATCAAAACAATGCATTCGCTTCGTGACCTTGGAAATACGGTGATCGTTGTAGAGCACGACGTCGACACAATGCTTGCATCCGATTACATTCTCGATATTGGTCCAGGTGCGGGAAAACATGGTGGAAGGGTTGTTTTCGAAGGTACACCTAAGCAAATCCTCGCCGACAAGAACTCAATTACAGGGCAATACTTGTCAGGTAAAAAAGAGGTCGCAAAGCCAAAAAAGAGACGCAAAGGAAACGGAAACCACCTCGAAGTTCTAGGGGCATGCGAACACAACTTAAGAGACGTAGACATCAAGCTGCCACTCGGTACATTTATCGGAGTGACAGGTGTCTCAGGATCAGGGAAATCAACTTTGATCAACGGGACTCTAGTAAAAAAAGTTGCCTCAGTCGTTAATAGATCAAAAGCTTTTGCAGGTGCTCACCGAGAAATACGTGGAATCGAATACCTAGACAAACTTATAAACATCGACCAGTCGCCAATCGGAAGAACTCCTCGTTCTAACCCGGCAACATACACAGGAGTATTCACAGACGTGCGTGAGCTTTTCTCACAAACACCAGATGCAAAACTTCGTGGATACAAGCCAGGGCGATTCAGTTTCAATGTAAAAGGTGGGCGTTGTGAAGCCTGCCAAGGTGATGGAATCAAAAAGATCGAAATGCACTTCCTCCCAGACGTTTACGTTCCATGTGAGGTGTGTAAAGGACGCAGATACAACCGTGAAGCTCTCGAAATCACATACAGGGGTAAAAATATCGCCGACGTTCTAGACATGACAGTCGACGAAGCACTTGAATTCTTCAAGGCTATACCTGCAGTGAAAAACAAGCTCCAAACACTCTCTGAGGTTGGTCTGGGATACATCCATTTAGGACAACCAGCAACAACGCTATCAGGAGGTGAGGCGCAACGTATAAAGCTTGCAACAGAGCTTTGTAAGCGTTCAACAGGAAAAACACTGTACGTCCTTGATGAGCCAACAACAGGACTCCATTTCGACGACGTAAAAAAACTCCTAGAAGTTCTCCAACGCCTAGTCGAAAAAGGAAACACAGTCCTCACAATCGAGCACAACTTAGACGTAATTAAATCTGTAGACTACGTTATCGACCTCGGCCCTGACGGGGGAGACAAAGGAGGTATGATTGTAGCTAGCGGAACCCCGGAAGACGTCGCTAAGGTCAAAGAGTCTTATACGGGGCAGTGGCTTAAGAAGATTCTTTAGATAGTTGTAGGGAGTAGTGGTAGTTGTTATTAATAGATTGAATACTGGTAGTAATAAGAGAATAAGTTTTGTATATTGTGACTGGCTAAAAATCTAACCATAAAACATGAAGAAAATAATTTCGCTTGTTCTGTCTTTATCAATTTGGATTATGTGGGCTCCAATAAGTTTAGGCGCTACTCAGGTTGAAGAACTAGGGATAGTCAAAGCATCAATATTATCTAGTTCAGAAGTCGGGGAAGATATAAAATTCAAAGTTTATCACTACAACTTCCACCATGAGAAGGGAGAGATTCAGCTGGTTTATTTCCTAGATGAAGAGGGAGTCCCTATAGATGAAGAAGTAGAATATTCGGATTTTTCGGTGATGAGTGGGCCTACAAGGATTGATGGGCGTGATTACAAGGGGATTGAATTTATGGCTCCAGAAAATTTAGGAATAAATATAACTCCAAAAGGATATATCGGTATATATACAGGGGATAAATATTATTTTGCTCCCTATGAATTAGATAATTACCTATACCCTACTTCATATAGTTTATACCCAAATAATACAGATGCTCCCCCGTATAATTTCTTAGTGCCAGGGCAGATAGGCATGGTCGTAGGATATAACTTGTCAGAAAATCGGTATTTATATATTGGGGAGAGTAAGACAAAGGATTATGTGTTGTACGAAGATAGATATGGGAATGATGATGTTGTTTATTTTACAGTTCCATCTGATACCGGATCAGGGTATCAAGATGTAAGATTTACAGGTGATTATACTAATAAAACGTCTCTCTATGTTGCCCCCAATATTGCAGACGATCCATTGCAGTTAAACCAGTGGTACTTAGTACAATCTAAAATTTACGATGCATATGAGGGCTACGCCCCAGAAGAAGTGGTTGTGGCAGTTATAGATTCTGGTGTAGATATAGATCACGATGATTTGGCAGGTTCAATTTGGAGAAATCATAACGAGGTGATGGGAAATTCTATAGATGATGATAATAATGGGTATATTGATGATGTTTATGGATGGACTTATAGATACGAAGATTTTGAAATGGGAAGTGTTATAGATCCTTCAGGAGTACACGGGACATATGTGGCAGGTATAATTGCGGCAGAACAAGATAATGGAGAGGGAATACTTGGGATTGCCTCTAATACAAAAATAATGTCGTTAGATGTTGGCACTGCAGACGGAGGTATTAGCCGAGATTATATTATAGATGCAATTTATTATGCAGCTGATAATGGGGCAGATATTATAAATATATCTCTTGGAGGAGCAGTATATAACACGTATACAACAGAATATGACGATGCGATTGAGTATGCCTATAAGAAGGGGTGTATGATTGTCGTGGCTGCAGGAAATGGGATCACTAACACTGATATTAATGCAGATGGAGTCAATATGGATAATGTCCCAGCGTCACCGGTATGTAACGATGGTAATTACGATATGGTGTTAGGGGTTGCCGCAGTTGACGGCAACGGGTACTTAACATCGTTCTCGAATTATGGAGAGGATTGTATCGATCTAAGTGCATTGGGTAAGAATGTGTATTCTACAACGTGGGCAAGTGAAGGAGACTATAGTTATAACGATGGAACGTCTTTTTCTGCGCCGATAGTCGCAGGAGTTGCAGCTATGATAAAAGGACAATTCCCTGAACTAGAGAATTGGGAAATCCAATATCTGTTAGAAGAGACAGCGAGTGATGTTAACGACAAGAACGTTGATTATATAGGGAAGATAGGAGGGCTATTAGATGCGTTGAGTGCTTTTGAAAATGCTGAAATTATGTCGTATCCATCTAGGCCAGCAATACTTGGTACGTCTGGCTTAAATAGCATCTTTGATGACGTGGACGACAGTAATCAATACTATGATGCAATTAAATATGTTAGAGATGCAGGGATAGTAGAAGGGTATAGTGATGGTAGCTACAAGCCTAGTAATTCAATTAATCGCGCCGAATTTTCAAAGATTTTAATTGAGGCAAAGTTAGAAAGTGATATAGCTTCGTATGTGGGGTCAGCTTGTTTGTCAGATGTAATAGCGGGCGAGTGGTATTCTAAATATGTTTGTTATGCAAAAGAAAGCGGGATAATTGGTGGATACCCAGATGGTACTTTTAAACCAGCTCAATATATAAATATTGCTGAAGCTCTTAAGATAACATTGGAAACATATTTTGATAGCATCCCTGAAGTTAACGGCGAGTGGTATCAGAAGTATTGGGATTATGCAGAAAATAACGGATATCTTATGGATTCATGGGAAGATGCTAGCACTTATCTGACAAGAGGAGAGATGGCGGAACTGATATATAGGGTGGAAAATTAAAGTAAGTTGCTGCTGTTGTCTGTTAAATATAACCTGTGATCTATTTCAAGATGCTTTAATAGGATTTAATAAAATTAAGTCAAATTTAATAAAACAGGTTAAGATTTGA
>CAZRWH010000010.1:20252-37126 GCA_964603905.1 uncultured Candidatus Peribacteria bacterium | reverse complement strand
CGAGCTTGTACAAAACTGAATGTTTCGAGATATCCCTCAAGGGTATCATTTGCTAGCGTTTCCGGGTCTTTAGCCTTCAAGTTAGTTGTTTCAGCAGCTATGCGAATTTGCAAAAACTTAAGCATGAACAGCTTTGTTCTCAAATCTTTTAGTTCTTGTCTCAACTCGCGAATTTCCGTTTCATTCCCAGAAACGATATCGCATCCAGTTTGAAAATCTTCAATACTGTGATCAACATAAGCAACTGTATGATCCGGAAGATTCGATTGGTCATAAGGAGTTTCTTCTGTTCCGCATGCTGGTGCAGCAATTAGAGAGGCACCTAGTAATAGTTGAGATTTATTCATTTTTGTAAGTTAAAGACAGAAGCACATTTTAACGCATTTGAGGAAAATGTCAATCCTCTCTCTCGGTTAGCTGGATAGCTTCCATGGCTAGGTCGTGATACTCATCCATAATCAGTCCGCATTCTGGGTAAGATCCTGTCCATTCATCTCGGTCAATAGGGAGGCATCGTCCACGAAAATAAGCTCCCAAAACGGCAGTAGAACTTCCGGTTCGGTGTTTTGTGTCGTAAGTAGAGGTCACGTGCAAGCACTGTCTATCCGCTCCACCATGCAAGATGGTATGCGTGTTAATAGTGTCACCCTCAACAGCAGCGGCAAAGTCATCCAAAGTAACAATATCCTCTAAATTTCGAGTTTTCACGTCTAAACTAAGTTCATCTCCATCGACGTGAGAAACCAATTTGAACCTGGAAACACTATCAACATGCTTGCCACCATGGCTATGAGCATGCAAAAGCGATTCCAATCCCTGAGTCGAATATTGCCATGGTTTGCAACTGTCCATCATAGGCAAAATATCATTTTGCACGCTTGCCGTATCTGTTAAAGCCATGTCTCCAACCGAAGGTTCGCAAGCCAGAGAATCGGCTCCAAGATTAGCTATGGCAGTCAAAAATGCCAGCTTCGGTAACGGTTTTTCAAAAGTTTTCATATTTTTATTGTTAGCAGGATAAAATCATAAAGCACATCTACTCAAAACGTCAAACCCCCTCGGTTGCTAGAAAGAGGTTTTTCAGGTATAATTAACAGATATCGTAGAATCCAAATTCGGACAAAATGATCAACAAGCAAACAATCGAGGAAATAGTTAAAAAAGTCGATCGCAAAATCGAAGAAACTCGCGAAGCCGAATTTTATCGTCTTGATATTCCGGAACATGGAACTCCTTTTGACATAAATGCAGCACTCGCTTACGAAAACACCCCTGATGAGGTTGTAACATTGGCTAATCGGATGATGGAATACATGAAGATAGTCGCCGTCGCAATGGTGCTTTTCTTCTCATTTTTCTTCTTATTCAATGCAAACGCCTATCTGCAAATATTAAGTAGCAACGTAATGGGAGTTTCAGAAATAGCAGTCACTCAAGATGTAGAGCCGGAGCAAGAACTAATCGTAATGAGCAAAGACCCTGTTGAACAAAAACAACAATTCCCAGAATTATCACTAGCCGTAACACCTCCGGACAACAGGATAATAATCCCAAAACTGGGCAAAAACGTCCCAATAGTTGAAATACCCGACAGTGAAATCCAATCAGAAGATTGGACAGACCTAAACGAAGACGTTCTTGAGGCTCTAAAAGACGGAGTTGTGCGCTACCCTGGAACCGCAATCCCAGGACAAATCGGGAATACGTTCATAACAGGCCATAGCAGCTACTATTTCTGGGATGAAGGCGACTACAAAGAAGTATTCGCACTACTCCCACAGCTAGAAATAGGTGACGAAGTAACCCTGTATTACAACCAACAGAAATTCACATATCGGATATCCGAAAAACGCGAAGTATCTCCATCCGATGTCGACGTCCTAGACCAACCAAACGACAAAAAACAGCTCACACTCATGACATGTACTCCTGTCGGAACTAACCTAAGAAGATTGATATTGGTAGGGGAGCTTATTTAGTGGATAGTGGACAGTGATTAGTGGGCAGTAAGACTTAAGGCTTATGATTTTTTGTACTGCCCGATCTGTAAACTTGGTCCCGGGACCAGATCTTAGTTTGCAAACTCTGCACACTTAAAAATTTCCAACGCTACTGACTCATTCCTACTGACTACTGACTATAAATCATCCAACTGCGACAAAATATCCTCCTCAGCTTTTTCCTCTTCCGCTTCGTGTGCAGCCTCAGCTTGTTGACGTGACTCACGCGCTTTTCGCATCTCGAACTCCTTCCACTCGAGCATATGTTTGTCGTTGATTCGCTTAAGCTCGGTTTCGTATTCAGAATCAAGTTTTGCAAGTTGCTCCCGCTCTTTTACAAGGATAGTTCGAAGCTTATCAACCTGTTCTTGAGTCATTATTGGTAAAATTTGGAACCAGTAAGTTCGTTCTGCATCAGTCATCGATTCTGCATCTTTGATTAGCTTAACGAGCTCAGGAAACTTCTGTAAAACTTCGTCTGAAATGTTGTATTTGGAATCATCTGAAGCTTGTCCAGAACCACCTGCGCCTGCAGCTGCTCCTCCCGGATTCTGTAGATTTATTACGTTGTCGGTCATTTATTTTTGTTTTTGTGAGTTTATTCTAGGATAAAAATATGAAAAAGCAAATTAACTTAGTGCAGGCTCAGCTGGCACGTCTTCAGTGCCAACCATCTCTGTAGCTATGAATTCAGCAAGGGTTTTGTTGTCATGATCTGCAGATTCTTGAATGCGAGGAAGAATAGTTTCGTATAGCGCTTGAATAACTGGGACATCATCTTCAAATTCAGGTGGTACATCCTCTTCCTCAATGACGCTAATGTTTGTTCCTTCTTGTGCGATGTTTTTGAATTTAGCAATTGTGAATTCAGTATTCAGAAGCGAGTTCATGAGATCCTCGTTTTTACCTACGGCGTTGCCATCAACTCGGAGGTCGTTTTCTAGCCAGGCAGTAGCAACCGGCTTGTGTTCGCGAAGAGTTTTCCACTTCTCATCAGCAGCCTTGTGAGCAATAAGACGGAAGTGACCAGAATCAAGCGAACGGAAAACTTCCCGGGTCTCAGTTGAGTCTAGGTTTTCGATAATTTTATCTGTAAAAGATGCCATTTTTGATCCGCTAAGCATAGTTAAAACTGTAACAATAATCGGCCCAATGAAACTTCCTTTCTTCATCAGGTTATCGAGGAAGTCAGTAGGGCTTTCGACTCCTTCAGAAGATTTTACGACATCATCAAGAGCTCTGTCTTTCAGGCTCTTTTCAGGTTCGACGGTTGTAGTTTCTGGCGCAGGAGTGGCCTCTGCTAGAGTTAATTGTTCTGCAGATTTTTCAAAAAATTCATTTGGCTCAACTATCGCATTGAGTGATGTTAGCGATGTTTCAGACACACCTTTTCCACGCAATTCTGTAATACGAGAAGTTTTATAAGCGGACAAAAGTTCTTGCAGTTGCTGAGACGCCTCGCCAAATTTTGCAGTCACAACATCTAAATCGCCTGAACTGGTTTCGTCAATTCCTTTGAAAATTTCGTCAGCCTTTTGTTTGGTTGCAGCATCAACCTTAGTTCCGTCTGCAAGTAGAGCAAAAGATGTTTTCAAACCTGTTAGTGAGTCTCTGGCAGAGGTGATTTCTTCCTCTGATTCACGAGCTTCGATAGTCTCAAATAACTTTGCAAAAACTCCGTTTCTAAGTCTTTCCATTGTGTCGCTCATGTCGTTCTCAAAGACGATTGTTCTAAGCGCACTAGCATCTTTAATCGGCCCATAATCTTCCTCTGTCAGCTGAGACAATGTTCTGTCTATGTCAGCCTCTGTCATGCGGATTAGAAGGTCTCGCTCGTCAGGGCCAAAGTACTGTGGATTTGATATGTGTTCCTTTATCTCATCAGAGACAGTTAATATTCTCGAGGAATGAACCGAGTCATCAGTTGCAAGCTTAGAAGTTAGCTTGTCAACAAAACTACTAAGATGCGCAGGCAATTCAGGTGCTTTTTCAACACCTTTATCATCAGATTCTGCAGGAGCGTTTTGTGGCGTATCTGTAGGATTCATTGTTAGAATTTATAAACATCTCCGAACTCTTCTTCCGATTTTTCCTTTTGAAGTCGGAATGTGTGCACCATGTTTTGGAACTGGTAAGTGCTGTTTGTGAAATCGGATTGGTTGTAAGAATAAATATTTCGAACAGTTGTAAGCATATTAAAAGCTTGCTGATCGATTTTTCCTTGCTGGGTTCTGTCCAAGTTATCGTAAACCTCTTGATTTACCATGCTTGAAGGTTGATAAAGATTTATTTTGCCTTCATCGACAAGGCTCGCAATCATATTTACAAGTTCCTGATCCTTGTCGTCCAGGCCTGTTGGATCTACGATCGGCTCGTTAACAATTTTTTGTGTTTCATCTGAGATAGGAGCATCATCGGTTGATGGGTCAAATAATGGATCGCTCATAAGATTGTTTTTTAGGTTCTTTTATCCTAAAATTATACCAAAATTACAGATAAAAGTCTATGGACAAACAGCAAGCAGAAAAGAGGATCGCTTTATTGCGCGACAAGATTAACGATTTGAATTACAAATACTTTGTTTTAGACGAGTCAGAAGTTGATGAATCTGTTCGCGATGCTCTGAAAAAAGAGTTGATCGAGTTAGAGACTAAGTTCCCTGAATTCATATCGCCTCAGTCGCCAACTCAACGGGTTGGAAATGTGCTTTCTGGTAAGTTCGATAAAATTCGTCACAAGACTCGTAAATGGAGTTTGCAGGACGCATTTTCTGAACAGGATTTAATCGATTGGGCAGGTAGGCTGGTGCGATTTTTACCAAATCAAACATTCCAATTCGTATCCGAGCTCAAAATCGACGGACTTAACGTGACAGTTTGGTACGAAAAAGGGAAGTTGGTCAAAGCAATCACACGAGGAAACGGACAAGAAGGGGAGGATATAACTCACACAATCCGAACGATCAAAAGTATTCCATTGCAGCTGCGCAAACCTGTTGATATTGAGGTTTCTGGAGAGGTTTACATGCCGAAGTCTAGCTTTGAAAAACTGGACGGATTTGCAAATCCACGGAACGCAGCAGCAGGTACTGTGAGGCAGCTTGATCCACAAGTTGCAGCTGAGCGTGACTTAGATTTCTTCTTTTATGACATTGGACAAGGTGACGTTTCGCCAAAGTCACAGATAGAAACAATGGAGACTTTGCACGATCTTGGACTAAGGACAGACACTCATTACAAAAAACACGACAGCATCGAATCGGTCCTGAAATTCTGTGAAGATTGGATAAGCAAACGAGCAGATTTGCCATACGAAATCGACGGGATAGTGATCAAGGTCAATGACCTGGATAAGCAGAAGTCTCTCGGTTACACAGCCAAAGCACCACGCTTCGCAATTGCATATAAATTCCCGGCAGAACAAGCGGTAACTAAGGTGCTCGACATCAAGATTCAAGTCGGTCGAACAGGAGCACTAACCCCCGTTGCCGAGCTAAAGCCAACGCTTGTAGCAGGTTCAACAGTTTCAAGAGC
This sequence comes from uncultured Candidatus Peribacteria bacterium, assembly GCA_964603905.1. Classification (GTDB taxonomy): domain Bacteria; phylum Patescibacteriota; class Gracilibacteria; order UBA1369; family UBA12470; genus CAZRWH01. Next base: position 31,593 of record CAZRWH010000010.1, on the reverse strand, counting down.
AACACTTCACAACGAAGACGAAATAGCACGAAAAGATGTTCGTATTGGCGACACAGTAATAATCCAGAAAGCTGGAGACATAATACCGGAAGTTGTAAGTGTAATGACAGACCTTCGAACAGGAAGTGAAAAACAGTTCGAATTCCCGACTCAGTGCCCAACTTGCGGTAGCCCAGTTATCAAGCCGGAAGGCGAGGCGGTAACCCGTTGTAGCAACAAAAATTGCGGATCAATTACTCGCCAATCAATCGAACACTTTGTTTCCAAAAACGCATTCAACATAGACGGACTCGGCGAAAAAGTTGTCGACCAGCTCATAGACGCAGGTCTAGTAAACGATCCATCTGATCTATTCACGCTGAAATATGAAGACCTTCTCGGATTAGAGCTTTTCCAAGAAAAAAGAGCAGACAAACTCGTGACAGCAATAGAGGATTCCGTCGAAATTCCACTCGATAGATTCTTGTACGCACTTGGCATTAGATACATCGGAGATCAGACAAGTCAGATACTTGCAAATTTTATACAAAAACAGGAAGTAGATGCGAGCCTAATGGCCCCACCTGCTAAGAAAGAAAAAGCTCAAATCTCAATGTTCGGAGAAGAAGCACCAGAAGAAAATCTCGATATTTTCCCGATCCCAGCAATTATCAATGTGATGCAAGAGACCTCACTTGAGACTCTAACTCACATCGAAGGAATCGGCGAAAAAGTTGCAGAATCATTCTGGCAATGGTTCCAAGACGATTCGCATATTCAGCTGTTGCAACGCTTCTTTGATCGCGGGGTAAGCACGCTGAAAATTGAGGGAATCCAAGGAGTCGAGGGAGTCCAAGGAAAGACATTTGTTCTAACCGGAACACTCGCAAATCTAAGCCGCCCACAAGCCAAAGATATGATCAAAAAAGCTGGTGGCCACGTTTCAAGCTCAGTCAGCGCAAAAACAGATTACGTCATCGTCGGCGACAGCCCAGGAAGCAAATTCAAAAAAGCTCAAGAGCTTGAGGTAGCGATTTTGGATGAGGGAAGTTTCTTAGAACTTTTCGAGTAATCTAGACGACCCACAAACCACAGGCACAAATCCGTCATGCCATTCGCTCGGCATCGGAGACGCATTTTCGAACTTCATACTTCTCGGATCGTCCATTTCGACAAGTCGTAATTCATCTCCGTCACGCACCAATTCATCAACAACTGCGCGCCAATTTTTCCCTTCCAAAAAACTCATCACAAACAGAAACTTAGCCCCCGGGTAATGCTGATCCAGACGTTCTCGTAAAAACTTCGCGCTACTGGCAGTATGAGCCATATCAAGCACACACTCGCGTCCAAAGATCTCCCGCCTCTCAAACCTGCCCGGCAAGGGAGCCGGCTCCTTCGGCATCTCAAATCCAAGGAACTCAAGGGCTTCATGTGCCTCCCGAAACAGAGGCGCATCGCCACGCAAAACTCCCAGTTTTTCTTGAGTAATTTCCTCGATAGTTTCTCCAAGCAGGTCAGTATGTTCAAGCTCAACCTTGGTCAAAACCACGCATTTAGGCTCTCTCGCAACATTTGTCGCATCAAGTCGGCCACCAAGCCCTGCCTCAATCACGGCATAATCAACTTTTTTCTCTGCGAAATATAGAAACGCACAAATTGTGATGAATTCGAAGTAGGTGAGCCCCTCAGTTGGAACATTGTTCGCAATGCGGTCAAAATCCTCGTCGCTGATCTCTTCGCCATCGAGCCGAATCCGCTCGTTAACCCTGTAAATATGAGGGGAGTAGTAAGACCCAACACGCTTGCCAGCCTGAACAAGGCCTTGCTCAATTATCCGAACGGTAGAGCCCTTACCCTTGGATCCAACAACGTGGACTATCGGGTATTTGTCTTGCGGCCGACCAAGTGATTCAAGCACTTGTTTGACGTGCTCAAGCCCTGCGCCAAAATTACCGGCTTTCCCGGTTTTCTCGTATCCGCTCAAATTGTCGAGGATTTGTTCATGATTCATCATAAGCATGAGACAACAGATTTGATGAATTGTCACGTTTTTCCCCGGGGATTTTCGTGACTTTTTCGAGGATTATGGTTTGGTCTCAGGTTACAGGGGCAACAATATTGCGGCGAGGCAATAAGTGTGTTTGAATTTTAAAAGTAGAATTTAATAAATAAAAAAATGGCGCCAGAATTTAATTACGAACTTTGTTATCCGAATGGTGAATCATGTCCGAAGAGGAAGATTGACGGAATAACTACCCATTTGCCAGGGCCAACTTTGAGAAAATCTGTTTTAAATATTGCAGATAGATTGTTGCTGACTGATAACTTGATAGTATCTCTAGCAATGAAAAATCCAGAGCTTGCCAGGCAGGTTATACCGAGTAATAAATCTATTAGTGCAGCCAATCAAGCTGTCCAGGCTCAGTTGGCAGGGATATTGGAGGAGTTAGGAATCAAGGAAAGTCGTGCAGCTTCCGGCTATATAGGCAGTTCTCCATCAACGTTGACTGTAGAGGCTGAGGATCAGGGAGAGGCAAACAGACTAATCGAAGAACTAAAACGACGAATTGGAGAAATACTGGCAGAACATGGAAAAACAATGGACCTCACAACTAGGCAGATGAACTACCCGCAGATGCTAAAAGCTGCCTATCGTGATCGAATGGTGGAAGAGGAAATAGACAGATATATGAAATTGAGAGTGCCAATGAGTAATCTGGTGAGCTGGCTGCGTTCGATTACAACAGGACGATAAGACGTTTTGCGAAGCAAAACACAACCAGTAAACTAAGATTTTTGTATCTATTAAGAGAGCATCAGCAGCGCTCATAGTTTTTTGAGAGCGTACATATAAGCTTGAGGGTAGTAGTGAGTTTTGCGTTTGGTAGTGGAGGCAAATTCGCACATTTGCCGTAACGAACAAGCATTTTCAAGAAATAAAGAAGATTTTTGCGTAGGCAAACAATCTGAGTTATTTCGTAGAAAATGAAGCAAGGCCCTATTGAAAAAAACAGGAAGCGCGCACACCTGCACAGCAGGGAAGTACTCCTGGGGTGATGCCGCGAACGAAATAAAAAACCGTTTTCGCAACGCGAAAACACCACACTACAACTACCACCACCAACTACTACTACCTAAATCTCATCCCACCCAACATCCTTAACAGCTTGCTCAGCAGCTTCAGTAGCACGTTCTTCTTGAGGAGTAGCAGGTGCGCTAAACGAAGGGGTGATGCTGACTTTGGCTAGTTCACAATTAAGTTTTACGGTTTGGCCAAAAACGGTCTTTAGTGCGCGTTCAATAACGTCATGTCCTTGGACATTGTTAACCTTGTCCAAGTGGAAGTTACTTGAGAACCCGACAGTGATAGTTTTGCCATCAACTTTTGTGATTGTACCTGTTTTGAATGACATTTTGATCGCAGGGTTTGTGACATTCTCAAGGATTCGAGGGAAGTTCTTCTTTACGCTGTCGAGTGAAAGATCGATAACCGCAGAAGATCTATCTTGTTGAACTTCGACCAAAGGTACTTCTTCAGCCTTAGGCTGTGGAGTCGGTGTTGGAGCTGGAGTAGGCTTCGGTGCAGACGCAGTCGTAGCCCCTCTGTTATCTGTTATCTGTTCTCTGCTCACTGCCTTCTGCTGATTGCTGACTACTGACTGGTCATGGTCACATTTAATTACAGCAACCTCAAGTGGCAGTTGAGGTATTACCGCAGATTTTCCAGATTCGTAAGCTTTTTGGAATAGGTCAACCATTTGCACGATTTTGGCAAGTTCGTCATTCTTTTTTGATTTCACTGATTCGATCATTTTCTCTCGAAGGAATTCTAGGAAGTCTTTTGTGAATTGGATTAAATCATATCCGTCAAAATGGATTTCTGAGATGGTTGCAAGAGCCTTTTGTGTGTCTGAGTTCATCAATTGATCGAAAAGCTGTTCAATAGCTTTGTGTCCGGTTGTTCCAAGGCTTTTTTTGACGTCTTCGTATGTAAGTTTGTTCTCAAAAGTTATCTGTTCCAAAAGTCCGATCGCATCGCGAAGTCCTCCTTCGACGTTTCTTGCGATTAGCTCGAGAGCGTCCAGTTCTGCTTCGATTTTCTCCTGTTGAGCGATGTATCCGAGGCGTGCAACTATCGATTTGACGTCGACACGTTTGAAGTCGAATCTTTGGCATCTTGAGATGATAGTTTCCGGCACTTTGTGTGACTCGGTTGTCGCCAGAATGAAATAAACATGTGATGGCGGTTCCTCAAGCGTTTTTAGAAGTGCATTGAACGCATCTTTCGAGAGCATGTGGACCTCATCGATGATGTAGATTTTCGCTTTTGCGTGAGTAGGTGAGAATTTTATTTTTTCTTTCAAAGCTCTGATCTCGTCGATTCCACGGTTTGATGCTGCGTCAATCTCGATTAGATCAATAAGTTTGCCTTCGATAGCGGCAGTACACATCTCACACTTTTCACACGGTTCTCCGTTCTCTTGTAGATCTGTACAATTCACCGCTTTTGCCATGAGACGCGCAGTTGTTGTTTTACCTGTTCCACGAGGTCCGCAAAACAGATATGCGTGCGAAATATTATCGCCCTTAATCGCATTCAGAAGCGTTTGCCGAATATGATCTTGTCCGACAAGATTATGGAAGTTATTTGGCCGATATTTACGATAAAGTGCGATTTCTGACATCAAATAGGTGGTTACAGGACTCAAATTCTACAGTTTATTTGAGGGTTTTTAAAGCACTTTTGATGTTATTGACGAACACTTCTCTGTCAAATTTAGAGGCGTGATCACGGATTTTGTTGTACTGATATGTTTTTTCATTGAGGAAAAGCCTAGCAAGTCCATCTTCCATCGACTCGACGGTCGGTTCGTCGAAGAATTCACCGGTTTTCCCCTCGACAACGGTCTCAGTAGCTCCACCTCGTCGTAATGCCAGAACAGGCTTTCCGCAAGCCATTGCTTCAACAGGGGTAATACCGAAGTCATCTTCGCCAGGGAACAGAAGTCCTCGGCAATTTTCCATATATTCTCGGACAACTTCATCCGATTTAAATCCTAAGAAATCAATATTGTCCTCCGAAATACTTTCGAGATATTTGCGTGCACTTCCGTCACCAATAATCACAAGCCGACGCCCAAGCCGATTGAAGAGCTCAATCGCCAAATCCACTCGCTTGTACGGAGTCAAAGTCGAAACGATCAAGAAGTAGTCCTCATTCGTATCTCGCGCGGTAAACCGCTTAACGTCAACAGGAGGGAAGACAACGTCACTGTCACGACGATAATATTTCCAAATCCGATCCTTCACAGTCTGCGAATTCGCCAAATATTTATCAACTCGATCCGACGCCATTCGGTCCCACATACGAACTTTTTCAACTCTTTTTGAAACAACCCTTTTCATAAAATCGCTCATATTCTGCTCAGCCAAATAGTTGTGAGTCCAATCCCACGCATAACGCATCGGAGAATGGCAATAACAGATATGTTTCGTCTTTAAATTCGGCACAATTCCGTGAGCATACGAGTTGCTAGAACTCAAAACCACGTCAAAGGAGCTCAGGTCAAACTGCTCTACCATCGAAGGCATCATAGGGAAGAAGTACTTGTGCCTTTTTCGCAAAAACTTAGGCAAGCTATGCATCGCAGAAGTCCTCACGCGCTCCTTTGGAAAAGTTGCGCCACAAGCTTTTTCATCATAAATCAGCGTATAAATCGGAGCCTTAGAATACATTTTTGTAAACTCATGCAGGACCCTTTCGGCCCCTCCCATCTTGATCAAAAAGTCATGTACGAGTGCTATTTTCATTTTAGTGGACAGTAAACAATGGACAGTGAACAGTTTACCGTGGTTGCGAGGTGGTTGCAATTTGTTCCAGCGTCCTCCTAGCACTCTCATCCCAATCAAACTCTTTGAGCCTTTCGCGGCCCATTTTTATCATGCGTTCTTGCATCGCCTCATCCCGAATAACCTCGGAGAGCCCTTGCGCAATATCGTCCTCATGAAGTGGATGCACAGGGTAGTAAGCTTGTCCTCCAACCTCATGCAAAACAGGTATGTCAGCGCCAACAACAGGCACGCAAGCCTCAAAAGCCTCTAGCATCGGAAGTCCGAACCCTTCATACAGTGATGGGAATACAAACATCCCAGCGTTTTTAATTAAGCAAGTCTTTTCAGCATCACTGATATAATCAGTAAATATTATTCGATCACGAGCATCTGATTTTTTTGCCTCGGCGAAGACTTTCTCGACTCCGTATCCGCCTTTGCCGGCCAAAACCAGTTTCCAGTCTTGCTTGCCCAGGCTAGCAAAAGCTCGCACTAACCTTGGTAAATTCTTTTTATATTCCAGTCGGCCAATGAATAGCATGTATTTTTCCTCTTTGTTAAGTCCAAATTTTTCAAGGCAATCATTCTCCTCGGCAAGCCCCGAAACCCCATGATGAACAACCTCAATCTTATCTGTAGGGCAGCCATAAATATCCTCAAGTTCCTGTGCCGTAAACTTGCTCGGAACAAGTATCTTCGAAGCGTGCTTGATCGCGTATTTTGTACTCCAGTTAAGATAGCGACGCTGTTTCCACGAATAAACCTTTGGATACCTGCGGAACGCCACATCATGAATCATAATCACGCTCTTCTTCGGCCTGATTAGTGGCAAAACATGCGACGGAACAAAGAGGGAATCATTCCTGCTAAAAAGCATCTTAAGACTCAGACCAACAAGCGTCCAAAGCTTCGCACGCTTAATCACAACCTGGTGTTCCGGCGGAAAATCCGCCAAAAGCTCTTTGGTATAAAGCTTCACCTCGTGTCCATCCTCAAGAGCCAGTTTGTAAACCCTTCGAATTATCTCATACGAATACTTCTCGACTCCTGTCGATTGTTCGTGTCCGTACCGTGATGCGTCGATTGAGATTTTCATGTCAGTGGACAGTTTACAGTGGTTGTCGGGTACTTGCAATCTACCCATGTCCTAGTACGACCCCATACACCTCCCTCGCCCCACCCTCCTTCAAAACCCTCGCGCATTCACTCAAAGTCGCGCCGGTCGTGCACACATCGTCGATTAGTACAAATTTCTTGTTCACGACCTCCGTTGTTGCAACAAAAGCATCGTGCAAATTCTCGAGCCTGCTGGCGCGATTTAGATCTGCTTGTGGGTCGGTATTTCGTACTCGCAAAAGTCCGTCAAAACGTGGCCAGTGGATACCCCGAATGAGTTCATTAGCTTGATTGAATCCACGCCACTTTTCGCGTTTTTTATGGAGGGGGACGGGTACAACAAGATAGCTGTGATCAAATTTATTGTTCAGTAGCCTCTCAATGTCGTCACGAAAAAATCCAGCAACGTCTCTGACAAACCTGTACTTCATAGCTTTTACGGACTTCTGCAGTGCTCCTCGTTTTTCATAGCGATAAATCGAGAAAACGCCATCAAGATAGGGGACGTCAATGCGTTCGCAGGTTCTTTCTATCCCCGAGAAGCAACCGTCGCACAAAATCGAGCCTTCAACCCCACAAGTAACACATTTTGCAGGGAAGAAAAGGTTGATGATCCACCCTCTAATTGCGGATAAATTTAAAATCATATAACCTATAAAAGCACACAAATATTAAATTTTTATTAAATCCTCTCATTATGCGCGAACATTCAGCAGGGATAATAATTTTTCGTCGAATCAAGGACACAAAACTGTATCTGTTGCTGAATTACAGGCATGGTCACTGGGGTTTTTCGAAAGGGCACATTGAATTTGGAGAAAAAGAGGTGGATGCGGCAATGAGGGAGGCTCAGGAAGAGACAGGGCTTTTTAATATTGATCTTGATGAAGGTTTTCGAGAACAGATTAAATACATTTATAGCTTGGACGGAGATAAAATCTTGAAGAAAGTGGACTTTTTCCTGGCAGAAACCAATCAGGAAGAAGTTGCGATATCAGACGAGCATTTAGACCATAAATGGCTGACTTTTAACCTGGCATACAAGACTTTGACCCATGATGCTACGAAGGAGCTTCTTAATAAGGCTGAGGATTACTTAAACAACAAGTACAAAGAAGATTTGCAAATCGCAAACAATGAGTTACAATCTGCTGGCGAAAACGAAGAGGACTCATAAATTAAAAATCAGGGCGATTAGCTCAGTTGGGGAGCCATCAGCTCAATGCAAGGGAGCATAGCGATCCTTGCAATATAAAAGCGCAAAACGCGCTCCCGCAGAACTTGATCGTTTAGAAACAAGCAAAAGGAACATTCAAAATCAGGGCGATTAGCTCAGTTGGTTAGAGCGCAACATTGACGTTGTTGAGGCCAGTGGTTCGAATCCACTATCGCCCACCAGAGAAGTGGTTTCGAGCAACGCTCGAGGGCAGTTCTCTGTATTTGGGCCAAGATGGATTCGAAGTTTATACCCCCTTGCGGGGTGAATCCACTATCGCCCACCATTCCTTAAATCGCCAAGGCAAAGATCTTTACTTTGATCCTTGCGCTGGTTTGAGCAACCAGTATGAATCCAGGTTCTCGATCTAGTCGAGGTCTCATAACAGGTGGGCGCATATGCTCAGTAGTAAATGAATCAAGCAGCGTTTCTTCGGTAGAAACGACAACACGCTGAGGTTCATGCGGGTGATTAATCAAGCGAGTTGGCCAGTTTTCAGGTTTGCTATCCCAGCCTGTTGACCGGTGTAAATCAAAGTCCAATTCGCCATCTCGAGCCAAGACGTCAGTGGCGTCACCGCCATTAAGATCGATGAATTCTTGTAGTTCTTGCGAGTTTATTGCTCTGTAAACTGTAACGGTGTTTTGTGTCATCGAAATGTTTTGATATAAGACATGCCCTAAGCCGCCTTTCTCGGTAGTGTATGCAAGAATCCGGTGCCCTGTTCTAGTTGCTTGCGAATATTTCGGATATCTCCGCGCAATTGCCTTTTTGACCTGGATTCGTTGGTAAAGTAATGGTTTGGCACGATAACTGTGAATAGCGCGCCTCCATCTTTTGTGTTGGTATAAATTATCTCTCCTCCCATCTTCTGTGTTAGGTAGGTTGCTCCCCATAATCCTAATCCTGATGAGTTGCTTTGGGTTCTTTCTCGGGTTACAAAGCCGCTTACTCTTGCGAGTCCAGCTAGGTCATAAACATCTCCCATTCGTAAAGCTCTCACGGCAAATGGATTTTCTTCCCATGCAGAAAGTATTCTTTTTACAGAGGATTTTAGATCGGCTTCATGAAGAAGTTCTTCTGAAACAATAGCCTTCATGCTGTCCATTATCTCATCTGCTCGTAATCCTTCGCCAGAATCCATAACGTGGATGATTGTTGCATCGCATTCGTCCATATTTTCTAGTTTTACATGTAGTTTAATAGGTTTCTCTGGTAATTCGCCACGAACAAGTCGAAGGGCTAGGTCGTTCGTCGACTCTTCTGCCGGCTTGTTTGGATCGTCGTCATCGCGGTCTCCTGTGGTTAATTCTTTTGCAGCATTTTTGATAAGGTTGTATAAAACTGACCAAATCATGCCAGGGTTGGTTTCTAATTGAGATGGAGATAGGTCCATTATTAGCTCGTTTCTTGCTGGAAGGCGGCTGTCGGGGGTAGTTACGACGTAATCATCAATGCTAAAACGAAGTTGCATGGACTTCATGATAACCTCAAGCATCTTTTGCATGTCAATTGTTTCGAGGTCGCTTAACTTCCTTCCTAACTTTAATTCAGCGACAGCTTTTGCAAACAGGTGTGGATATCTTAATTGGGTAATGATATCAGGTATAAGGGGGAGAACTTCTTGGTACATTTGTTGCCAGTCTGGTGCCAAAACATCTTTGTCGTATCTTTGGTCTTCTCTGTCTCGTTCTCCTCTGGCTCTTTGCCCTACGTAGTTAAAAAAAGATATTTGCCTGCCATGCATATGGATTTCCGAAGGCTTAATATGGGTGATGTCGTGTATTAAGAATTTGTAAAGTCCATACCATTGATCTCTTGCGCTACGAGGTAGGCAGTCGATTGCTTCCGAGTAATTACCGTTGCTCCATGGATTGGAAAGTTTGTCTGAGATATTTCGACGAGGCTCTACCAAATTATCTCCAGTCAGATCCGTTTTCCCAACCAAGGGAGCATACGCAGCCTCAATAATAGCTCTGTCGTTTTCCACGGCTGCAACATGAACATCAGCACATCTGATAAGTTCTCTTAGTCCAGCACGAGTTCTTTCTTTGTCAGAGAGAAGCTCAATAGGATCCAAATTGGTAGGTTTGTTCGCCATGCAAGATATTAATAGTGGCGAATCATAATAGGTTTGATGGGCTTTGTCAATTGTCCTTCGCCGCCTTCCAGCAAAGCTTGTACATCTTCTTATGGAAGTCTGCGATCTCCTTTGACTTGATTAGGATGGCCATCTTCTCGGTCCACGATGCTATGAGGACTTTGTCATCGTAGATGTTGATCTCCGGGGTGAAATCGTAGTCCTTTTTGGGCACTAGGACGGATTTACGTTTTTCAGTCTTGTCTTTTTTTGCGCGCTCTTTGGACATCTTGTTGTCGGGCATTATGGCCTTGATGTGGATGCCGTTTTCGACTGCGCGGCGGTGGTAGTATTCGGGGAAGAATTCGGGTAGCCCTTTGTGCATCTCTTCGACGTTAGCGTAGGCGAGGATGTCTTCTGATGAGGTTAGTGTGTCTTCGTAGGCTTGTCTCATGCCTTTTTCGCCTTCGTAGAAGGTTACTTTTGGCTTGGTGCTTTGAGGGTTTTCTAGGGATAAAAGCTCTGGGAGAACCTCTTCGATCTCTTTTTGTTGTTTTTCAAGGCGTTTAAAGTGCTCAACCTTCTCCCGTTCGAGGTAGGCGATTAGCTCTCGGGGATCGATTGCGCGGTAGTAGGTTGCGCCTGACTTTTTGGTTGAGCTGACAAGGCCTCGCTTGGTGAGGCTGGCGATTATGTCGTACGCGGTGGTTCGGTTGATATTTGCCCTATTTGCGATGACGGAAACGGGCTGTGAGCCAAGCCTAATTAGCTGCAAGTAGACTTGCGCTTCTTTGTCAGAAAAACCGATTTTTTTGAGTTTGTTTGTGATCATTGTTGTTGTGGAAAAATATTCGACAATTCAAATTATAGCACGGCTTTAACCCGTTAGTCAACAGGTCCGCTGATCGCAAAAGGACGTGTCGACATATCATTGACAACTTGGCAAATAAGAACTACAATAAAACTCATTCTTAATTTGTCAACCATGAAGACACTATTCATCCAACCGCGTCACAGCTATGCAGCACCAGACGAAGATGGGCACATCCATCTAAACAGTCCAATGATGATCGCAATTTCAAGAATTTTGTCTGCTGATCCAGATTTCAAGTGGG
>CAZRWH010000010.1:17006-20152 GCA_964603905.1 uncultured Candidatus Peribacteria bacterium | reverse complement strand
CAATTTGGGCAGAACTGGACGACGAAAAAATGAGAGAATATTTAAGCAGAGAATTTGCTATATACGTTAGCCAGGGATGTGCATATAACTGCTCGTTTTGCCAGGCAGCGAAAGGTCAAAAAGAGAAGTATCGTGACCTCGATTTGCTAAAAGGTGAGCTTACTTATTTAGCAAGTAGAGCAAAATCTCTTGAGATAGAAAAACTAAGCTTCTACATGTCTAATCTAGACGGATTCCAGACACCAAAAATGCTTCTAGAATTTGCCAAAATAGTAGAGGAGGTGAAGGCTGAATCAGGTGTCAATATCGAGTTTCGATGTCTTGCTGGCATAAGGTCATTTCTTAATGCTGCAGAAATCGTTCCTTACGTCGCAAAGGCAGGAATGAAAACTATAGCATTCGGTGTAGATGGTGCCACTGCAGAGGTTTGGGCATCGGTTAATAAGAATCAGAATTTTGGGAAACAAGACGATGATGATCTTAAGAGGGCAATGGAGGCCATAAAATTATGTGTAGAAAACGGCATCACAGCAGAGATGCTTATGGTTTTTGGACACCCTGTTGAAACGGAAGAGAGCTTGAAAGCTGCACTAGATTTTTGCCAAGAGATGGCAGACAAATACGGAGCTATCCCAAGGCCACATGTTGCAAAGCACGTCATTCCAGGCGCAGACGAGTGGAAAAATCCAGCCAACAAAGACATCGTCGAGCAGTTCATCGAGAACCCTGACTATTTCCAGGCTCTAGATTACACAGCTTTCGCATCTGAGCTTAGTCATCCAAATGCCGAGCTAAGAGCATTAACAAACAAGTACTACAAAGCAATATGCGAAATCGTGCCAGGATCAACGCAGTATATCTATCCAAACACCCCTGAAGAGATCGCAAAAGCTGCCGCTCAAGGTACAACAATCGAGCAGCTCAACAGAGGTAGATTCGATCGATAACTTTTATATACACCGCGAGGAAGCGAAGCGGTCCTGGCGGAATTCATAACCTGCCTGAAAGGCACCAAAATTTTAACCCAAATCACAATGAACACACCAAACCAATCAACATCACCTGAGTCATTCGACCCAAGCGAACTAAAACACACTTATGAGTCAATGCAGGTAATTGAGGTAATGCACGGATTTATTAGACAGGAAATAGCACCAAGGCTTGAAAGGGCCAAAAATGCTTTGCCTACAAAGGAGCAGTTGCTATTGATGAACGAGCGCGAGCTAAATAAGCTAGCGAGAGATCTCAATGGATACAGGACGGCTATCATTGACTATTTCGAAGACATTTATGCTCCAATCTTTGCTGAGTTGCCGAAGGAGGACACTGCCGTAGCAGACAAAATCATAAGAGCGCATTTAGACACAGAGACGCTCGAGTTAATGAGGACTACTGCTTTTAATGCTAATGCACTGAGCAATGCAATGGGAGGGATGTTAGATCTCAAAATACCCGATGTAGATATAGAACAGGCTGCTAAGGAGCGGTTTCTAAAAGGTTTTTCAAATTAATAAGTTCACATTTTAACCCAAATCACAATGAACACACCAAACAAATCAGTACCACTTGAATCATTCGAAAAGCCCTTCGATCCAAGCGGACTTTCAAACGCAATTGCAACAAAACAAGTTGTAGTTTCAACTCTACGATTCATCGAGAAGAAACTGGTTCCAGCAATCGATAGATTCGAAGGAAAAATGTCTGTAGCTTCAAGCTCTCCTAGAGATCTATGGGCTACAGGGCAGTCAATCGAGCAGTTCATCAAAGACATGAAAAGAAGCCTTGCTCGTTATTCAATCTCCGCATTCTCTGGTTTGTCAGAGAAGGACGGGAGTTATGCGCAAAGCTTCACGCAAGATTACCTGAAGGATAAGCTAAAAGGTTTAGCTCAGCTTCATGAAGGAACTCAATCAGCTTCTGGAACAGAATTGCGAGATCAAGTAGGAAGCTTCGAAGACGCAATGATTGCAGTCCTAGACGGCAATCTAGAGTAAGGAGATTAATCCATGAGAGGGTAGTTATGCTAAACTACCCTCATGTGGCATACATACATAGTAAAATGCGCAGACGGAACGCTTTATACCGGCATCACAACAGATGTCGAGCGAAGAATTGAGGAACACAACTCCTCTCAAAAAAGCGCAAAATACACGCGAAGCAGAAGGCCAGTCGAGCTGGTTTACTCTCAAGAATCAGGCGACAAGGCTACCGCTTCAAAAGAAGAAGCTCGAATCAAAAAACTGCCTCGTGGGAAGAAGTTAGGACTGATTAGTAGTTGCTTTCTTTAATCTGAAAATGAGCTTGTGGATGAACACACGCAGGACACTCTTCTGGTGCCTCAAATCCCTCGTGAACATATCCGCAGTTATTGCATTTCCAGCTAGTAGATGAATCTTTTGAGAACACAGATCCATCTTCGATATTTTTGGCAAATTTTGAAAATCGCTCTTCATGAGCCTTTTCAGCCGCAGCGATATTCTCAAAAGCGTCAGCGATTTCATCAAACCCTTCCTCTCGAGCAACTTTTGCAAAGTGAGGATATAGCTCAGACCATTCTTCGTTCTCACCACAAGCCGAAGCCTTTAAATTCTCAAGAGTTGTCCCGATTTTGCCTGCAGGGTAGCACGCTGTGATTTCGATTTCACCTCCCTCAAGGAATTTGAAAAATCTTTTTGCATGAGCTTTTTCGTTCAATGCTGTTTCCGCAAAAATGTTCGAAATTTGGACGTAACCCTCTTTTTTGGCTTGTTTCGAAAAGTAGTCATATCTCATTCTCGCTTGTGACTCTCCAGCAAACGATTTGAGAAGATTTTGTTCTGTTTGAGTCCCCTTGAGTGATGTCATGTTTTTAATGTTAAATTTAAAGCAAATGGATATTAACATCGTGTGTTTTTAAAAACACCAAAACCCCTAGACAGATCTATGTTTTTGCAGTATAATTAAAACAGGAAATAGATTGACTAGCATTTTAGTTTTGCTAAATTAAAGGAACTTAAATCATAAATTTCATGGATAACTCAAATCCTCAGACAAACGGAAGAGACGATAACGGATCATATACTCCGCCAACATTTTTGCAAGGTGGAGGAGGGACTCAACAAGACGATTCAAAAACTGATGATAAACAGACTCCGGTTGTTCCGGTA
>CAZRWH010000010.1:12420-16906 GCA_964603905.1 uncultured Candidatus Peribacteria bacterium | reverse complement strand
GACTCAACAAGACGATTCAAAAACTGATGATAAACAGACTCCGGTTGTTCCGGTAACTCCGGTAACTCCGGTAGCTCCAGTAGCACCGACTCCAGCTGAGCCAGTGGCACCAACGCCACCACCAGTAGCGCCAGCTACACCTCAGCCGGCACCGGTACCTCAACCAACACCGGTTGCGCCAACGCCACCGCCAAGGCCGATGACTCCACCACCTGCACCAGCAGGAGGATTTGGGGGGGCACCAACGCCACCGCCAAGGCCAATGACGCCGCCACCTGCACCAGCAGGAGGATTTGGGGGAGCACCGACGCCACCGCCAAGGCCAATGACACCACAACCTGCGCCAGCAGGAGGATTCGGAGGGGCACCAACACCACCACCAGCATATGGGGGAGGATTTGGAGGAGCACCGACGCCACCGCCAAGGCCGATGACGCCACCACCTGCACCAGCAGGAGGATTCGGGGGGACACCAACGCCACCGCCAAGGCCGATGACGCCACCACCTGCGCCAGCAGGAGGATTCGGAGGAGCACCAACGCCACCACCAAGGCCAATGACGCCACCACCTGCGCCAGCAGGAGGATTCGGGGGAGGTTACACGCCACCAGCGGGAGGATTTGGAGGTATGACTCCGCCGCCACCGAGACCAGGAGGGTTCGGTGGAGCACCTATGGGTGGAGGATTCGGAGGATCGCCAATGGGCGGAGGGTTTGGAGGAGCAGGAGGATTCGGAGGTAAAAAACCTGATCCAGCTCTTGCAAATTACAAGTTCTGGGATCACATGAAGGACTTCAAAACGACTATTAAACTTCCAGCGCACCAACTTAAATTTGACGAAGAATATTTCATTAAACTTCTTGCCGGTTCAATTTCTCTTACAAAAGATGAGAAGAAAAGAATCGTTGATTCAGTTCCAAAATTGAGGCAAGAACAAGTTGACGAACTTATCAAAATTCTTGAAGAAGAGAAGGATAAATTTATCGAGCTTTCACCTAAACACGCAGCTCAACTCAAAAAACTTGAGGACGAGCATAAGTCAGACTGGAAAGATATCGAAATGATGTTTGAACAGGAGTCTAGGAAGGCGGAAGAGACAGGGCAAGTTGACGATATCAAGAAACAGCTAGGAATTTAGTTAGTCAGTAGGGATTAGTCAGTAGTCAGTAGCAATGGATTTTTTGTAGTACAAAATTATTTGCGAACGGCGCATCTCAAAGAAGTATGGAATGTTCTTATAGTGCAAAAAAACACCTCTCCGTCCACTGTTCACTGTCCACTAACAACCCTCCCTTTAAACCTCCCTCTCGTAATCGCTCCCAGTCTAACGGGAACAACTTGGTTGCGGAGATCTTTGCCAGACTTCAGTCCGACCTGCATATAGTTGTCAGTTGTTCCAAGCCAGACGCCATTTTTCTCCTGTTCAAAAAGCACTGGCATTGTTTTTCCAACGAAATTTTCTAGATATTCGTTGCGCAATTCTGCTTCCAAATTACGAACATTTTTCGATCGAGCAACTTTTACGTCATAAGGGATTTGTCCGGCAGCTTTTGCAGCAGGGGTACCTTTTCGTTTTGAGTATTTGAATGTGTGAACTTTTGCAAAATTTACACGTTTTATGAATGCCAAAGTTTCTTTGTGCTCTTCATTAGTTTCACCAGGGAATCCTACGATTATATCTGTTGTGATTGCGATTTCTGGGACGAATTCACGTATTTTGGCGATCAAAGATTTGAACTTTTCGGTTTTGTATTGCCTTCCCATTCTGGTTAAAACGGTGTCACAACCAGACTGCGCGCAAATGTGCAGATGGCGGCAAAAATTTGGGTGGGTGAGAACGGTTTTTACTTTTTCTTCGAAATCAAAAGGTTCAACAGAGCTAATTCGAATTCTGATATCGTACTTGTCGAGAAGTAGCTTCATTAAATCCCAAAAATCCATTTCTCCGTCGACCCATTTTCCTATGTTTATACCTGTTAAGACGACCTCCTTTACTCCGTTTGCGACCATTTTGTCCGTTTCTGCGAGCAGTTCATCTAGTGGTTTGCTGGTACATTTTCCGCGGGCAAAAGGGATGATGCAGTATGTGCAGTAGTTTTCGCATCCATCTTGGATTTTGAGGTTGGCGCGTGTGAGGAAAACATCATCTGCGCCTCCGTCACTGTCTTCACCAAGAAAATCCAAAACTTCAGATGGTTCGGTTGCAACAAAATCAACCCCATCAAGTTGATAAGACTCTTTGTCAGTTCGTGGTCCACAACCGAAGACAATTACAGTTTTGTCAGTGTGTGGGTAGATCTCCTGGCGTGATTTCCTGTCTGCAACGTGGGTTACAGTGCAAGTGTTTACAATAACGCAGTTCGACTCTTTCGAATTTGCAACAAAAGAGTGACCATTTTGGATTAATTGGTCCATCAATTTCTCAGATTCATATCTGTTTGCTCGGCATCCCAATGTTTTTACAAATATCTTCATGTCTTCAAATTAATCGAGGAATATAGTACAGTGAAACCGTCTTTAACAAAAAACAAAATGAAAAAAATCATCGCATTATTAGGATTGCTAATACTATTCGGCTGCGGACAATCTCCAGACGTGACAACAGAGACAGAAGAAGTCTTAGACGAAGCGGAAGAAATCGTTGAGGAGGCTGTGGAAGAAGTTGAGGAGCCAATCAACGAAGAATTAGAAGAGTCAGAAGAGCTTTTGGAGCAAATAATTATAGAAGGGGATGACGAAGATTGCGGAGAAATCGAAAACGCGCAAATCCGCGAAACCTGCGAGCAAAAATTTATATACGACTCGGCTGTTGAATCAGGAGATAGCTCGGCTTGTTCAGAGCTTACAGACGAATTTGATCAAGAAACTTGCGTTGCCGAAATAACGTCGGAGTAACCCTAAGAGCAGATCTAAGTTTATAAATCTGCTCCTCTATTAAGTTGTTCCAACTAAAATAATTTAAAACCTTGGCGTACTAGAAGCCGGAGGGCTTGCCAGTCTTAGATCGCCGGTCGATGTCGTCGTGAAATCGTCAGACGTTAAGAATCCTAGAGATTCTATTTCTGCTTGCGTTGCGTATCCCGCAGATTGAAGGAGGCTATCAAGATTACTGTCCAAGTAATCAGATATTACGTCCGATACAGATCCACCAGGAACACCTAGAGAAACAAAGTCACTTAAGCTTCCTATTTCGCCAGGAATTGCAGCAGCAGGTTCTCCGTCAGGACTGAAACAAATTGCTTGAGTGTACAAAGTAACAGTCGCATCCTCGCTGATTGTTTTACAAGATTCTCCATCAGCATAAGTGCGAGAATAAGCTGTGCCAGCGTCAGTTCCCATTGTTGCACCGTCACAGTTAACAACAACGTCTCCGCTTTCACACGCAACTTCTTGGTAGTAATATCCTCCAGATGTTTGGCTGCAAGACGATCCTGCACAATATGCCGATCCATCATAGAAATATCCGATTGAATTAGCCTCTAGTGCCTCAATTTCAAGCTCTCCCTCAATACTCAAATCTTCAAGTACGTTAGCAGAACCAACGATTGTTAGCTCGCTTGCTGTTGGGATAATTCGGTTTGTTTTGACGCTTGCACCACGGACTAGACCTGTGGCGTATACATCACCTGTTGATAGGCTCGACGATACCGAGTCAGAAACATTTCCCAGAATCAAGCTCGTGAAGTTAGGTACGATATCTCCTGAAGAGATCGCAAAAGCGTTCATTGCGATCGTAAACGAAAGTATAACCGTTACACAGATGGCAAATATTGTTGATAAGTGTTTTTTCATGATTGATTTTTGTTAAATTTATCATGTTATTTTACCAGGAAATCATCAGGTTGGCAACAGGTGAGGGGTTGCGTGAAGAAGGGATTGTTGCGATACTAAAACCGAAAACTTTAACAAAAAACAATATGGGAACACCAGAAGTTCAAGAACAAGATGTGAAAGGTTATGTAGTCGTGGCAGGTAAGAACCTTCACAATCCAGATTTTGAAGGGGTATTAAGGGAATATCCAGACGGAACCCTGAATGTCCGATTGAAAATAGCAGAGCCGATTAAGCCTGTGTGGGAAGCTTTGAGTGAAGAAGATATGGAAAGTCTTATAGGAATAGCAGATAGATTTCATGATCTGTTCAAAGAAAGGCCGATGACAGATGAAGAGAAGGCGGCAGAGCGTCAAAAATTAATCGATAAAGTTGGCACAGAGAAGGGAGACTTTGAATTGACAGGGGGAGATGTATGGCTGAATCCAAAAACAGGTGAGGTTAACAGGGTAAATCCAGGGGCAATTGAGAAGGACGGTAGGCACGTGGGAATTAACTTTTTTTACGTAGAAAATGGAAAGGTTATTGGAGGAACAGCCCTTGAACACATAAGTATGGCTGAAGCCCAACTACTTCTAGAACGCATAAAAGCCGAATTGCCACGAATTTTGGCTTCGCATGAGGCCTAGGGAACAAAGCACTTGCAAAATCCCCG
>CAZRWH010000010.1:0-12320 GCA_964603905.1 uncultured Candidatus Peribacteria bacterium | reverse complement strand
CACGAATTTTGGCTTCGCATGAGGCCTAGGGAACAAAGCACTTGCAAAATCCCCGAAATATTGCAATAATGCCATTCTGTTTTTAATTAAAAATAATATGGATGGATGGATAGAATATGGGAATCCCATCAAAGATATTGCAGGTCAGTCAGAGATCGATAACCCAGAATTCGAAGGAGTTCTGAGACAGTACCCGGATACAAGTTTGCAGGTGAGGGTAAGGTTATCAGACCCAGTGACTCCACATCTTAGTGGGCACAAAGTTGTTGGTGCGGATGCATGGGTTTATCCAAAAAGTAAACGAATCACCAGCGTAAATCCATGGATACAAACAAGAGATGGTAACTATCTTGAGCAAAGTTACTTAGAAGTACAAGAAGGTCAGATCATGGGTAGCGCACTAGATCACATGAGCGCAGATGAAGCTCGTGGAGTAATGGCGCGTGTTAGATCGGAAGTAGGTAAACTATTGGCTAGTTTGCCGCAAGACTAACAACCTTGGACGCCTCGCCGCGTGTCATGTTTTGTCCAGGTCCAAAAGTACCGTCACTGTATCCGTTGACGATGCCGTCTTCATACGCAGTCATGACGTATGCATAGAACCAATCGTAAGTTGAAATATCTGAGAAAGCCCCTGAGTCATAATGTCCGTCGCCTGAGATTCCAAATCCTTCAACGATAATTTTGAGAGCCTCAGCACGATTTATCTCTTGATTTGGTTTGAAAGTGCCATCGTCATATCCGTTAATAATGCCTAGGTCATGAGCTTTTTCGACGTATTTCCAATGCCAGTCTGAGCTTGATACATCAGAGAAAAGACCTTGATAAGTCATACCGTACATATTTTCGTTTTGAGCCTCTAAAACAATCTTAAGGAGCTCTGCTCTGGTTATGTTCTGATCAGGGCGCATATCGCCTGAATAGCCACGAATTACGCCTTGGCTGCGCAGGTCCTCAAGGTAAGGTGATGCCCAGTGAATCCAGATAGTTTCGGTTGCAGTTGAAACTTCGCCATCAGCGTCTTTGACCTCTAGGCGGATCGTGATATCTCCAGTCCCTTCATCTTCGTCGAAATAGTGTGTTGTAGTCTCGCTGTGTCTCCAGCTGGTGTCGTAAGTTATGTCGTTGACGCCGTTGTAATCAAAATCCCATCTGAACCACAGATCGTCAAAATCTGTTTGTCCGTCCTCTGACGCAGATGCATCAAACGTAAACTTGGTTGAGTATGTTCCGTTAGATTGATCTATTGAAAACCCAGCATAAGGCGATGTGTTGGTTAGTACTGTGACAGTTTGGCTAGCCTCAGAAGTGTTGCTTTCGGGATCTTTGACCTGCAAAATCACGTCATAGCTGCCAGGAGAATCATAGTTGTGCGAGACAGTTTTATCCGTAGAAAAATCTGTGTCCCACGTTCCATCACCATCGAAATCCCATCTGACTTCTAGCGTATAAGATTTGTATTGATCGTCAGAACTGTTTCCTGCATCAAAATCAAAATCCACACCAGGAGTTGCTTCAGTCGGACTGACCGTGAAAGATGCCGTAGGTTCGGTATTGTTAATGATTCGAATATCGTAAGTTGCCTCCGAAACATTTCCGTCGGTGTCTCGAACCTCAAGAGTTACCTCGTATTCACCGGTTTCGAGGAATTGATGATAAGCAAATTTGCTTGAGTCCCAATCTGTATCAAAGTCTCCATCTCCATCAAAGTCCCATCGAACCTCAAGTTCGCTAGAGTAATCTTCGCTGTCACTTGAGCTAGTAGCACTAAATGTAAATTCGGTTGAGGTTGTGCCAACATCACTGTCGGCAAGCCCGTAATCTGAGCTAATCGTAAACTTTGCTTCAGGAGCAAAACCTTCAGACGCAATAGTTATCGTAAAGCGAGTTTCGTCGGTATAACCTTCGGTGTCGCGAACCTGCAAAATCACTTCGTATTCACCATAAACTCCGTATTTATGACTCGTTGTTTCTTCGGAAGTCCAATCAACATCAAAAACTCCATCACCTTCAAAGTCCCACCTAAACTCAATGTCGTTGTGATCCCTGCCATCCCATGAATCTTCCGCCGAGAAGTAGAAAGTTGTGTCCTCATCTCCGGAAGAAGGATAAGATTTAATCGAAGCGTTTGGATAATCTGTCGAATAGACATAAAGATCTCCACCGCTCAGCTCGCCATCATCCTCAAACCCATTAATTGTCATCGTTGTTCCGTCGGGTGACTTTACTTCCAAAATAGGCATATAAGTTCCGTCCAACGGATATATGTGCTCCATAGTGTCAGCGCTCGTATAATCCGTATCCCAGGTTCCATCACCATCAAAATCCCATCGATACTCAAAGTCGTCGAGGTTGTAATTAATATTTGTCGTGGTATCGATATCAAATTCAAAAGTTGTATCTGTGTCTCCTTCCTCAGGCGTCACCGTGAACTCGGTTTCGAAATGTAGCTCCTCATCAACAGTCACCTCAGTCCAAACATAGTCAGTCCTGCCGTCTTCATCACGAACCTCAACCTTGATCTGATAAATACCATCGCTGTCATATTGATGGGTTACAACAGAATCATCACCCCAGTCTGTCCATTCCGACCCACCCATGTGGAAATTCCAACGATACTCAAGCGTGGAATTAAATCCGCGTTGATCCACCGAATCAGACGCATCAAAAGTAAATACAGTATTGATGGTTCCTCTAGAAGGGGAGGCGGTTATAGATGCGCTCGGTTCTAGGTCGGAGGCGTAAGAAACAGGCAGCAATGATGAAAGAAGAACAGCTAGTGTTATGAGAGTGGTTTTTTTCATGGAGTTTGATTTTTGTTTATATGTTCTAAATATATCACATTGGCAATATAACTATGCGCCGATTTAACAAATATCAAAGTTAAATTTATTGACGTATTCAAAAACCAAGTAGTATGCTGACGGCCCATTTGCCACTCTAAGCCAAAACAAATATGAAAGACGACGAAATCAAGAAAATACTGATTACCAATACAAAGCTACTTCAGAAATTTGGAGAAGACTTGTCGAGCGTGAAAGCAGACTTGTCGAGCGTAAAAGAGGACTTGTCAGATGTAAAAAGCAGAATGGATTCAATAGAGGAAAATATGGCAACAAAGAAAGATTTTGAATATCTCTACGAAAGACTAGCGGATCACGAAATCCGCCTACGAAACATCGAAGAAAATATGGCAACAAAAGACGATCTTAAGCAGATGTCAGATAGATTCGATACTAAGTTCGACAAAATGATGTCGCTGATAATGAAAAACAGCCAAGAAATCGCAATGCTAACACGCATGCTAATGAGGCACGATAGGGCGTTGGGGTTTTCCTAATACGCCTTCGCAAAATAAGCTCTCTGCTTGCAATCTTTTTTGCACGCAACACATTTGCAGTCGTACTCTTCGTCTTTTAGTACGCGAATTGTAGCTTTGGTTTCCTCTTGGACTTTGATTTCGCAGTCCTCATTTCCGCACCATCCAGTAAGGATGAATCCACCTTTTTCTTCGAGAACTTGTTTGAATTCGTCGTAAGTTTCGACTTCGTGAGTGTTGTCGTTGCGGTAAGCGAGGGCTTCTTCAAACATTCCTGTTTGGATCTCTTCAAGAAGCTTTGGTATTACTGTGAAAAGCTCAGAAAGTTCGTAAGTCTCTTTCTCGCAAGTATCACGTCTAGCGATTACGCATGTTCCATTCTCAAGATCACGTGGGCCAATTTCAAGTCTTAGAGGTACACCTTTGACTTCCCATTCCGCAAATTTGTATCCTGGTGATACAGTTTCGCGGTCATCTATTTCTACACGGATGTTCTTTAGGTCAGAAGCAGCTTGTTCACAAGCGGCTAGTACTTTGTCTTTTGAATCAGCTTTCATGATAGGAACAATCACGACTTGGGTAGGTGCAACTCGTGGAGGTAGGCGCAAACCTTTCTCGTCCCCATGGACTACGATTAGTGTTCCAATTAGACGTGTTGAAACTCCCCAAGAAGTTTGCCAAACACGTTTAAGTTCTCCGTCTGCATCTTGATATTGAATGTCAAAAGACTCAGAGAAGGTTGTCCCAAGGTTGTGTGAAGTTCCGGCTTGGATAGCTTTTCCGTCACGAGCAAGAGCTTCGGTTGATAATGTGTATAGAGCTCCTGCAAACTTCTCACGATCACTTTTTTTACCTGTTAGGACAGGGATTGCAAGCGTCTCACGATCAAAGTCTTCATACATTTTTAGAGCTCGGTGAGCTTCTTCGTCAGCGCCAGCTTTGTCTTTGTGAGCGGTATGTCCTTCTTGCCAAAGGAACTCAGTTGTTCTCAAAAAAGGTCGAGTTCTCATCTCCCAGCGCACGATGTTCGCCCATTGGTTAATTTTCATAGGAAGGTCACGGTGGCTTTGAATCCAATCAGAAAAAGTATCGTACATAATAGTCTCAGATGTAGGCCTAACAACCAGTTTCTCGTTTAGCTCTTTTCCACCGCCATGCGTAACAACCGCACATTCAGGAGCAAAACCTTCTACATGCTCTTTCTCTCTTTGGAGGAAGCTTTCAGGTATAAAAAGAGGGAAGTAGACGTTTTTTACGCCAGCCTCTTTGATTCTGCGGTCCATATCTTTTTGAAGCAGTTCCCAGATAGCATATCCGTAAGGTTTTATAACCATGCAGCCCTTAATTTTGGAATAATCGGCTAGGTCAGCCATCTTCACAACATCGAGGTACCATGCTGAGAAATCTTGTGATTGCGGTGTTATTTTTGACATGTTTTTTAAGTATTATGTATCAAGTATCGAGTATCAGGTAGGAGTTTATATCAAAAAGCAGTTCTCTTCAATCAAGTGTTGGTCAATAATCAATAAAATAATTCAAGTTATACTTAATACAAAATACCTAATACGTAATACTTATTCCACAACCTTAACCTTAATATTCTCAGGGACACTCGGGATTGTTGGAGCCCAGACAGGCCAAGATTTGAGCTCTACCTTGTTGATCTCGTCTAGGTTTTGAATGTATTCCTTTGCTTCGTTAACAGGCTCTCCTGCGATGTGGTCTTTGATCTTCTTGATAAGGCGTGCACCGCTCTCTTCTTCAGGGTCTAGGACGTACTCTTCAACACCTTTGATTGAGGCGGTTAGCTTGATCTTTTTTGCATCGCGATCGATATCAAAAATATCGTAATAAAGAGAAGACTCATCGATAGACTTCAGCTTCTTCTCGGGGCTTTTTCTTAGCTTTAACTCGCTTCTCAAAATATTAACAAGCTCGCTGTGATTGTAGGCAGTTCCAGATACAGCCATAGATCCTGAAACTTGGAAAGTCTCAACTTCATCGCCTTTAACATCAGGTAAGGTAATATCTGGATCGTATGTGTCAAAAGCGAAGTCTCCAGTCAAAAGAATAAGGTCGTTGTCCTGCTCAAGATTCAGTGCATCAACCTCACTTTCAAGTGTTGATTGGACGATGTCATCAAGTTCAGATTCAACGCGAAGATAAGCTGCATTCAGGTCATCTTCGGTGACGTATTTAGTTACAACCGTATTTCCTCCGGTCATAGCGGCAGAGTTTTCTCCATATAGTAGCTGTTGGCTTTCGGCTCGCAGACCAGGCAGTACAAAACTTGTGGCTGCAGGAAGGTTCCCTCTTTCTCCAATAACACTGTCGTTTGCATCAAATTCGTCAGCAACAACATAAACATCAACAGATGATGGTCCGTCAGCTGTAGCAGGAGGGACGGCAACAAATTCTTGAGTTCGGAAAATAATACCATCGGGACTTTGCAAACGCGTATAAGCAACCAAAGACCAATCGTAATCGGCTCTGTTGTATAGGGTTATTGTTCCACTGGCATTCTCCCCGTCAAAAATTTCTCCGGTCGCGGTATAATCAATAGTAACTTCAGCAACAGCGTCGATATCGTAAGACGCTATCATATGAGATGGATGAGTATTAAGCTCGTAAGAATTTAAGTAGTTGTCAGCAAGCGTTACGTTAGCGCTAGCTTCAAGGACATTAGACTCTGGAGTAAGAGAGATGGTTACACCAGGTAGAGCAACATAAAAAATGATTAGCAGCATCGCAATACTAACAGCCATTAAACTTGTAAGGGCCTTTCGATTCGGTCCCATCCCAAAAGACAGATTTTTACGGTCTTTAATAGCTTTTCTATATTTCTTTTGTGCGTCCCATAGGCTTCGGAAGCTCAGATTCTTATTTTTTTCTTTGAAATTTTTCATCAAATCCAATATCGAAACCTTCTTGTCAGGCATTCGAGTAGGGGATGTCTCTTGATAATCGTTAGCAGCGGCACGAATAGGTTGGATCTTCAGGGCAGGGTCCAGTACTTGTTTGGTAACTTTGTTTCCGTCGTCAATTTTGTCAAAAACCTTGATGCCAGCCTGAAGAGCAAGCTTTGTACCTACAGGATCAGTCGTAATAATAAAGATAGCTTTGTCCGTTTCGTTCAGTTTTCTTTGCAGGATTTTTAAATTCACAACGCTTTGCAAAAGCACAGCCCTCTCAGGAACAACAAGGTAAATATCTTTGAAGCGAAGTTTCTTTACACGGTCATAAACAGAAGTGATTTCTTCGTCTAGCTCGATATAAATCACCTTCTTTTTGGCAACTTTCGTTATTTCTTCCTCCTTTTCATTGGAAGCATCCTGGTTTTCGTTTTTGTTTTCTTCAGTCATTTAGACTTGCATTAAGCGCACCACTTTGCGCAATAGTTTGGTCAAAACTTTTTCTTCACCGGCAAGCTCCAATGCAAGGTTTGCAAGAGCCATAGGTGTTATGTCGGCAGAGCCTTTTAGTTTTTTTGTTTCATCAATAATATTACTGACATGTTTAGGTTTTAGAAAGCTAATCTGTGGTTTTCGAGCGAAAGGAAGGTTTTTGCTCCAGTCGCGACCATCCAAAACCTCTTTGATTTCAGGTAAGAGTGAACCTCCACCACATAAATAGATTTGTGAAGGCAAAATATCAACATTAACGAACTCGCTTAGTGTAAGGGCAACTCCAGTAAGCCAAACCTCGCAATCGCTTTGAATAGCTTCTTTGACAATTTTGTGTGATTGCTTCTCAAGTTTTCCATCTGAATAAGCCAGCTTAATCTCTTCCGCTTCTTGGAACGAAACATTCAAACTTTGAGCAAGTCTTTTTGTGAATGATCGGCCTCCAAGAGTAAACATCTTAGTTCCGTCAACTCCTCCGTCTCTTACGATTGCTACATCTGTTGTTCCACCTCCAATATCGATAAAGATCGCACTGAAATTCCCAGTGTCCTCGTGACCCATACATCTAGCAACAGCGTAAGGTTCGGCAGTGATCGCAAGAAGATCCATGTCCAGTTCAGCTGCAATGGTTTGAAGCGCCCCGAAATGAACCAGCGGCGCAAAAGCGTTGAACACACTCATTACAACCTCCTTACCTTGGAATCCAACCGGATTTGAGACCTTGTAGCCATCGATTCGAACATCAACGATAGCTGCATTAACAAGTTTAACGTCAATTTCGTTGTATCCGCTTTCGTATGCTAGCTGAGATCTAACCTGGTCAAAAGCTTTCCACTGTACTTTGTGGACAATGTTCTTAAGCTCTTCAAGATTGATCTTTGAGCTAGGGTCGCTTCTCGTATATTTCACTGTAGAAGTAGCGCCTTTTACCAGTTCGCCAGCGATACCCATGATCAACTGATCTGCGTGTACGCCTGCCTCTTTTTCCGCTTCGTAAATAGCTTCTCGACAGTTTTCAATAACTCCAGAGATGTCTGTGACAGCGCCACTTTGCATTTCTCCAAGATTTTGACGGCGCTTTGAGCTCCCCAAAACAGCACCTGTTCTTCCTCTTGCTTCACAAAGCAGAGCTTTAACAAACTCGGTTCCTATATCGAGAGCCAGGAAATAATGTCCAGTCTTTCCGCCAGATTTTTTCTTGAGAAAATCAAACATAGCCTATGCAGAATACTCGAAGCTGGCAGGTTTAGACAAGGGGAAATTTAGAAAATACTCCCTGCGATTATAGAGTGATCTTCATTGTCCTCTGGTAGTCCACAAGAGGCAACAATTGCATATGTCTTGTCATTATCTATTGGTACGAAGCCAATATTACATGTGGCAGGATTGTCGGCACCAGGGAAAGGAGCATCTGCGTCTAGGTACAGCACATCAACTCGGTTATCTCCATCTTGATCTTGAATCGTGCCAGGAAGTTCAGTGCTTTCAATTGCTTTAAAAAGACATTCGCGATCAGCATCAACAAGAGTCGTAAATGCCGCAATTTCTTGGTCTAATCTAGGGTGATCAGTAAGAAAATTACCTTGATAATCTGTAACAGGAGATTCGTTCAACATTTGAATCGCTCCAGATGAAGAGAGTGCGCATTCTTGATCGATAGTATCCAAAAAAGCTCTAAGACTAACAACAGATAAAAAACGACGAGTATCCAATTGTGTTTGTTCTAAGGTCGCCCTTAAATCTTCTGCCGAAGGCTCAAAAGACGCTTCTGCTTGACGCAATCTAGTTGCAGCATCAACAGCGCTTTCTGGTTGATAGCCAGGATTAAAAGTTAAGCATCCAGATGTAAGTAAAGCAGCGGTAGTTAGTGATTTTTGCATGATAAAAAATTTAGACAGGGTGGCAATATAGCTGATTATTGATGTTTCTTGCAATGAGAAAGTAGCCAGAGAATGTCTACTTCACCTTTTCTGATGCGTGGAGCCCACTCGTCAAAGAACAGTTTGCTAGAGAGAAATGCCTCTGCGTCAATTTGATGAATATTAATATGTTCTGCAATGCAAGCTAATTCATCGCCAAACTCACCGGCATCAGGATCATTATGTTTGTCATATGGAATTATTTGTAGGGCAGCAATTATCATATATCTAGGGAGGTCACATGCCCAGAATGCAGAATAAGCACGAAGTTCATCAGATGGATATCCCCATTGAAAAGAGGCTAAGAACTCTTCGTCAAAAAAGGGGATGTCTAATGGGTTAACACCGGGATTCTGGTAGCATTTATCGCTCCAGGCCCAAGACAGTTTAGCTGTAGCATGATCATCAGGGAAGATATCACAAGCAGTCTCATAAATATAATAATTGTAATCTGTAAGTTCCCTTAGCTCAGGGATGAGAAGCTCAGACATTACGGTGTCAAGATCGTTCTCTGCCAAAAGGCGATCGATTATGATGCGGCCTTGATGCAATAAAGTTCTAACAGTTAGCTCTCTATTCTCGATCATGAACTCAACAAGTTCAGGATACACTCCCATGACAAAGTTAACAGAAGCCTGGAACCGGTCAGGGGTAGTGAAGTACGTAGTTGGTTGGTGCGTTAAATGAACTAGTACAAGTAGCTCATAAGGGCAATGAATGCCAGCATTTGCCAAGGCAGTTGCATAGATTCTGAGAGGGCCACAAGGCGATTTTGTTATCATCCAATGATCTAGCGATTCAAGGTCATTTGTATCTACGGGGTTCGATCTCAAGGCCGATGCAAACAGACCTTGTGGGATTTGTGGGGTAGGGGTTGGGTTTTCCATGTTGTTTGGGGTTATTTACGAAAAAAAGCTGATTCTAGGTCTCCTCTTCTGAGGTCTCGCAGGAACAGATTTGGGCCGCATTCCAGGATGTGTTTAACAAAGTTTTTATCCTGGAGGCTGCTTAGAAAAAGAATCAAAATATCGATATTGTTGGGAGCGATCTCAAAAACACGTTTTGGTAAAGAAAGCATGTCTGGCCAATGCTCTGTGTAAACATCTATTAAGTCTGGCCAAGTTGCTTCAATGAATGCAAAAGATTCTCTGGGGCTGCCCGAAACAAGACGACTAACATCGTCATCGTCTAGCAAGTCAACGATATCTGGAGATGTAAGCATTTCGGTAACACGAGCTTGTAAGAAGTCAGGATCGTGCTGCAGCGCGTTTGGAAAAAGATTATGAGCTAAGAACAGGACGCCTGAGGGGCAGTACAGGCCTGTTTCTTGTGTGGTTGCCTCTGCAAGTTTGACGAGCATTGGTAGTAGGCTCTCAACTCGGATTGCTAGAGCGCCTCTGGCTATAAGCTCGCGCTTAGTATCTTGAATAAGCGTAGGATTTTCGTCGATTACTCTGCGGAATAGTCCTTCTGGTATCTCGACAGTTGATGTTGTTTCTAGTCCATTCATAATAATTTGGGTTAAATGGTTAAATGAATGAACCCCATGCTAAAACAAACCGATAAATCGTGCGACTAGCGGGTACCAAAAAAGACGCCATTTAGGTGCCTGTTCAACCTGTCAAAACTTTCCCAGGTAGTCGGGAAAGGGGGCTGTCTAAGGACGAACAAAAAACTTGTTCAGGATTAAACGGTTTGCGAATAAATAAACTCTTTATAAAACTCTGAAACAGGCTTCGAATCAATAAGCGTTCCAGAAGTGTTTCCTATGGAGTCTTGCCCCCAAATATAGACAAGATTATTGCCCTCAAACGCGTTTACCCAGATCGGCTTCTTGTCGTAGTCAGGACGACGATATTTTGTAATCCTATCCTCCTCAAAATCGTAATCTGTAATCTCCTTCGTGTTTGGTCCGTCACCAGTAAGAACTAGGATGCATCGGCCACCATTTTTGACGCGGTTTTGGATGAAGTTTTTCTCGATAGAAACCAGTGATTTTTGATTATTAAAAGCTTCCCAATTTCCATAAACCAAATCAGTGTCAAAGTCACGCTGCGAAAGTTCAATGTATTTCTCGAAAACCTCATCACCCTCAAGCGTCTCAATTCCCGCAATCTTAGAATTTCCAGATAGCTTGCTAGCACCATTAAGAATCTTAAGGTCCGCAAGCAGGCGATTTTCACGACGTTGCTTGTTCTCCAGTTTTTTGATCAAACCTGATAGAGAAACAGGTTGAAGATTGGTTTTCCAAGATTCAGAACTAGAATCTAGAAGTTCAAGTTCTCGAAGTCCCTCAAAAGCACGATAAGCGCTTGATTTGGAAATGCCAGAAATCTTATAGGCATCCGAAATACTGCACCCAGGATTGTCCAGGACGTGCATGTACAAAGTAACCTCGTCCGGCTTAAGCCCCGCGCGCAACAGAAGTGAATTGAGTTTTTGATCGTGATTTAACATAGAGGCGCATTCTACGACAAAAAGCACGATATGTCAAGCCCTGCCGTTTTTATTAAAATGATTTCTTATTAGTAAGAGAGCATCAGCAGTGTTCCTAGTTTCTCGCAGGCGTACAAGTTAGCCTAAGGGAAACAGGAAGCGATGCCGCGAACGAACTAGTAGGAAATTACTTATACCAATCACTCCCAGACTCAAAACTCATTTGATTCTTCTCTTTGTCCGCATGTCTCTCGATAGCGAGCTCGACTAAGCGATCAATTAGAGCAGGGTAGCTAAGCCCGGAAGCCGCCCACATCTGTGGATACATGCTTATCGATGTGAATCCTGGGATCGTATTGATTTCATTTAAATAAAACTTCCCATCACTCAAAAACAGATCAACTCGTGCCATCCCAGCACCATCAAGAGCTTTGAAAGCTTTTACAGCCAAATCTCGAGCTTCATCACGCTGTTCAGGGGTAAGGTCAGCAGGAACGCGAGTAGAAGATTTCCCGTCAACATATTTATCATTAAAGTCATAAAACTCACCCCCAACAACAACCTCTCCAATTTCAGCGACATCAACATCTTCATTACCAAGAACAGCACATTCAATTTCACGGACATCCAAGCCTTGTTCAACAACAATCTTTCGATCAAATTTCATAGCCAAATCAATTGCTTCTTCCAGCTCAGAATCATTTTTCGCTTTAGAAATTCCAACACTTGAACCCATATTTGCAGGTTTAACAAAAACAGGATACTCAAGACCATCCATCGCCGATTCAAGATCACGATTTGCTTCCCAGTCACGTCTCATAACAGCAGTGTAAGGAACTTGAGGGATTCCAGCTTGGTCCCATATTGCCTTAGTCATCAGTTTGTCCATTGCAGTCGAACTTGCCATAACTCCACATCCAACATAAGGAACTCCCGCCATCTCAAAAAGCCCCTGAATCGTTCCATCTTCACCATAAGGTCCATGCAAAACAGGAAAAACAACGTCTAGCCCCTGGAGCTCAGTCATTATATTGCCAGGTGCTCCAACTTCTCCTCGTTTAAGCGCATCAAGACTGCTGTCGCCAAAACACCAAGTTCCGTCTTTTGTGATTCCAATTTTGTGAATTTCGTATTTATCAGGGGCGAGGGCCTTGATTACATTGCTGGCAGATACTAGTGAAACTTCATGTTCACCACTGCGTCCACCGAAGATTATTCCAATTTTTAGCATGGGGAGATATT
>CAZRWH010000009.1:22054-41442 GCA_964603905.1 uncultured Candidatus Peribacteria bacterium | reverse complement strand
ATAAGTAAGCGAAGCCATTCGAATTAACACAAACAAAATACATCTGGTGGAGATGCCGGGACTCGAACCCGGGTCCAAAGGTTTGCTCGCCTCCGTTTAAAGTCATAGTCGATCTTGTTTACTCAAAGCGATAAAAAATCGACACAAAGCCACTTTGAGGTGGTTCGAAAAATTTAGATCAATTTGCAGAACTCCAAACAAACCAATCGATCCTCATTAATAACGCCTAGTCGAAGCTATGAGGCCTCACAACGGTAGACGGGTCTCGCAAAATGGGCAAGACAACTATGCAGCTAGTGCTACAGGAGCTAGTTTCCCAGCTAGGTAGTTTGCTGCACGTGAAGATTCGTAATCTGCACTTATGATTGCGCTGGACTTTAACGCAGCGGGACAGCGCGACCGCCGGACTTAAAGAGGTAGAACAAAAAATTCCTCTGTCGAAACCAATACATCCCCACTTTTCAATGTGCAATTACAGGGCCACATTAAACCATAAAAACATCGACAAAGCAAGCCCGTCATGGTATAATTAACGGATATAACCGAACCCAAATTTGGACAAAAAAAAGAGAACGCAAAAACTAATAAAAAATTCTATTCTTTTATCAAACGAGCAAAAGGAGCATTTCTTGCGCCTAACAGACGAATTAACAGATGAACAACTTGATGAAATGGCAGAAAAACTAGAAAACGAAACTTCGTTTTTGGTTAAACAAAAAGCCCCAAACAGAATTTTAAAAAAGATAAAACAGATACTTAAATCAGCACCAATCAAGATAATGAAAGCTAAAGAAGAAACCTCAAAAAAACACGATGACGAAATAGCAGAAAACCTACTAAAACAAGCTCAAAATGCATGAATCACCACGACATGAAGACCTCCAAGAAAAGCTTGTTGCTGCAAGTGAAGATGCCGCAAAAGTAGACTCTCTTGAAGACTGGAATGCGTTTGCAGAAGAACATCTTTTTATGATCGAGGAAGCCCTTTCTTCAAGCGACGAAACAGAGCAAGAAGTTGCAAAGCTGATTCTCGAAGAACTAGCCAGTACATTAAATTCGGATGGACAGTGGGCCAAGCAAGTTAGAAGGTCCTTTTCTGAGCATTTAGAGCCAGAGCTATCTCCAATGTCTCAAGAAGTGCGCGAACTTCAACAAACATTATCAAGCTTATCAGAGGGAGAACTGCAATCGTTTTTCAAGGAAAACCTAAGATCTGTGGAGCTGACTTATGCACAAAAAACAGGAATGCACGCACTAGACGTTGCTAGTAAATTTATTGGAACATGTTTGTCACATGTAACATCAGACGCCTTTTTTGAAGGACCATTAAGGTTTGAAGATCAAGCCAAAACAACCAAAATATTAGAAGAACTACAAAGACAACTCTCTGTTTCTTACGCAGAATTATTTTCAAATCCAGAAGGCGAAATATCAACCGCCACAACAAACAAACTTTACGACTTTTTTGCTAACCCAAAAATGACTTTAGGATTAGATTTTCCTCCAATAAATATTAGAGAAATCAAAGATATAAACGCCCTAACAAGTTTCGAAACAACCCTCGTAGCAGCGATGGAGAAAATAGGTTTTGGCATAGGAACAGCCAAAGACATAGCTTCGGAATCGTTAAGCGCAGAACTAGAACCAAGAAGAGAAAAGATCAAAAAAGAAAATGAAAAATTCCTAGAAGACTACAAAACAAGATTAAGAATCAAGGCATACGCAGGGTTCGACGAACACAAAGACCAAATAACCACAAACGGTGGAACAGAGCCAACTGATGAGTACGTAAGAAGCGTGATAGAAGCAATGGTTGAATCTGTTATCGAAGACAAAGTGACTCAAATAACACTAAACACCGAAGACACTACAGGAATAGGAAGAACCCAAGAAGAAATGTGGGAAGCAGCGAAAAAAACATTCAATCACGACCGTGACGAAGCAATGAAACAGGTAGCAAAAGAGGTTGGTATTTTTATGGCGATGTCTATGATACCAGGAGGTTTTGTAGCAACAAGAATCAGCTCTGTAACAAAAGCTCTTTTGGTAGGAAAAATCGCGCAAAAGGTTCCACAAGTAGCCGAACTAATCAAAACACTGTTCACAGGTAAACAGCTGTTAAGAGGACTTGGTTTTGTGACGGGGGTAATGGAAGAAGCGGCTATAAATAGCTTGGCGAGCATACTGTCTAATCCAGACATACGACAAATTGTAGATGGCAATAACTGGATAAAAAACCTGCTAATAGACACCGCTTTAGACGGAATTTTGGGTAGAGGAAAAATGAAAAACTTAAGCAGTGTTAAGGGAGCAAAGGTGATAACATCTAGTATGTCTGCCGAGATAGGAAACGTTGGAGACGCCCTACTAGAAAACGGTGAAAAAAGAGCGTTCGCAAGACTAACAGCAGAAAGCATTAAACGAGGAAAATTCCATGGAAACATCGAAGACGTCATGGAGTTTTGCGGACCAGAAATACACGAACTGCTTTACACTTAAACTATTCAAGTTTCGTAAGCCCGGTTCTTTTAACCTTACCACCAACTCTTTTTAAACATTCACCAAGTTCGTCGATCCAGTGAACACCAAGATCGCTGAATTTACATTTCAACTTGGTACCAGAAATAATCCAAGTGTTGTTGTATTCAAGCAGGTTCATAATATTCTCAGGCTTGACCTTGTTCGACATTGTAAGAACAATTTGCCTGTCTTCAGTACTGTGAACATTCTCAGCTTTAACGTTTGTAAGATTCGCTTTTTTGGCCAAAAGTTTAAGTTCCAAAACACGGAAAAGGTTGGAAACTTCTGTAGGCATTTTCCCATAATCCTCAACAATCTCAGCCCTAAGCTCAGACAGGTATTTGTAATTATCGGCACCAGCAAGCTTCTGATAAAGATTAATTTTTTCTTTGAAATTAACGATGTAATCATCCGGAATAAGAGCAGGGATTGGAAGCTCAATTGCAACTTCAACAGGCTTATCTTCTCCTTTGATACTTCCACCAGCCTTAAGTTGAGCAACAGCTTGATTAAGCATTCGAATGAAGTGGCTAACACCAACAACATTGATAGATCCATGCTGACTAGCACCCAAAATATCTCCAGCCCCACGAATCTCAAGATCTTTCATCGCAATTTGGAATCCACTACCAAGCTCTGACGCCTCAACGATTGCACGCAATCTTTTCTTGGCATCAAGTTGCAATCTTTGTTGGCTGTACAAGAAATAAGCATAAGCTTGTGTTTTTCCACGACCAACACGTCCACGTAACTGATAAAGCTGAGCCAGTCCGAACTTCTCTGCGTTATTAACAATCAGTGTGTTTGCATTCGAAAGATCGATTCCGTTCTCAATAATTGTTGAACTAACAAGAACCTGATATTCACCTTTTTTAAAATCCATGATCCTCTCTTCAAGTTCATTTGGAGAAAGCTTTCCGTGGGTCACAACAAACTTAGCTTCTGGAACAAGGGACCTAAGTTTGCTCGCAATATCTTCAATTGTTTGAACCCTATTGTGAAGGAAATAAACCTGCCCGCCTCTCTCAAGTTCATGCAATATAGCTTTCCTGATTAGGTTGTATCCAAACCTCCTAACCTCAGTAATAATTGGTCTTCTTCCAGGAGGGGGAGTTGTGATTGTTGTAATATCTCTAAGACCATGAAGACTAATATTTAGAGTTCTTGGAATTGGAGTAGCCGTTAGAGTCAAAATATCAACCTCTGTACGAAGATCTTTAAGCGCTTCTTTTTGTTTAACACCAAATCTTTGCTCCTCGTCGATAATAACAAGGCCAAGATTTTTGAACTTAATATCTGGTTGAAGAAGCCTGTGCGTACCAACAACAATATCTACTTCGCCTTTTTTAAGTTTTTCCAAAATTTTCTTTTGCTCTCCAGGTGTTTTAAACCGACTAAGCATCTCTATACGAACATGGAACTGCCCCATTCTTTTGACGAAGCTTTTGAAGTGCTGATCAACCAAAATTGTAATTGGAGCAACAAGTGCAACCTGTTTTCCATTTTGAACCGCTTTGAAAGCTGCACGCATAGCAACCTCTGTTTTTCCAAAGCCAACATCCCCACAAACCAAACGATCCATAGGTTTTTTCTTTTCCATGTCGTCTTTCACATCTTTTATTGCACGAAGCTGTCCTGGTGTTTCGTCATAAGGAAATGTTTTTTCAAATTTAAGCTGTGTATCTGTATCGCTATCACATTTAAATCCACCAGCCTGTTCACGCCGAGCATAAAGATCCAAAAGTTCTTTCGCGATAGCCTCGGTTTCTTTTTGAACTTTGCTTGTAATTGTCGCCCATTCAGCAGAACCAAGACGTGTAAGTTTTGGAGGGCTGTCGGCCGCACCAATAAACTTGCTAACCTTGTCAGCTTGATCAATTGGAACAAAAAGTTTGTCGTTTTCAGCATATCCAATTTTCAAATACTCACGAGTAACCGTATCAACTGTCTTTTTCTCAAGACCCATAAACACACCAATACCGTGGTCGTTATGAACAACATAATCACTAACCTTTAATCCGGTTAAGAAGTCTGAGAACACTCGGTTTCTGGCGCTTTCGGCTTTCTTTGATTCTCTCAAATCCATCACTTCTCTGTCCGTGACAACCATCATTTTTAGATGCGGATTTTGAAAAGCCACTGGGAAGATATCCCCTTTATCTATATTGATGAAATTAATCTTATAAGGAGCCATCTCATCACCATTTTTCAAGGTCACGTATTTAACATATTTGTCTTGAAAAACCCCTTCATACTCGCTTTGATTTTTTGTAAACAAAACAACTTTCCACTCTGTTGCAATTTTTTCTTGAACGTCAGAAATAAAATCTAAGACGTTTTGGTATTTCAAAACCGAAAGATAATGAAGGTGATGATGATAAGGAGTGTCCTCCATAAAAGACGTAAACTTGAGCCTCAACACAGAGTTATCAACATCTTTTACAGCTTCATCATACAAAGCATATTCCTCGTCTTGTATCTCAAGTTCGTCTTCAACAAGTAACGATCCTTTTTCAAAATAATCGAACAAACTAGCTTTGTTCACAGGTACACCAACAGGCCAAAGATCAAACTCCTTCAAATCCTCAAAACTCTCTTTTTTATCTAGGTCATAAAAAGAAATCTTTTCTATCTCATCAAAACCAACATCTATCTTAATTGGATGATCACTATTAACACTGTAAACCAAAAAGAAATCTCCAGATTTATAATACTGCCCCTTGCTAACTCTTTTATCCTCAGACATGTCGTACCCAGCCTCAATCAACTGGTTGAAAAACCCTACGTTATCAATCTCGTCTCCCACAGAAATAGACACAATTCCGTCTTGTATATCGGCGTAAGACGCATACTTATTCTGTAAATCTTTGTGTTCAACAATAAAAGCGGTCTTTGATTTAGATTTTGTTTTCGACAAGAAATACATAGTTTTGGCTTTGTTCTC
This sequence comes from uncultured Candidatus Peribacteria bacterium, assembly GCA_964603905.1. GTDB lineage: Bacteria > Patescibacteriota > Gracilibacteria > UBA1369 > UBA12470 > CAZRWH01. The sequence goes on along the minus strand of CAZRWH010000009.1, from coordinate 35,978 downwards.
CAGGGCCAAATCCTCGTTATTAAAATCGTTTGGTGCTAAATCAAGGATTTGAACATCGTATTCTCCCCATAGTTTCATTGCTCTTGATGCTTCATCCCTTTCTTGATGATTCGAGACAACCCAAATGATATTGTTCGTACATTTTCTTACCTTCGCCAGTTGAGATATTAAAAAAGATTTAGAGGAAAAATTACCTCCCCCAGAAACAGTAGAAGTTCCGTCGTGTTCAAACTGCTCAAGAAGTTCCTTGCGACAAAGGCCAGGAAAGAGCTTCACTAGATTACTTTTCACAAATTAGTTTTAAAAAACGTGCTGAGTTAACCATAAAAAGGGCCAACTAGAGCTTAAGTGGCATGATTATATGCACATAGTCGTCTTTTTTCAAGGGTTTTATTGCTACTGGATTGACTTTATCAACCATTTCAACAGCAACCTTATCATCATGAATGTTTGATAGGACGTCTAGTATGTATTGTGCGTTTAATGCGACTTTATTGTTGTCTCCTTCAATTTTAACATCAACATCGGCTCTACCCTCACCTACTTGTGTCTCATCAGTCGAAACAACAAGTTTTCCGTCGTTTGTGAAAGAAAGCTTAATATTGTTGTTAGTTTCTTGAACAAAAAGACTAACTTTTTTAACAGCCAAGCCTAATTCATTGGCATCGATCTCTGTTTTGGTCTTGTACTCTTTTGGTAAAATCTTCTCGTAATCAGGGAAATGACCTTCGATAAGTCTTGATGTAAGTGTTGTGTCTCCGATCTTAAAAAGAACCTGATTATTAGAAACGTTAACTTCAACATTTCCTTTAGCAGAAGAAAGAATCTTACCAAGTTCGGTAACCGTTCTTGCAGGAACAATACAGTCACTTTCTTCTTTTACAGTTGCTCCAAGTTTCAAAACTTTCTCAGAAAGCCTATAACTGTCAGTCGCAACCATTCGAAGTTCATCTTTTTTGAATCTAAACAAAACACCGGTAAGAACAGGCCTAACCGCATTGCTTGATGCAGCAAAAGCAACTTGATTAACGGCATCTTTGAAGTTCGCAACAGGAATCTCATATGTTGTTGCATCTTCAACTTTTGGAATCAAAGGAAACTCTTCGGAAGAAATACCTTTAACTTTTGTTTCAGAATGACTAGCTTTGATCGCCAGGCTCATTCCGTCTTCTAGTTTCAACTCCACATCTCCATCTTTCAAAAGACCGATATAACTAGTAAATATCTTTGCAGGAACAGTCATGCTTCCTTCGTTTACAACGTCTGCATCGATAACAGTTCTAATTGCTATCTCTAGATTTGTTGCAGAAAAAGTAACCTTCTTCCCTTCAACAGTAACCAGGATATTATTCAGAACCGGAAGTGTGTTATTTGGACTCACCGCCTTATTAACAATATTAAGCGCACTGGCGAGAGCCTTTTGTGAACATTTAAATTTCATATTCAAATATTTAAGGTATTAAAAATCATATATAGCTAATCAATTATACGTCCTCTATTCCCTACATCAAACTCTATTTACATAAATCAAATTGCCAAACAATCAAACACATAGTTTTCTACATTTCCACATTTTCATTCTTATTAGCTATTTTATTTTTTAAAAATTTATTTAATTAGTTTTAATAGAGGACCCTACCCAAAAAACAAAAAACATTGTGAAATATACTTTTTTACAAAAAAAAACTAACTATAAAAAAACAAAAAAACTGTCAAAACAAGCAAAACATGTGCAAAACTCTAGCCCTCTAAAACAGCATTTTTAAGCCAAAAACAACCTGTTCAATTTTTTAATCCTGCAAAACCCACTCAACTATGTGCAAAACTTATGCAAAACATGTTAATCATATGTGACCCACGGTACGATAAGCGGGTTTCGTGCCAGCATTTTCCTAGCTGCCCTGTTCAAAACACCACCCACATAATTACACACATGGTACGCATTTGCCTTCTTGTCTTTGTGCAAAAGTTGTTCATACGCTGTGCCCGCTTCTTTCTTTAGTTTCTCGATAAACTCTTCACTTTCATCCATATAAAGGAAACCTCGAGTTATAACCAAAGGCTCTGCTGCAAGTTTTTTGGTTTTCTTTTTTACTCTAAAAACAACAACCACAACTCCGTTTTGAGCCATAGCTTGCCTATCGTGCAAAACTTGTGAACCAACATCACCCATACCAAACCCATCAACAACAATATAGTTAGATGGAACAGTTTCGTTTGTCATTTTCACACCACTGCGGTCGATCTCCATAACAACCCCGTTTTCACCAAAAAGGAATAAATTTTCATCAAGTAGGCCACATTTTTTACCGATCTTTGCATGTGCAGTACGCATGTATAAATTGCCGTGTATAGGAGCAAGGTTCTTAGGTCTTACAAGTCTAATCATCTGTTCCAAGTCTTCCTGTCTACCGTGCCCAGAAGTGTGGACGTCCATAATATTATTACTAACTATATTCGCACCAAGTTTACACAAATTATTGATAACATTCGCAACCGCCTTTTCGTTTCCAATAATAGGATGAGCAGAAATGATAACGGTGTCACCTTTTGCAATCTTAATATGTTTATGATCATTAAGAGACATTCTAGTCAAAGCTGACATAGCTTCTCCTTGCGACCCTGTAGTAATAATTAAAACTTTGTTTGGTTTCATTTTTTTACCCTCCTTCATTGGAACTATCACACCTTTTGGAACCTTCAAATATCCAAGATTCCTAGCGATAGCGACATTGTCCTCCATACTTCTTCCACTAATAATAACTTTGCGGCCATGCTTTTTAGCAGAATTCAAAACCTGCTGAATTCGTCCAATCAAAGAAGAAAAAGACGCGATAATAATACGACCTTCGGTTTCTCCAATAACTTTGTCCAAAGATTCACCAATAACCTTCTCAGAAACAGTCCTTCCAGGCTTAAGCGCGTTTGTACTATCAGAAAAAAGAACATCAACTCTTTCAAATCCTTTCTTTTTACCAAGCGCTCTCATTTTGTTAACTTCTGCAGGAATATCATCAGCTGGAGTTGGATCAAATTTAAAATCACCCGTATGAACAACAGATCCAACCGGAGATTTTAGATAAACACCAACCCCGTCAGGAATACTATGATTAACACGGAAAAATTTTGCCTGGAAACGCCCCAGTTTCAAACAGTCATCACTGCTAATCTCTCTCAGGTCGCACTCTTTCAAAATCCCCTGCTCGTCCAAATATTTCTTTACAAGTCCAAGGGTTAACTTGGTTCCATAAACAGGAGGAAAACCTATCTTTGGAAGAATATACCTAAGACCACCAATGTGATCCATGTGGCCGTGAGTAATAATAAGACCTCGAATATTCCTTTGTCTTTCCTGAAGATAAGTCACGTCAGGAACAATATAATCAATTCCCAACATGTCTTCGTCTGGGAATTCAAACCCCATATCAACAACAACAATGTCGTCATCGTACTCAAAGACCATCGCATTTTTACCAACCTCTTCAAGACCCCCAATAGGAATTACACGGAGCTTCTTACCTTTTTTAACCTTTTTAGTCTTTTGTTTTTTAGACTTACGACCGGTTTTTTCGACCGGCTTTACCGCCTTTTTAGTTTTTTTCTTTTTGGAAAAAGAAGGCTTCTTAATAGAGTCATCGTGAGTGATTTGTGCGATCCATTCGTCAAGTTTATCCACTTTCTCTTTAGACTGTCTCCCTTCCCGGATTGTAGCTTTTTTCATAAATTGGATTAAATATCTTTAAAACTTCAAGTATATTATACCACGGCCAACAGATTAAAGAAACCTGAAGAACATGGACAAAGACACCCGCATTGCAATTCTGGGATTCGGAATCGAAGGAAAATCGATAGCGCAGTACCTTCGAAAAGAAGAGTTTACAGACATAACAGTGTGCGACCAAAACGAAGAAGCAAAAATTCCTCAAGACCTAAAACAACAGGTTGGAGCTGGGTATTTGGACGACTTATCCCAGTTCGAGGTTATATTCAGGTCACCTGGAATCCCGGTCAAAACCAAGGAGATCCAAAGTGCCGCTAAAAACGGATCAAAAGTGACAAGCGTCACAAAGTTTTTCTTCGAAAAATGCCCCGGAAAAATAGTCGGAATCACAGGAACAAAAGGAAAAGGTACAACCTCTTCCCTACTCTATGAAATGTTAAAACGAGCAAATAAAAACGCATATCTAGGTGGAAATATTGGCAATTCTCCAATCGAATTTTTGGACAAAACAACAAGCGACTCAATAGTGGTTCTGGAGCTAGGACACGGACAAATAGAGGATTTAGAAAAAGGGCCAGAAATCGGAATAATCCTTGGTGTGACAGAAGATCACCTCGACTATCACCCAAGCCTAGAATCGTATAGAAGATCAAAACACCCTCTAATTGCGTTCCAAGCCCAAGACCAAAAAGCAATCATCAACATTGACTACGAAGGCAATCAACCATTTTTAAAACTAGGAGAAAGCAAAAAGTATCACATTTCTACTCGAGAAAAAGTAAGCCGTGGCGCGTATTTGGACGGTAGCAAGCTGGTGCTCGACAAAGGGCTACTCAAAACCGAATTAATGGACTCCAGAGAAGTTGCACTACTAGGGAAACACAACTTAGAAAACGTGCTGCCAGCATCTCTAGCAGCAACGCTTCTTGGGGCGGACAAAGAGTCGATAACCGAAACAATAAAAACTTTCCGCGGACTTCCACACAGGCTTGAATTGGTAGCCGAAACAAATGGAATCAAATACATAAACGACTCGTTTTCAACAACTCCCCTCACTTCAATTGCCGCAATGAAAGCATTCGGGAAACCTGTAATCCTAATTGCAGGAGGCTCAGAAAAACACGCAGATTTCACAGAGTGGGCCGAGGCCGCCGAAGCAAACTCGGTAAAAAAGATCCTGCTAATTGGCGACACGGCAGAACGCATGGCAAAATCACTAGATGAAGCTGGATACAAGAATCACCAAATTACAGAAACACTAGAGGCCGCATTCAACTCCCTCAACGCTAAACCCGGAGACATCGTCGTTATGTCGCCGGCATGCGCAAGCTTCGGTCTTTTTGAGAACTACAAAAAGAGAGGTGAAAGGTTCAGAAAACTAGCGCTTGACCAGGGCTAACAAATCCTTGCTCACACCTTTTGTCAAAAGTAGAACACCTCCATACACAGCAGCACCTATTGGCACAAGCACAACAACATTCATGTTTTGCATGTATTGGAATGTGTAGTCTCGAAGGAAGTAGACAGAGAGACCCATAAGGCTTCCCGCAAGAAGCACTTTCCAAATAGTACCAAATTCAAAAGCAAAATTTAGGTATTTTCGAGCAACGGTAAATGCCAGTGCAAACAACAAAACCTCAGTAAAAATAGTAGTAATAGCCGCCCCTCTTGCACCAAATTCAGGTATCAAGAATAGGTTCAGTCCGATATTCAAAACAGCACAACTTCCATTGATCCAAAGCAGTTTGTTTTGGTGACTCGTAGCAATAATCGAATAAATAAACAGGCTATTGATAAACGCAATAGCCATCGCAAACATCAAGATTTTCAAAACCAAATCCGAACCATAAAACCCTTCAGAAACACGGCTCAAAAACTCCTCACTAGAGATCAAAAAGATAATCGGATAAGCCAAAACATATGCACCAATAACCATCGGCACAGCCGCCATAAACAAGAAGTCAAAGCTGTATTTCAATATCTCGGTAACTCGGCCCGTCGCCTCTTTGATGTGCCTCGTCAAAACAGGCAGAACGCTATTCATAAAGAACACAGGCACCAGCGAAAGAATTTCCAAAATGCGCATCGGAACACTATAAAGTCCAACCTCAATCGGCCCTTGCATAAGCAGTAGCATGATCGATCCAATCCGGAAATAAATCATATTCAAAACCAAGGCAAGACCATAAGGCAAACAGGTCACGAAAACATGACGAATATATTTCCAGTCTTTCCCCAGGCGTATTTTTCCATATCTCCTCGCCGCCAAAAAAGTAACAAAAACAAGGACAGAATTACCAATAACACCAGCAAGAATAAGGTGATAAAACCCTGCTCCGGGATCATTTGTAAACCCATACAAAACAACATAAATCATATATCCAAGCGCAGCCGCTTTGCCCATAACCTGGGCCAACGCAGCATACTGCATCTTGAGGTTATATTGGAGCAAACTCGCAAGTGAGCTTTGAAGAATGCCAAGAAAAACAGCGGCCGACGCAATCACGATCCCAAGATGAATCCCGCGGTATTGAGGAATAACCCATGCAACGCCGATCGCAACAGCCAAAACGGTCAAACACAAAATAATTCGAAGCGTAATAATATTCGCCAAAATCTTCTCTCTCCCCTTTTGATCGTCAGCCTTGGCCATTTCACGAACACCAATCGTAAACAAACCAAGATCTGTTGCTATTCCAAAAAACGCCAAGAACTCGTAGATAGCAGCGTAATTTCCATACCCCTCAACTCCCAAATAATTGGTGATCAACTTCACAATCACGACAGATAGAAGGGCCATAAAAAGACGACCTGCAACCTGTACAACAGTGTTTCCTAAAACTTTTCTAGCAACAGACATTAAAAGAGGGTTATTTGCAACGGCAGAACTATACATTTGATTCGTCGTTGAGGAAAGAATATGTTAAGATTCACCCCTGCAATTAACAAAAAAACATGCCAAAGAAGCAAGAGTACCTAGTTCCAGCGACAGAATCTCTAGACCCTGACATTTGTTGGACAGTAGACGGGTGTGTAGTTACAGAAACTACGGATGAAGATAGCCACCCATCGGTAAGAGGCTTTAGTGTTGAGCCAGCGCCATATAGAAGAGTGGTTAGGCCAGTTGCAGGTAGCCGTCCAGAAGATGGGTTTTTCTCGATCCCCGCATACGGCTCTAAAGGGAAGCCTAAACCGCGCGACATAGTAGGAAGACACACTTACGGAAAAGACATGATGACCATAGTTCGTGCTGATGGAAGCCAAGAACCAGACGCTCGATTTCTTGATATTCCGCCAAAAGAAGACTATCAAGGAATGATAGACGGCCCAGACGGATTAGAGGTGGTTGTAAGAGGAGGAAGAAGAATACCTATTGATCAATGGAGACGAGCATATCCAGCAAAAAGGCCTCGCCGAGAGGTGCCCCAGGTCGAAACTCCAAAAAAGCCAAAAGACTGGATATCCAAAGTTCGTGCCGCTGCCAAAGAGCTCCTCGACGCAATTCTAGGATAATCATCTTCGCAATCTCCCCTACCGAATCCAAGCTCGATGCTTTAGAATGTCTTTCGCGTATTTAAAAATACTAAAAAATTTCCATCACTGCTATCTGCCGTTTGCTAACTGCCAACTAAACATGCACGAAACCAAACAACAACTCGACCACATCCTTAAAGAAATAAAGGCCGCAAAAGAGTTTTTGAAATTTCCAGAATTAGAAAAAAGACTGAAACAGTGCGAAGAAGAAATGAGCACAGAAGGGTTTTGGGACAACCAAGAAAAAGCTCGAAAAGTGTCTGAAGAAGCAGGCCATATAAGGAAAACCCTCGAGTCATGGAACGAATTTGAAAAAGAAATCCAAGATTACGACGACTTAACAACAATACTAGATCCGGCGCTCGACCCAAAAAGTTTTGAAGAGCTCAAAAAAGATGCCGAAGAGGCCCAAAAGAAACTCGACAAACTGTCGATTCAGCTTTACCTCAACAAAAAATATGACCGCTCAAAAGCGGTAATCTCAATACACGCCGGAACAGGAGGGACAGATGCTCAAGACTGGGCCGAAATGTTGATGAGGATGTACCTACGATACGCCGAGAAAAAAGAATGGAAGACGGAAATTCTGGAGAAATCACAAGGAGATGATGCAGGAATAAAAAGCGTCGAAATCAAAGTACAAGGACTGTTCGCATATGGATTCCTAAAAGAAGAACACGGTGTTCACAGACTTGTAAGAATAAGTCCGTTCAACTCAGGAGGAACCCGAGAAACATCTTTTGCTCTTGTCGAGGTGACGCCTGAAATCGAAGAACATGAAGTGGAAATCAAAGAGTCCGACCTGAAAATCGAAACATTCCGAGCTAGCGGGCACGGCGGACAATCTGTAAACACAACAGATTCAGCGGTCCGGATAACACACATTCCAAGTGGCCTTACCGTCCAATGCCAGAACGAGCGATCCCAGCTCCAAAACAAAACACAAGCTTTAAAATCACTAAAATCAAAGCTCGTCGCACTCCAAGAAAAACACCAATTAGAAACAATCGAACATATCAAAGGCGAACACGCACAACACTCTTGGGGGAACCAAATCAGATCATACGTTTTACACCCATACCAAATGGTAAAAGACCACAGAACAGACTACGAAACGAGCCAGGTCGACAAAGTCCTTGACGGAGATCTGGAAGACATGATAGAAGCATCCCTCAGACAGACCAAGAAAGCGTAAGCGGTTCTTGGTCCCAGCGCCTACAGGGCGCAAAATATAAATTCCGTTTTGCTAAAGCAAAACTCCAAGACTACAACTACCACTACTCACTACAACTACCTAAACTACCTATGCTAAAACTCCAAACCGGAGCAGACAATCAAGTCCTGCGAGAAACAAGTAAACCAGTTCACAAGGTGACAAAAGAGCACCGAAAACTGGCAAAAGACATGGAAAAACTGATGATCCGTGAAAACGGTATCGGTCTCGCTGCACCACAAATAGGGGTAAATATCAGAATGCTTATCGCCAAACTGAATGCAGGCACCGATAACGAGCTGATAATCCAGATGATCAATCCGGAAATAACATCGTGGTCAGACGAAATCGAGAAAGCGGAAGAAGGGTGTCTCAGCCTTCCAAAGCAATGGGGCGACGTAGAAAGAAACCAGCAAATTCACGTAAAATTCCAAGACCTTAGAGGGGAAACACAGTCGTTGCGATTGCAGGGTTTGAACGCAAGAGTGATTCAGCACGAGATTGACCACCTTGAAGGAGTATTGTTCACCGACAAAGCAACCAATATTCACGAAGGCAAGATCAAGGAAGCGGATAGTCTTTAAAAATTTGATCTCACAAGAAAGATCGGTATAATCACCTCCTCGATATTAACAATAAATATGAGATCTTTAGATGCGCCACAAAACGAAATAGGCTTAGGGTTGCCAGATTTACTACAGATTAGCCTTAGGAAAAAAGATAGAAGAGCCCTGGAGGATTTATTTCAAGGATGTACTTTTCAAATCAAAGACGGGAAATTCGAGATCGAAATACCGGAAGATTTTTATCACAGTGAAGAGTTCAAGGAAGGCGCATGCGAACTGGCAAAATGGGATCTAAACCATATAAGGCGACAAAGAAGGAGAGGGCACAAAAGAAAACACGATGTTTTAATACAGCGAAGTCGAAAACAATATCGCGATCTTAGTTTCTCAAAAGCAGAAAACGAGGCTTTGTTTTGGCAGGTATGTGGACTTATAGAAGAAGGTGCCGATGTCAATGAAGCAATGCGGATGGCATCCGACATGTTAGGAATGACGATCAGCGAAGACATTAGAGTCAGAATCTTCTCCAGAATTTTCCAAATGCAAGTAGAGATTGGAAGGCAAAGAACTTTTAAAGAAAAAGCTCAAAACCAAATCGATCAACTCATAGCATTTCAAGACGAACCAACAGAAGCAGAAATAAGGTCCGAGGCAAAGATCATCCTGAGAGAAAAGAAAACTGACATCGAAGACAAAGTAAACAGAGCCATAAAAGTTCTAACAGAAAGACGTAATCGGGACTGGAGAGAGGCTATGGACAGACAAAGGGGGGAGCAAATTTTAAAAAGCAAAGGAGGCCTCCAAGCTATAAGACAACAATCCGACAGAGCTAGGACTGCAATCGCAGAACTCATGGAGGACTGCTGTGATTTTCCTCCGGCAACCTTGAACAGATTGGCGAGAAGGATCGCTTAGCCGAAACTAGATAGAGCCACCTTGAATAACAGATCAAAATCTGGTATAATTTAATGATCAGCTCAGGGAAGCGATAGCGATCCCAGAGCCATCAATAACCTGCTCGTTTATACTCGCTTGCGGGTGAAGAGCACCATGCTACAACTACCACTACTCACTACAACTACCTTGAGCGACTACCTAAAACAAAACCCGGAAGTAAAGCAAAAACACTCAGATGTAATTAGCACACCTGAAGAATCATGGGGTTTTGATAATCCTTACACAAAAGCAAGCGGACGACTCGATTCAGGCAACGTACAGAACATAGACCAAGTTTTAACTAAGCACGTAAAGTACTGTTTCGTTTTGGCAGATTCTATATCTGGAGACCTCCCCTATCACGACATGTGTGGAGAAAGCGCAAAACGACTTTTTAAAGAAGGAAAAATAAAAGCTTACGACTCAGATGGAAACGTAGTTACGGGATCAGAAATCACGGCGAGGGCAAACAATGAGCGACTATATTTACAGGGAGAAGGGCTGGTAAAAATGATCCTTGAAGACATTGCGCAAAGAGGCGCGCCAGAGGTCGTGGCCGCAAAAACGCAAGCAAAAGAAAGAACCACGAGACAAAGCACAAGAGCACGAGAGGCTGTGAGAGCAACAACAGTTTCGGCGGTCGCAGCACGAGAGCTAAGACAAGAGATCGAGCGATCAAGACAAGGCGCAACTTACACAACAATAAAGCCTCAGTTAACAGAGGAAGACGAAGGAGTTTTGTATCACAATTCACGAGGCCTCAAGGAGTCGGTCCGTGATATACAAGACCATGGTCGAGAATGGGAACAACTAGGAAGAGAAGATTATTTTGAACTAAAACAGTTCGCAGAAATAACAGATTACAAAGAGGCAAAACAGTACTACAAAGAGCATTTCGATGTTCGCGGAACCGTAACCAAAAAACAGATCGAGCGAACATACGCACTTGCTCGAGAAATGCAATATTACGAAGACAGATTGCACGTAAACCTTGGCGACAAAACGATAGAAGAGGCCTATCGATTAATCCAGGACGAAATAGACAAAATTGGACTTTCAAAAACCGAAGAAGTACGAAAAAACGCAACCACCCCAAACGCAAGGCCGAAACCAGCTTCGGCAACCAAGCCTTCGAGTCGAGGAGGTCATTATTCTTGGCAAACATACACCTATCCGTATCGCGGAAGGTATACCGGAACAAAAGGTGGAAGGCATCTATACCACAAAGATAACCGAGCATCGCGAGGCTAAGGCATCCATTTTCTCAGACGAATCAGCCAGTACCAAAAAGGCTTCAGCACTTTTTCCCGTGCCTCGGCATAGTCAACTCGCCTGCCGCCAAACTGAGATTTGAATCTTGTAATGCCCGCCCATGGATGCTTCGGATCGACTACAGCTTTCGTTTCGCATCGCGAAACACCATTACTACAACTACCACCACTACTACCAACTACCAAAGGTGCCACCCCAAACAAATCGTACACCGAGCATTCGCGACTTTTCGCATCACGCATCGCTTCCCATTGAAGTACGTAAGGCGCCATCAAGTTCCGATGATCATTCGACGAAGCCCCGAAGTAATAAATCGCAACATCTTTGTAAAAAGTCACAATAATTCCAGCAATCGTAGAGCCTTCATATTTCGCCAAATAAAGCTGGGCGTTGTTGCCTAGCGAATTGAGCATATTTTCGTAATACTGCAGGTTATGTCCCGAGAACCCGTCACGAGCAGTTGTCTCCTCGAATACATTAAAAAATTCACCAACGTCCTTCGATTTCACGACCTCAATGCCATGCTTTCGCGCCACCTTGATATTGTAGCGCCCCTTTTGTTTCATTTGTTTTAAAATTTCCTCCTCCGATTCTGTTAAATCAACAAAAATAGTATGCTCAGGGAAGTAATGAGAATGAGCTTTCCTCCCCCAAGTTTCCATCCCTGCTGATTGCTGACTGCTGATTGCCGACTCCCATCTAACAAATACACATTTAGGCTCAAGGCTACGAATGCCATCCACTATCATATCCAGATCGCCGTCGTGCCCCAAAAGAGGCCCCCTAGGGGCGAAATACCAGCAGAGCCCGAAAGGAAGTTGCTGCCTAACAAAAAGCCCCGCAGAACGCAATTCATCGCCATCTTTGATGCCGCAAGCTATGCACTTCCCGCGCCCAGGCACATTGCTTTGAAAATTCGCCCACATCGAAGTCTGATGGATATTGCCATCAGGATGATTCTTGGAGAAATCATCGAGCTCTTTTAACGAAATTTGTGTAAATTTAGGCATAAGGGTAATTGTTTGTACGCGTATACTATCAGGTTTGCATTGGAAAATCACGCGCATCGCAAGCCTGCTTATCAAAAACTATATTTTGCGAAGCAAAACACCAAAGCTACAACTACCACTACTGCTACCAACTACCTAAAGCACGCCCCCGTTTCCGAGGACGTGCCTTATATAATTTCCTATTTCTGCAATCTGCTCTTTGCTGACTGCTGACTAATCTGAGCGATGCCACGAACGAGATCAAAACAAAATCTAATTTCCCATCTTCTGTCTAATAAACGCAGGAATATCATATTCGCTTTCCGCGTCTTTTACAGCTGACTTAGCCTCAGGCATTGCAGTTCTGTTTAGAGTTGAAACTGTTTTTCGATGCTCATCGAAACCTGTTGCAACAACAGTAACCTTGATTTCACCCGTGTAAGAATCGTTGATAACTGAACCGAAGATAATGTTTGCTTCAGGATCAGCAGCTTCTGTGATAATACGAGCAGCTTCATCAACCTCGAACATAGAAAGGTCGTTACCACCAGTGATGTTGAACAGAATACCTTTCGCACCAGCGATATCCATCTCAAGAAGAGGGCTATCAACAGCAGCACGAGCAGCTTCTGAAGCACGGTTTTCACCAGTGCCGTAACCAATACCCATAAGGGCAGATCCGGCATTTTCCATGATCGCTTTAACATCGGCGAAGTCAACGTTGATCATACCGTGAACAGTAATAAGATCAGCGATACCTTGGACACCTTGACGTAGAACGTCATCAACGACAGTGAAAGCCTCAGTTAGAGGAGTCTTTTTGTCGATAAGAGACAAGATCTTGTCGTTAGGAATAACGATCATTGTATCGACCTTATTCTTTAGGTTCTCAAGACCTTCTTCGGCTTGAGTTTTACGTCTGTGACCTTCAAACGTAAAAGGTTTTGTTACAACTGCAACTGTTAGGATCCCAAGATCCTTTGCAATTTCAGCAATAACAGGAGAAGCACCTGTTCCGGTACCACCTCCAAGTCCGCATGTTACAAAAACCATGTCGGCACCATCGAGAGCTTGTTTGATTTCCTCTGAGCTCTCTTCAGCAGCCTGTTTCCCCACCTCAGGGTGACTGCCGGCTCCAAGACCTCTAGTTGTTGCTTTACCAATGTTGATTTTGGTAGCAGCTTCAGAATGATAAAGGGCTTGGGCGTCTGTGTTAACCGTGATGAATTCAATTCCACGAACGTTGGATTTGATCATTCGGTTAGCAGCGTTTCCACCTCCTCCCCCAACTCCGATAACTTTGATTGAAGCAACAGGAGTGATTTCCGGAGTTACCTCTAGATTTCTTTTCCTGCTAGCTCCCCCAGAAAACAAGTTTTTCAACGCGTCATCCGGATTGCCAGTTTGTGTATTGTCTTGTGTCATAATGAATGTTTTAGGAGACAAATAGGGGGTATATTTTAAGTAGTCGGTTGCGAGACTCGGTATTCTTGGCCGGAATCCTCCTCGCGGTTAACTTTTACTTATTTTGAATTGTTTAGTTGTTAAAATTTTTCACTCTACACTCTTCTCGTCGTTCCATGCGCTCAATTGTCTATGATCTGTTATCTGTCATCTATAATCTATCTACGGCAACAACCCTTTCACCCAACTCTTCACGCTACCAACAGCCTTATCAAGCTTGAATCCTTTA
>CAZRWH010000009.1:3985-21954 GCA_964603905.1 uncultured Candidatus Peribacteria bacterium | reverse complement strand
CCCTTTCACCCAACTCTTCACGCTACCAACAGCCTTATCAAGCTTGAATCCTTTAAAATCGATTCCGTATCCGCTGTGTCCTTCGAATCTAGCTCCCCAGATAGCAAGACCAATAGATGTTGCGTATGCTGGATCGTCGATTTTGTCGACAACTCCTTCGAAATTTTGAGGGAATCCAATTTGAACAGGAAGGTTCAGTGTTTCACGAGCCAAATCAACAGCTCCAGGAATCTTAACCGCAGCACCTGTCAAAATGGCACCAGCAGGAAGCATTCCGTCTCGGTTAATTTTAGCTAGTTCGTCTTTAACCATGATAAAGATCTCGTGGTATCTCGCTTGTATAATCTCGGCAAGCTGTTTTTTAGAAACGGTTTGTGTGTCAATTTTGCTCAAAAGCGAAAGGTCGATAGTTTCTCGGTCGCTAACGTCTTCAGGAACACAAGAACCGTATTCGATTTTGATTTTCTCAGCTGTATCGATAGAAGTTCGAAGACCAATAGCTATATCGTTAGTGACGTTTTCTCCTCCAACAGGAAGGACAGCAGTTTGCAAAGTTGTCCCCTCTTCAAAAACAGAGATAGAAGTTCCTCCACATCCAACGTCAATCACTACAACACCAAGTTCTTTTTGGCGTTTTGATAAAACAGATTCAGATGCAGCAAGACCAGCAGGGATAATATCGTCGATATCAACACCTGATTGGTGCACGCATTTCTCAATGTTTTTAACTGCAGGAGCAAGTCCTGTGATAAGGTGCGCTTCAACTTCTAGCCTGATACCAGTCATTCCTACCGGGTACTTAATTCCTTTTTGCTCATCAACAGTAAAAGCTTTTGGTATAACGCGTAAAATTCTCCTGTTACTAGGGATAGAAACCGCTTGGGCAGCTTCTAGAACACGGTCAACGTCGTCCTCAGAAATCTCGTTTCCAGAATGAGACACAGCAATAACTCCCTTGCTATCCAAGGATGCAAGATGAGTACCGCCCAGCCCAAGGAAAACTCTATGAATTGGCTCTCCGGCCATTCGTTCTGCGTCTTCAAGTGCCGACGAAATACTATTAATAGTTTCTTCAACATCTATTACTCCCCCTTTTCTAAGTCCATAAGATGGAGCAATTCCTACTCCTATAACATTTGGGATCGCCCCCTTCTCTTCAAGAGTGCATACGACGACTCGGATTTTGGAGCTACCAATATCGAGGCCAGCAATTAAACGGCTTTTTGACATATTTTTTTGATTTTAAATTCGTTAGACGGAAAAAGTCTAAGGGGAATATAATCTAAAAAAGGTATAGACTTCAAGGGTTTGTATAAGGTTTTGACTCGATTTACCGCTTGAAAAAGCCAAACGCACCAATTTTTTACTCAGCTCTCTCATCTGAAAAACCGCCAAAAATAGCCAAAAACCAATCGCGCGAAAAAGGGCTAGCAAAAGCCAAAAAACGTGGTAAAAGTAATGCAAAAACGGCCACAAGCCCGAACAAATAATTTATACGCACATTTTGAAGTATAAAAATTTTGAACAGCGCGACTCGCAAGCGGCGGCCACAAGCCAAAAACAGTGATTTTCTGGTGAGGGATGCCTGCTTATGCCAAAAGCCAAAAACAAACAATGTGCATAAAAAGTGTAAAACTGCACAAAACCACTAGAAATGGCTTGTAGAAGCCGAAACGAGGGGTTTGCTTTGTGGCAAGTACAACATCACAACAATCATGCTCAATCCGCAACCAAAAAACACCAACTCTACTGACTAATTCCTACTGACTACTGACTAAAAAAGACTCATCTGACTTTTCTTAAACTCCTCCTCTCTCTTTTCATGCTCCCATCCCCCATTTAGCATATTGAATCGTCGGACAAGGCTATGAAACTCAAGTTCCTGAAAAAGCTCAACGATCTTTTCTTTTTCAACATCATGAGTAACACATTTCTCCAGGTCAAAATCTATCTCAACGTCGTGTACAAGTTGCGCCAGATCGCGACTAAAGAACGCATCCTCTCGATAAAACTCAAGCTTGTCATGAACGGATCCGGTAATCTCGTCAATATGAGCATAAATAGACTCAAGAGTCCCGTATTGAGAAAGAAGCCTCGCAGCAGTCTTAGGCCCTACCCCAGGCACGCCAGGAATATTATCGCTACTATCTCCGCAAAGCCCTTTGTAGTCGACAACCTGCGACGGAGTGATCCCAAGCCTATCAACCACTGCATCCGGAGTGTAGTATTTCACCTCGCGGTATCCCTTGTGAGGCGAAGCCACGGTCACGTTGTTATTGATAAGTTGCCAAGTGTCTTTATCGCCAGACACGACTACGACGGAGATTTCTGATCCATCCATTTTTGTTGCGATAGTCGCAAGAAGATCGTCAGCTTCGAATCCGGATTTTTCAAAAATAGGTATATTGAATGTCTCTACTATTTGTTTTATTCGTGGAATTTGCGCATAAAGTTCATCAGGAGCCTTAACACGAGTGCCTTTGTAGTCCTCGTATTTTTCATGGCGATGAGTGGGCCCTTTTTTATCAAAAGTAACCGCAATATAGTCCGGCATCTCAGCTTGCAAAACACCCAAAAGAACAGTCGTAAATCCATAAACAGCGTTTGTCATCTCCCCCGTTTGCGTATAAAGCGGAGGGATCGCGTGAAAGCCACGGTGAATTAAGGCGTTACCATCAATGAGAACAAGCTTTTTCATGTCGAAAAGATAGCATTTTAGGCGCAAGGCGCAAAGCTAAAACCACAATTCGAAAAACACTGTCCACCGTCCACTAACCACTAATCAATATCCTGCCCGAAGGGCACAATTAGGATGTTGAAGTTTTTGTGTTTAGCGAAAAACTCGTTTTGCCACAGGCAAAACACCATCCTCTACATTCTATAATCTGTAATCTGTTGTCTGTAATCTAATCTCTAATCAAGACTATCCAGCCTATCCGAATTTTCAGTGATGCCAGTGATAGTGTCGATAATGTCGCCGAAGTTAATGTACTTAACGATGTCTAGTCCCATCGCACGCCCTACAGTTCCAACAATCACAACAGAAAGAAGGGTGACAATTAGTCCGATGATCGCATAACGAATCGTGCTAACAGCTTGCTTGATTTTATCCTCTTGCCCTCCAGACAAAATGAAAGAAATACCTCCGAAAAATATGAACACCACGCTCAAAAAACCTGCGATAATAATCGCATAAGCAATTCCGCGATTGATAATCTCAACAACATCGTAATCCTGAGCCGCGTCTAGAATGGAAGTATTTGACATAAAATAAGAGGTTATTAACAATGACAACTAAATTGTAGTCTCAATAAGGAAATGAGGCAACAAATAAGACCTTGCACCTCTATAAAAAATGGCCGAGTTTAAAGTACGTCGTCGCTAGACAAACTGAATTCAGAGCCATCTGGCTCGATGATCTTCAGATTTACTCGAGCATTGTGCTTCGACCCTATAACACGCAACAGTATGCGTAGAGCCTTGGCAGTTTGCCCACTCTTTCCTATTACCTTACCCATATCCTCTTTTGCAACCCTGAGAGTGATAAGTACACCCATTTCATCAACAGTACGTTCGACAACAACCTGATCGGGATTGGTTACAACTTGCTTAACAAAATACTCGATAAAATCTCTATCGGGACCGACGGCGAAATCCTGTGTTGGATCTGTCATGTCTTTAGCATTATCAAATAACCAACTAACATTATACACCTTTTACAGAATATTCCAGCTTTTTTTCGTTTTTTAGGGGAAACCTAAGCGTCAGCCTTATTTTCTGCAGCCGCTTCTGCCTCTTGCTCCTTGCTATCTGCTGACTCCTCTGAAGCCTCTTCAGCAGGTGCTTCCTCCGCAGGAGCCTCTTCTTTTGCCGGCTCTTCCTCTTTTTGTTCCTCAGCTTTCTCCTCAGCAACAGGTTCTTCTTTAGGTTCTTCAACTTTTTCTTCGGCAGGAGCTTCTTCTGCTGCCGGAGCAGGTGCAGCTTCCGGAGCCGGAGCCGCTGCTACTTCTTCTTCCTCGTCTTCTCCATTCTTCTTCTTTCTTGCTAGGTCACGACGCCCAATGTAATCATCCATTCCAGACATTCCTCCGTTTTTCAAAAGAGAAGCAACTGTATCTGAAGGTTTAGCACCAACAGAGATCCAATATTTAATTCTTTCTTCGTTGAATTCTAGTAGCTTTGGTGTTTGTACTGGGTTGTAAAAACCTACAACTTCTACAAAGTTACTTTTTACCGGGTTCGAGTGCTCTGCAACTACGATTCGGAATGATGGACTGTTTTTCTTACCCGTGCGGGCTAATCTGATTCTTAGCAATTTTTTAGTGGTTTAAAGTTTAAAAAATGTCTATCTAAAGCGAAAAATCGCTCCCATAGTCTATCGAGAAATTGGCTTAAGTCAAGGAGAAATCAACCAGAGACCCTTGTTCGTATATCCTTGATAACGCCAGGCAGTCCAGCGCCAGCTTCAACCAACTCAATAAACTTGGCCTTTTTCATGAAAACTTCTTGGGCTAATGCAGAGTGATCAACCTCTACAGTGAGTATCCCCTCATTGAAATAAACAGGCCGAATTCCAGAGTCATCTCCCCATATTTCGGCCACAGTATTTTTGGCTCGGTCCCTAATCAAAGCAGCGCGAACCTCACGAGAAACGCCGTATCTGGCGATAGCTCTTGGAAGTAGATTCTTTAATTGGGTGAAATTATGCATTAAGACTTGGAGACAGATTCATAAATATTCAAAATTTCTTTTGCCATAGTTTTCCAGCTAAAGTCTTTGATTCTCTCTCGTCCTTTAGTGACAAGCTCTTGGCTAAGTTGATCGTTGATCCAGATTTTTGCTATTGCATCCGACATCGCAGGCGGATCATAAGGGTCAAAGAAAATAGCGTTTTCTTCTCCGCAAACTTCCGGGATGCAAGAAGCCTTTGATGCAGCAACAGGAGTGCCACAAGCCATCGCTTCTAGCGGCGGAAGTCCAAACCCTTCATAAAGAGAAGGAAAAACATAAACTTTTGCAGCACTATAAAGAGCCGGCAGCTCAGCTTCAGGAACCATGCCGGTAAACACAATATCACCTTCTAGCCCAAGATCTGTGATCGTAGACCTAACCTCAGAATAAAGAGGGTCTTCTTTGCCTGTAATAACAAGCTGGCCGTCAAAACTCTCGTCTCGTTTCAAATATGAAAAAGCTTTTATAAGATTAACAAGATTCTTGTGGCTTCTCCATACCCCAGTATAAAGCAGGAATGGCTTTACGATCCCGTATTTTTGTCTTATTTCTTTCAAAACTTCCGGATCCTTAATTTCTCTGAATTCGGGATTAACGCCCTCGTAAACAACTTGAATGTTGTCCTCCTTGACGTGGGTCAGTTCGGCAAGGTCTTTCTTGGTATTTTCCGAGACAGCAATCACACGTTTTGCATGACGAGTTATCGATTTAATAACGGTTTGGTATGCAAGGCGTCTGTGAAAAGACGTCATCTTTTTCCCGGGATAAAAGTGCAAGGTTAAGTCGTGTATTGTGACGACAGATGGTTTTTTATAAAGAATTGGTGCATTGAAATGAGTGAAGTGCATTAAGTCCAGCTTCTCTTTGCGAAGCTGCCACCAAAACTTGATTTGTTCTGCAAAAGAGTAATGAGCAGCATTTACTAAAACCTTTTTTACACGCCTGTTGGGAACTTTAAAGTTTTCATATTCCGGATTGTTCATGAAAAGAACATATTGGTTTTTGTCATCGGTCTCGACAAGGTTTGTAATGAGTTCATGGACATATCGGCCTATGCCTGTAAACCCTGTTCCGTACATGCGTGCATCTATACCGATCTTCATAAAAAGAAAATTAAATGTACGAGAATGGTACTACTCACGAGGCCTGATTGACAACCTCAAGATTCCTTTTTAGCCCGGCGAGCTTTGCCCTATTTAAAGGGCTTTTTTTGCTTACAGGGAGGTCTGCCAAAGACAGTGATTCTATTTTTTTGCCAATGACTTGGCATTTTTTTGCCCTGGTGTTGTGAGGACAAACTTCTTGGCAGCGGTCACATCCAAAACAAAACTCTTGCCCAGAAACAAGAGCCTCTTCTTCCTCGCTAAAACCCCCTTTTCGCTCGATGGTGAGATAAGAAATACATTTTCTAGAATCGACGCATTTCTCTGTGAGTGCGCCAGTTGGACAAGCATCAATGCATCTTGTGCAGTCTCCACAGCCAACATTCTTGATAGGAGCCGTTGGTTCTAATTCTAGCGTGGTCAAAATTGTTCCAATAAAAACCCAGGAGCCAAATTCTGGAGTGATTAAGCAGGTGTTTTTGCCAATAAATCCAAGACCAGCCTTTTGAGCAAAATATCTCTCGAAAACAGCACCTGTATCAACGTAATATTTAGAGTCGCATGTGTCGATTTCGGACAAGAAATTGCATAATTCGCGAAGCTTCTCCCCTATCCAATCATGATAGTCGTCTCCCCATGCATAACGAGCGATTTTATTCGAGGAGGAGTGATCTCCAGGGAAATAATTAATGCCTAAAACAATTACGCTTTTGACGCCAGGCAAAATAACATCGGGGTTGGCTCTTTTTTCAGTTCCACGGTCCAGCCATCCGCTCATTCCAGCGGCCATGCCGTCGTCTATCCACTTACGAAAAAACAGTACTTCTTTTTCGTCAACATGAGTATCGGCAACCCCAAAGAGGTCAAAACCAAGTTTGGAAGCGCGCTCACGGATTTTTGATTCAATTCTCATAGCTTTACAAAAGATCGTGACAAGAATATCATATCCCTAAAGACAGTACCTACAATTTAACCACTACAACATGCAAATCCAAACAGTAGCAAAACACGTAACTGACAAGGATAAATACGACTTTACCAAATACCTAGATAAGAAGCTCCCAAGGATTGAGAGACTGGCAACACATTTTGCAAGTGACGCGATAATGTTGACGGCAACAATTGAACATTTTGAGAAGCACAGCGCATACAAAATCACACTTAAACTTGATATACCGTCTCAAACAATAGTGGCGGAAGAGTCATCACACTCGATTACAAAAGCTATGGACGATTCAATCGACAGGCTTATCGCTCAACTTAAGAAACACCTTGAGAAACTGCAGACAAAACATAGAAATGTTGAGGTAATGATGGAGGCGTAAAGCACGCGAATCATCAGATTAAAACAAGCCATCGAGGTGTGCGATTTTTCGACGAAGCCAATCCCACACTAATCACTAACCACTAATCACCAACTCACTAACCAATAGAATCACTAGCCACTAACCAGAGATTGTAGTACACTCTCCACGCTTAATTAATAGATTTAAAATAGATTATGGACAGCGCAAGCATACTTACATCAATAGGAGGTGCGGTTATAGGGGCAGCAATAGCAATTACTGCGATTCGTGTAACCAAGGATTATAAGGAGAAAATCCAACGTCAAGAACAAGAAATTATCGATAAGGCAACCGATCAAGCCAAGAAGATTCTAGACGGTACAAGATCTCGGATTGAGGACATCAAAAAAAGTGCTCGAGAAGAGAACAAACGAATGGAGGAGCAACTAAACATGCTCAAAAAGACACTCGAATTCAAAAGTGGAATTTTGGAAAAGAGAGAACAACGAAACAAGAAAATCTCAAGTGCCGTCAATCAAGCAAAGGTAGAAATCCGCAAGACAAAAGAAGCAATCGACGGAGCGGAAGAAGAGATAGTTGTTAAGCTAAAGCAAAAAGCTGGGCTAGACTCAGACGATGCAAAGAAAGAGATTATCAGTAAGTTTGACTCAGAGCTTGAGCTAAAAAAGGCCAAACTACTACAAAAAACCGAAGAAGACAGTACAGAAGACTCGATTACAATCAGTCAAAACATGCTGAAGGGGATCATCCAAAGAATCGGATCTCCAAGCTCAGTGGACAAAAACAGCACTGGAGTGAAGATCAAGAACGACAAATTCAAAGGACTTCTTATTGGTAAAGGCGGAGCAAACATTGAGTATTTTGAGAGTCAGCTGAACGACATATCAATAATTTTCAATCTAGAACCAGACTTGATATACGTTGGAGGTCTTAACTTGGTAAATCGAAACATCGCCAAAAAGGCAATCGAATACTTGAAAAAAGAGAAGAGATCTTTTGACAAAAATAAGATCAAAGTAGCTGTCGATAAAGCAAAGCAAGACATCGACAGAAGCATTTTGAAGGCAGGACGAGACGCAATCAAAAAGGCGCAGATCAGGATCGACGTACCAGAAGAGCTAGTGAAACTAGTCGGAAGGCTTAAATACAGAACAAGTTTTGGACAAAACGTCCTTCAGCATTCAATCGAAATGGCAGCGGCAGCAACAATGCTAGCGTCAGAGCTTGGGGCTGATGTGGAGGTAGCAAAAGTAGCAACATTCTTCCATGACATAGGTAAAGCGATCGATCACGAGGTAGGAGGATCTCACGACGTTCTAACTAAGCAAATTTTGGAGAAATACAACTTCTCGCCAGAAATAGTTCACGCAGCATACGCGCATCACGATGCAGAGCCACAAAGAACACCGGAAGCTATGATCGTTAAAGCAGCTGATGCGATCTCCGCGGGTCGTCCAGGTGCAAGGCAGGAGTCACTAACAAGCTACATGGACAGAATTTTGAAGCTAGAAGAAACAGCAAAATCTTTCCAAGGAGTTAGAAAAGCTTACGCAATTTCGGCAGGTCGAGAGATAAGAATAATTGTGAACGAAGAGGAAATGAAAGACGAAGCTATCAAAGAGCTAGCACAACAAGCTGCCGAGAAAATAGAAGAAGATTTGGTTTACCCAGGGAAGATAAAAGTAAACGTTATACGGCGTACAAAATCTGTAGATTACGCTAAATAACAGTGAGCTACTCACTACTCATTTCTCACTACTCACTTAACATGACCGACATCCAAGACAATCAGGGGGGAGAACACATTGGAAAGAAAGTCGACAAGCTAATAGTCGGAGCGATCATTGGCGGGGCAATAGGGTCTGTTATCGGGCTTGCCGTTGCACCAGACCAAGGTAAGAAAACGCGTAAAGCGATAGCAGAAAAATCAAAAACCTTTGTAAATTCCCACAAAGACGAAATAGACACCGCAAAGCAGTTAACGAAAGAAACTGCAGTAGGAATGTACAAATTGATTAAAAAAGCTATCACCAAAAAGTGAACCTCTCAAAGCTACAACAACACAAAAGACACGCACTCATAGTACTTGCAATAGCAATAGGGGGCGTTGTTGTCATTTTGATTACGATGACGGTGCTGATTGCGATATATGGAAAAGTTATATACCCACACACGAGCATAGTGGGAATGGATATTGGACTGGAAGAGAGGACAACAGTTGAGCCCAAAATAGACCAGATTTTAAGCGACGTTCTAGGGCAAGAAATGATCGTAGTTGTAAACGAAAGCACTTACGAATTTTTGCCGAGCGAACTGGGAGTGTCATACGACATCGAGACTACTCATGCATCGATCCCAACGATCGGGCAAACACAAGGAGTTATAAGCGGATTAATCAACCTAGTTAAACCAAAAGAAGTCCTGCCAGTAGTTGCGGTAGATACGGATATTTTGAGTGAAAAAATAGGGATATTGGCCTACGAAATAGCACCAAAAGACGCGTATTTTGTATTTGATGCGGAAACAAGAGAGGTCAGTATTAGCCCAGAGGAAAAGGGGCAAGATTTGGATTTTGAGGGGCTCGTGGAGATGATCAAAGCTAAGTATGAAAACTTGGATGACGGAGCGGTATACTTACCAATTTCAGAGTTGGGGCCAGACGTGACAGAGGAGGATTTGAGTCCGTTTACGGAAGTTGCAAAAAGTGTGTTTTCCAACGACGTGCAGGTGTGGTCAGGGAAAAATTCTTGGACTTTTAGTCCGGCTAACTTTTCACAGGGGATAACTTTTGAAACAAAAAAGAACCTAACCCTACCAGGGTTAGGAAGCCCAATTGCACTAGATATAGAGGACGAAATAGTTGAAGGGATAAGTTCAATTGCGACAGAAATAGATATCAGAATTAACGAATCACAAATCGAGGAATTTGTAGTTGCAAACCAAATCCGCGAAAGCGTAGAGGAACCATCAGCAAGTGTCGTAATAGAAATTAACGAGGAGGGTGTTATTACGTTCTCAGGAGCCGCTGAAGACGGACTTGCGGTTGATGTTGCCAGTCTAAAAAAATCACTTGAGTTAGCGTTAGAAAGCGGAATAGGCAGCATAGATTTAACAACAAAAATCATTCAGGCAGGAGTAGAAGTGCCAGAAGAATTGCAAGAGCTAGGGATACAAGAGTTGATCGGAAATGGATACTCAAACTTTTATGGATCTCCGTACAACAGGCAAATGAACATCTCTGTTGGAATGACGAAATTCAACGGAATATTAATTGCGCCGGATGAAACGTTCTCGTTTGTGACACAGCTTGGGCCGGTTGACGCGGCGAACGGATATTACAAAGAGCTTGTTATTAGCGGAAATGAGACAATCCCAGAATACGGAGGAGGGCTTTGCCAGGTGTCGTCAACAATGTTTAAAGCGATTTTGGATGGAGGGCTTCCGATAGTTTCGCGAACAGAGCATTCTTATGCGGTTTCGTATTACGCTTATCCGGATGGTTACGGTCTTGATGCAACAATTTATCAGCCATGGCCAGACTTGCAGTTTACAAACGACACAGGTGCTCACATTTTGGTGCAGGCATATGCGGAAGGGAACGATGCGTACTTCAAATTTTACGGGACCAGTGATGGAAGAACGGTGGACATGGAAGGTCCATATTACAGCAACTATTCTGATCCCCCACCAGACGTAATTATTTACACAACAGAGCTCGAGCCAGGAGAGCGAAAACAAGAAGATTCAGCGCATACCGGATTCACAGTTGATTGGTACAGAACGGTGGTATATCCAGACGGAGAAGAAGTGCGTGAAAACATACACAGTAACTATCAAGCATGGCCGGCTAAATATCTAGTTGGTATTGAGGAAGAAGCAGAAAGCGAATAGCGCACAATTTAATTGACAAAACAACCTGTAAGAGTACAATAAGTCCCTTGTACAAGCCTTAAAGCGCAATATGACTAAAGGGGCAGAAAATAAAATGTATGCATACGAAGCAGCTGATCTGAATGAAGACCAGCGAGCAGAAATGAAAATAGGAGGCGTTTTTGAGGACCTAGGAGGCGTTGTAATTCAGGGTGCAGAGTATGAAGAGCTAGAGAGAGAAGATGGAAAGCGCGAGGTTGTTAGAAGGTATCCAGCAAGAATTGAAATCGAAGGAAGGCCATCAGCTCTAGAGGAGTTGCCATGGAGCGCATCTGAGCTGGCAAGTATTCACGAAAGGATGATGATAGCTACGTCGCCGACTAGAAAAATAGAAATTGTTGGTCCGAACGGGCAAATTGTGCCGGTTGAAGGAGTTTATCAACAAGGAGAAACCCAGGTAGAAATATCTAGATATGTTCAGATGGAGGAGTATCACGCAGGAGAAGAAGATCATTTGCACTACAAGCCAGCAAGAGAATTTTTGATAAAAGAATGGCTTACTGCTCAGGTTCGTAACCTAAAAAAAGCAGGCATAGAAAATCCTGTGATCCTAGAAGTAGGAGGCGGAACAGGGCTTTATTCAGGTCCAATTGCAGAAGCTTTTCCTGAATGTATCTATATCGCAGCAGAAAAAGATCGTGTTGCGTACGAATTTATGATGCGCAGAAAACGTGAAGAGTTCTCTATAATCAATGGAGTCGTTCCGGTAACAATGTTGCCTGAAAACGTGCATCCGATACACGCTGACGGGATCAATGTCTCGTTGCCGGAAACAGGAGTACATATCATAATTATGGCCCATACATTCCACCATCACGATCACATTGTGAAGGACTTAGGGATGGAGCGATATAGGGAGAGCATGGAGCTCGCAAAGCAAATGCATCCAGGATGCAATCCGGCAATGTACATCATTGACGAATGTCACTCGGGAGAAGGGAACCTACCAAAGAAAATGGAAGACGTGCCAAGAAGAATAGGAGAAATGCACATGCCGTATATCTCAGACATGATTACAAAAGAAGGCATCCTTGGGAGAGGACAAATAGACGAGGACGTGATTAGGGTTTTAATGGAGCGCGGTGACATCAAAGCAAGTCCAGACGAGCTTCCAGTAATAGAGACAGTAAAAAACATCGCCCACGCTAGAATACAAGGTCTACTTGCGAGTGAAAAAGCGGCGCAACAAGAAGGTCAAAGAGTAATTAGAGAGCTAATAAGATTGATTAGATTTGTTAAAGGGCATTTGCCAGATAAATACTACAGACCTTGGGAAATCCGTGAGCTAGCAGTTGAAGCACGACAACGATCCTTTAAATTCGGGCCAATGGGTGAAGCAAAGATCTCAAGGCAAGAACTAGGGGAACTTGTTAGGAATCATGGGATGAGAAGGTCTCAATCAAAAGCCTTTATCGAAAGATCCAACGACAACGAAACCAACCAAGCAGGAATTCACATGCTGGAGATTCGACCGCAATCCTAAAGGCTAGTTAAGAAGTTTCTTAACGTCTTCATTGTAAGGATCAAGATCAAGTAACCTCTTGGCGGACTTTTGAGCATCCTCAACGCGTCCAATCTTTTGGTAGTACTCGATAAGAATGTTTAGGTAATCCTTATTACGAGGAGATTTTCGGCTAGCTAGTTCAAAATTCTTAAGAGCTTTCTCGTCGTTGTTAAGCTCTCTATAAACATGTGCCAAGTTGGCATAACGAGCAGCGCGCGAGTCATCTAGAGAAAGGGCGTTTTCATAAGCTTCAGCAGCCTCAAGCAGTCTTCCTTGGCTGTACAGGGCGAGCCCTAGATTTGCGTAGTAGACAGGGTCTTTTTTTAGATTCACGAGCTTGTGAAAAAAGAATTCCGCCTTCGAGTAGATCTCTTGGCCGAGGTATGTAACTCCAAGTTGTAGGTTGGCGTCTAGGTGCGTTTCGTCGATAGCCAAAACTTGTATGAAGAATTTTTCTGCATCGATATATTCTTTGCGAGACAGGTGGTACTCCCCTTTTTTAAACAGGCGTCGAATATCTCCAGCCTTGGTGCAATCAGGTTTGTTTTCGGTTCTGATCGCCTTTTCTTCTTCTTCAGGTTCTTCGCACTCTTTCTCAGCTTTCTTTTTTTCTCTAGCAATTTCTCTGTGAAGCTTCTTTTGCATCTTTTGTTCAGCAATAACTAGAAGCAATCTTCTTACAAAGATAATACTCAAAAAAATAAGTCCTCCGAAAATAATCGATAATTTTATAAAAACCACCATGGTTATTCAGTTACTTTTTTCTCTCGTTTTTTGTAAGGTTCGACCTTTTTAATATCGTCAACTTTCGCCATAATCACCTCTCCGTCATTATCGAGACGAATGTTTTGATTCAAAATATCTGCTCCTCTAAGACGTCCTTTGCTGCCGTTTTTTAGGGTGACAGTACTGTTGAAAGGAGGGATTTTTTTACCCAGCTCTTCGTACTCACCTGATTCGTATGCAAGACAACACATCAGTTTGCCGCAAACACCAGAAAGCTTCTCGCTCCCCTTGTTAGACATACCTTGAACACGAACCATGTCCATAGTGATGCTCTTAAGTTTTCCAACAGCTTGTTGGCAACAAAGCTTTCGTCCGCATTTACCAAAACCACGAATAAATCGCGATTTATCACGAGGACCGATCTGTTGCAGATGAATTTGTTTTTGAAGTTTCTTGGCAAGGTCTTTTACCAGTTCACGGAAATCAACTCTTTCATCAGAAGTGAAAATGAAGTTCACTTTTCCCCCATCGAGAGAGTAGACAACGTCGATAAGGTGCATATTTAGCTTAAGATTGTCGATCAGCTTGATACAAGTCTCTTTGGCGTTTTTCGCCGTCTCTTTGTTGGCGTTCATCTTTTGGGTATCGTGATCAGTGGCTTTTCTCAAAACTCCAGAACCCGCGACAACATCGTCTTCATTCGCCATTACGTTTGCCACGATGATAATTCCTATCTCGTTGTTTCCTTCAGAATCTGTGAATACAACGACATCCCCTTTTTTGTAATCCTCTGCTTCGCCAGCGCAAATATAGAGGGTTTTATAGTGAAAAAAGGAAGATATTCCGTGCGTTTTGATTTTTTTAGCCATTATTTAAAAGCTTAACATTAGATTTTCTAGAACTAGCTTTGTGTTAACATTGCGAACCATAAGATAGCGCGTTTCTTCTATTTTGTGAATCAAATTAAGGAAGTCGTCTTTCGAAAAACGAATTATCTCAGGAAAATCCTCATTTTCATCATTAACAGAATTGATTTTTGCATCAAGAAGGCTTCGCGCAATATGAAGGAAAATTTCCAAAAAAGCGTCGCGCTCCCTTTTATCAACATCCTTGTCCGTCAAAGACTGAACATACATAAACCGCTTTGTGAGATCTTTATCCCTGAAAAAAGACCTAATATCGTTATAAAATCTCAAATATTCACTCAAAACATCTTTATCTCTGAGAAGTTCAATCGCCTTACCGGGTCTTCCAAGCGAAAGCATACAAGCCCGCTCAATCATTCCAGGAGTTGAATCAATGCCTAGGGAAACCTGTGCATTTGCGATCTGTGACCTGAGCTTTTTGTCAGAAATTGCAGGGAACTTCATCACGCGTGACCTAGAAACAATGGTTGGAAGAAGGCCGTGTACATTAGTCGCTGTCATCAAGAATAAGGTTTTTCGCGGAGGTTCTTCAAGCGTTTTGAGGAAGCAGTTCGCTGCGTCTGGGGTCATCCTTCCTATATTATCCAAAAGCGCAATTCGATAATTGCTTTGAGAACTCATATTCAAATTCGTAATCAGTTCACGAACTTCGCTAATCTTGATAGAAGCTCCGTTGTCTCTCATTTGAACCGTGTCGAGATGCACACCTTTTTCAATCTGTTTACAAATAGGACATCGCCTACAATAGTTATTAGGGCATTGCAAAATTCCAGCCAGCGTTTTGGCTACCAAAAACTTCCCCACTTTATCAGGACCGACAAAAAGATAAGAGTGGCTAAGTCGATCTGCTTTCAGGTCAAGCTCAAGCTCATTAAGCTGTCTTTCGTGTCCGATAATTGGCCATTTATAGAGCATGAAGAGGAATTATTTAGTCGGTATGCTGCCTGCAGACATCATAGCATGGACAAGGTCTCCAGGATTAACGTTTCTTTGAAAAACAGGGTCCATCTCAGGAGTATACAGAGGAAGTGCAGCGGCAACCTGATTTCGGGTTTCAGCACTGGCAAAATTAACAACATACCCCATAAAGAAGGAGCTTGCACCAAAGTGTTCACGAGCTACAAACGGAATATGCTGAGCTAATGTTTTTTCAATAGCGGCTTGCTGTGCTGGGCCATGAACAAGGGCCATCATTAAATCTTCAAATATTGCAGGCAACCCTTCGATAGGAGTGTTGAGATTCTTGGATATATCGTCCAAGGCTGGCGAAAGCAATTCAAAAAGCCTGTATATAGCACGGATTCGATCGTCGTTAGTTTTTTCTGCAGATGCGTTATAGATAAAAGCAAACTCCAAGATCGCATCTTGCAGTTTGTTGAGATGATCAATTGCAATATAACGTGCAACGGCCTCCTCTTCAAAAATAAGAGCTACTCCATCTAGGGCGGAGCGGTATGCCATAACAAATCCGCTTAATGCTGCTGGATAACGATCGAAAATCTTAGTGCGCGCCTTAATGTGAGACCTTTCTAAAACTCTTTTTACAATCACGTCAGGAGATATGACAGTACCCATAAACAGATCTAGGGCCTCAAGGGGGTCACTTCCAAGCAGATTTTGCAAAACGTCCTTTTGAAACTCAGGAGTCTCTGTGTGCTTTGCGATGGTTTGATTTAAAAACAATAACGATAAATCGGCCGTATCAAGACTAATTACGCCTAAATTTATCAGCCCAAGATGACTAGCACGGTCGGCTAGTATTTGAGAAGCGTAATGCATTACTTCATCACGATCTTCTTCAGGAAGCTCAAGCCTTCTTGCCACAACAAACCGCACCAAGTCCTCAAATGACTCAAAATCTCCCGGATCTTTGCCTCTCATTAGCATCTTGTAGCAAACAGAAGGAGAGTATTTCGGCAGAGGGCAAATAGATGATAGGTGCAACGGTGTTCGTGCTTGGCGGCTAGGAGAGTCCATAATTAAGAATGTAGTTTAAAATCAAAAGGTGCAAAAAGGACGCAATTATAACGCTGTATTTACAGAAGTGCAATGGGTTGACCAGTAGCTGGTATCAAGTATCTTGTATTTAGTATGAAATGCCAAGAAGATGCTTTGCGTCGTAAGACACCATTTTCGCCAGTTAATGATTTTTGTTTAGCGAAAAAGTATCAGCAGTATCTATTCTCTGTCATCTGTGATCTATAATCTGTAATCTAAAACTACTCCTCCCATCCACTCCCCTGCCTCACAAGCAACTCTCTCGCGCGTCCAGGCTCAAGCATGATTTCTTTTACAAGTCTTTCGAGACGAACTTTGTTTTGAGATCCTTTTACTAGGATGACATCTCCGGTCCTAAGCTTGGTTCTCAAAAACCGTCCGGCATCTTTCGCATCTTTGAAGCTCCAAACATTATTTTTATCAAGGCCAGCCTTTATAGCCTCTTCAGCATAAAGAAGAGCATTATCCCCTACCGTGATCAGAATGTCAGCGCATTTCGCCGCCTCTTTTCCGATACGTCGATGCTGACTATCTGTCAGATCTCCCAATTCGTTCATATTGCCGAGAGCCGCGATCCTCCGCCCAACACTTTTCGGTTGCATCTCTTTCAAAACCTCCAAAGACGCAAGCATCGTCTCAGGAGATGCGTTGTAAGAGCTGTCGATAATAGCGGTTTGTTCAATGCCAGGAATCAAATTAAGCCTCCCCGGCGGCAATTGAAAATCCTCAAGACCGGCCAAAATAGTCTCCCATTTTAATTGGTTCAAAAACCCAATAGCAATCGCAGGCAAAACAACGTAAATATGATGTTTCCCAATCAGATGCGGAAGTCGAACGTGTATTGTTTTGTCATCAAAATGTAAATCAAACTTCAGCCCTTCCTCGCTACTCACAACATTGCTCGCTTGGATGTCAGCCTTGTCGCTCATACCGTATGTAATCACGTTTGCATCAAGATCATTAACAATAAGTTCAAGATAGTGGTCATCTGCATTCAAAATCGCCCATTCATCTTTGCCCATCCTTTTTACTAATTTGCTTTTTTCATGCAAAATTTCTTCCAAATTCTGAAACTGCCCTTCGGCTAAATGAACAGGTTTGATGGCGGTCAAAACACCAACTTTTGGCTTAACAAGTTTTAGCAAAAAGTCCATGTCATGAGGCTTATCAACTCCCATCTCAAGAATCATTTTTCCGTAAGGGGTCTTGTCAAAGAAAGCGACGTGAGCCGCATTCCACATAGTCTCAAGCCATTTCAAAGGCGAAGAAAACCCAGATTCTTGTTCCAAAATCGCCAAAAGAAGTCCAAATTCAGTGTTGTAGCTCTTCTGATTTCGAAGAACTTGTTGTCTCCTAGCAAGAACACAGTAGATGGCATCTTTAGCGCTAGTTTTTCCGATAGATCCGGTTATACCAATAATTTCCGGTTTGAGCCGTTTAAGCCTATGGTTAGCCAATTTGTGGAGATACCACAGAACAATTGACTTGGCCTTTTTTTTGGATTTGGAGACAAAATTCATATAGCTAAATTATTATAAAATGGCATAAAGAACAGGGGCTGGTTTGTTATATGGCAAGGCGGCAAAAACGCCGGCTAGTAGCGCTATCCCAGGCTTTTGCCAACGCCGCCATATGGCCCGCCAGCCTTTAGAATTTACTGCCATTTTATGGTGATTTAGCTATAACGACGATATTGTGCCCTAAAACCGCGTAAAAAGAAATTGACCGCAGAAGGAAATGTTAT
>CAZRWH010000009.1:0-3885 GCA_964603905.1 uncultured Candidatus Peribacteria bacterium | reverse complement strand
ATTAGGAAAGATTCTGCCCAAGCTTTCATAGCCACAGGGAGAATCGAATGATAGTCATCTGTATTTATCTGCAGGTCTTCAATCGAAAACCACTCATCTTCAATTAGTCCATGAATTTTAAGGACGGGGTTCAGCCGGCCCAGGTCATCTTCAGCCTGTTGTGATTCAGCCCAGAGAGCTTTGCCTTTCGCAATTCCATTGATGTTTGCAGCAAGATCAGTACGACCAGCTTCTTGAAAAAGCTGAGATATAGCCATTCGTGTATCTCTCGAGAAAAAGAGAGGCATATAACGCCAGAAGCTCTTGCGGTTTTTAGAAATTCTTTCGTATCTAAGCTTGTCCACAACATCAAAATCAAACTCAAGAGCTAGAGCAAGCCGGTCATATTCATGCTGGATAGCCTGATTTCTCTCAAGTTCGTCGTCAATTGCCGAAATCTCAGCAAGTTTGTTCTTTAAATCTCCAAAAACAACCTCGTTGTTGTGGTGTTTCCATCTTTCAGTTAAGGCAATATAGGTGTCCAGGTCTTCGTATTCGGGCACATATCCGCTATATCCTTCAACGATAAACCCTTCCAAGTCCCAGATATCAATTCCACCAGGTTGTCCATAACGTTCAAAGCGAAGAGGCAACGGTCTAGGATCTCGAACTTCGGCATTTTCAGAACTGTTTACAGAAGCAATCTTGGCATTCATGGCAGAAACGTCTTCCCAATCAGCGCAGTAAACCTTCCCCACGTAACCATGCCATACGCGCGTATCAATATCCTTCCTTGCTTTCTTTCGGAAGTCTGCAAAAACATCCCATTCCCCATTCCCGCGATTATGGCATTTCCACGGTGCTGGGAACTCGGCAGGGGCTTTGTCAGGAAGTTCGCTGGGAGCCATAACAACAGGAGAGATAGTCTCTCCCCACTTTGAATCAAAGGCATCCCCTACTTGATAAAGAGGAGGTCTTTCTATCGTCATTTTGAATATGGTTATAATTTAAGGACAAAGACTATATCGGCACGCTTTTTCAAGAAAGAACGAGTGTATGTATCAAAAAAACCAATCTGTTAATCTTGGAAAAACACGTCGGCAAAAGCTGGCGGCAGGCGTCCGCAGTCATAAGTCTTATGTCATATGCCTAAAAAAACACCACCTCTGCTATCTGCTGATTGCAAACTGCCAACTAAAAAAGCTTCACTGCTACTCACTTCTCACTTCTCACTTCTCATTACTCACTAAAAAAAGCGCCCCCTCTCAGAAGCGCTTTTGAATTCTAATTGCTATATTTCGTTTCGCGTCAGCGAAACTCCAAGACTACCACTACCACCACAACTACAATCTACTTTTTAGCTACCTCAACAATCTTATTGAAAACCTCTGGTCTGTGAACCGCAAGATCAGCAAGGATTTTTCTGTCGATGATGATCTTTTTCTCAGTAAGTGAGTTGATGAAGCTGCTGTATTTCCATCCTTGTGCTCGGACTGCAGCGTTGATACGAGTGATCCAAGTTCTTCGGAAAACTCTCTTCTTTTTTCTTCTATCAACGTAAGCGTGCATTCCAGCTTTTGCTACAGCGTTCTTAGCTGCTCTGAAAAGGTTCTTTCGGCGACCTCTGTATCCTTTCGCCATCTTAGTCACTTTGTTGTGACGTCGGCGTGTTACTGTACCGTGTTTAACTCTAACCATGATATTTAATTGTTTATGATTATAAAATTACGCTGCCAAAAGAGCTCTTAGCTTTTTCTCGTTTGACTTAGATGCAACAACTTTGTTGCCACCAGCAGTTTTTTGTCTCTTAGATTTCTGTGCAAGAAGGTGACGTTTGTGACCTTTTTCCATGCGGATTTTTCCAGAACCTGTTTTCTTAGCGCGTTTCTTTGTTCCGCTGTGCGATTTTTGCTTCATAATATTTTTTGGAAAATTATTTATTGTTGGTGTTTCGCGGGGAAGCGAAACCAAGTTATTTATTAGGGCGTACTTCGCTATGCGATATGCCCTGGGGGTGGGTTTACTTATTCGGACTCAAAATCATTATCATCGTGTATCCTTGTCTCTTTGGAGCCATATCTACTTTCGCTTCTTCCTCTAGAGCCTGTTTAAACTCTTCCATCTTCGCACGTCCGAGGT
Source organism: uncultured Candidatus Peribacteria bacterium (assembly GCA_964603905.1). GTDB lineage: Bacteria > Patescibacteriota > Gracilibacteria > UBA1369 > UBA12470 > CAZRWH01. The sequence goes on along the minus strand of CAZRWH010000009.1, from coordinate 1,767 downwards.
CTTGATGGACAATCTCTCTTCCTTTGAAGAAAAGCTGTACCTTAACGCTGTTACCAGCACCTAGGAATTGTTTTGCTTTCTTGATCTTGACGTTCATATCTCCAACGTCAGTTCGGAATGTCAATCGGATGCCTTTCATCTCGTTTTTCTTCTGCATCCTTCGATGCTTTTGCTCAGCTTTCTTCTGGTGGTATTGATATTTACCGTAATCCATAATCTTACAAACCGGAGGTGACGCTTTTGGAGCGACTTCAACGAGGTCCAGGTCCTTCTCTTTCGCTAGTGAAAGAGCTTTGTCGGTTCCCATAATTCCGAGCTGTTCATCGTCACTGCCGATTAGGCGAACGGTAGGGATTTTGATCTGATGATTGATTCGTGGATTTTTGCTGATAACGATAAAAATTATGATCTAAAACCACTCCTTATGAGGAAAGGCCCCGCCATCTTATGAGAATTCTTTGCATTAGTCAAGTAAAACAAGTATATTTGCCGAGCTTTAATATTTGGCTAACAAAAGCGCAATAATGAAAGTCGGAGGCATTAAAATTGGAGACGGAAAAAAAGTATTAATCCAGTCAATGTGCACAACGCCGACGGAAGACGTAAAAAAGACGGTTTTACAGATCAAAAAGCTAGAAAAAGCAGGATGCGAACTAATAAGAGTAGCTGTTCCGCATGAAAAAGCGGCAAAAGCCCTTTCGAGTATCAAGAAACAAATTTCAATTCCACTGATCGCAGACATCCATTTCAATCCAAAAATGGCTATCTTGGCAATGGAAAACGGAGCTGACAAAATCCGGATAAATCCAGGAAACATCACAGACGAAACAGCTCTGCGAGAAATCATAGAACTGGCAAAGAAAAAGAACATCGTAATAAGGATTGGCGTAAACGAAGGATCTCTCGAGGCAGATTTGCTAGAGAAATACGGATCTCACTCAGCAAAAGCCCTAGCCTTGTCAGCAAAGAGATGGATTAAGTTCTTCGAGAAAGAGGGCTTCAAAAACATAGTTGTCTCGGTAAAAAGCTCAGACGTTCGTACAACAATAGAAGCGAACAGAATGCTGAAAAACTGCGGGTACCCGTTGCACGTCGGAGTTACAGAATCAGGGACTTTGGAGTCGGGAACAATAAGAAGTTCAATCGGAATTGGCGCCCTGCTCGCTGACGGAATTGGAGACACGATCCGCGTATCACTCGCGGCAGACCCCGTTGAGGAAGTAAAAGTTGCGAAAAAGATCCTAGATGCACTTGGAATTATCAGATTGGATTTGAGAGTAATTGCGTGTCCAACATGCGGACGTACAAAGGCCGATGTTCATGGAGTTGCAAAGAAGTTAGAAGAAGACTTTCAGCCCAAAAAGCCAATAACAGTCGCGGTCTTAGGCTGTGGAGTAAATGTAATTGGCGAGTCAAAAGCTGCAGATTATGCGATAGTTGGTATCGACCAGGAACATTTTACGCTTTTCAAAAAAAACAAACCTATCCTAAAAAAAGCAACTTACAAACAGATATTAAATTACCTAAATAAAATATGAAAAAAGCACTGCAAACCACCGTGGCAATCGCATGGATGCTAATCACCGGATATTTTTTCTTCATAGTGAATCATCCATATTACCTCGAGAGCCTGGGGTTTTTTGACAGGATTGTTGGTGGGAGTTTGGCAGTAATTGTGGCAATGGGACTGTTTTTTGGAGCCCAAATGCTATGGAATTATTTCAAGAAAAAGCCGATCTGGAAGATCGATTTAACATGGTGGAAATG
>CAZRWH010000008.1:36666-44836 GCA_964603905.1 uncultured Candidatus Peribacteria bacterium | reverse complement strand
CTAAAATCCCGCTAGGGTCGATTGTCATGTAGTCGCAGGCGAGTTCTTCTTCCTCACATAAAAAATCGGTTGTTACTGTGTAGGTGTGATTGTTCCAGTGTTTTTCTGTTTCACCGTCTTCTTCAGATTCTGTCCAACATGATGAACTGTTTGGATCACCACAGGATCTGTCGTAATTCCAGAATTGCACATAAACTGATGAAGTTGTTGTTGCTTCTCCAGATTGTGAGTCATCGAATATAAAATATAAATATTCTGCCCAATCTCTGTCATCCTCAGTAGTGTCTATTGTTCCGTCTTCATCGTAGTCGTTTTTACCTGGGATTAATGGTTTGCCTGATATATCGTCAACACCATATTCCCATTCTATATAGTCAGGATACATTGCGTCTGATGAAGTATCACCTTGGATCAATGTAGTAGTTATTCCTCCAAACCCTGCTGAGTCGTATCCTCCATCACATGATATCCATTTGTCATATCCGCTACATTCCAATGTGCTTAAATCAACGTCTTCAAATCCATCATGCAGATAGATACGAAATTTATGTGCAACCATATAATTGCTATATCCTGTAGCAGGTTCGGTTGTGTTTTCGTATCCATGTGCATGAGTTGCATCTAAAGGATCTTCACATGGTATTGTTTGTGATTGATCTGATTCAGTTAGCTCTAATGAAGATGTTCCAATTTCGCTTGTGGATCGTCCAGGTCCTGAGATTGCCGCTAATGCAACTGCACTTACTGTGATAGACAGTAATATGGCGACGAGTCCTATTTTTAATGATCTGAATTGCATTTTATTCTGTTATAAATGAAGGTGTTGATTCTAGATTAACATTAGCTTGGTTTTTTTTGATTGGTTCTGGTGCGGTAGTGCAGCCAGTTAGCACCAGCATGATAATTAGCAATATTGTTGTTGTTTTTTTCATTGTTATTTTAGTCAAATATACCTGATTCCTCGCTAGGGGCATCTTGAGATCCTCCTTCGAATTCACCTATATTTCGGTCAAATGACTCTGGATCTACTTTGTAATCTGACAATCCTGCTTCTGGTTCTTTTTCTGAAGGTTTAGGTCTAGGTTTCTTGTCTCTTTCCGGCGTCTTCCTAAACACAGTCCCTCCAGCCATGAATTCGTACATGTCTTTGCGGATGTGTCCTGGCATTTCGGCAACAGATTTTCTGAATCCTGCTACGCTTTCTTGAGGTATTGAGAATCCGATTTCTGTATCAAGCATCAACGTTGGGTTGTCACAGTATCCTAGGCTTCCTGAGTAAACGTCTGTGTTGATATGAAGTGCGATTTCGTATCCGTAATCACTTTTGAATACAGGTGTTCGTCCTGTTGCTTCTGCGATTCGGATCTCCTCTGTTGTTTCTCGGAATTCGTCGAAGATTGCTTTGTATTCTGGGGCTTCTAATTTGCTTGGATCTTCGTAGATGTCGATCATTTTAAGTCCTTTTTCTGGGCTCTTTATTAGGTAGTAAAGTTCAAGTGTTTTCATTGCCAGTGATGTTCGCATAAATTCTGTGTCTGATTCAGGAACTTCTCTTAGGTGTTCAAGGATTTTTCGTCCTGTTGGATCTGTTATTTCGTATTTTGTTGGTGTTTCTAGAGTTGTTTCCTGGTTTGTGTCTACACGCAAACCTTTGATTCCGCCGCTTGCTACAGTTGTGTAGATTTCGGCGTCTCTAGGCATTTCGACAGGGGCTTCGCCGGTTTTTTCACGAATGTCGTTTAGAATCTCGGTTGCTGTTGTTGCATCAAGATCTTTTGCGAGTATTTCGTGGAACATTGCGTTGTTGTTTTCTCTGTATTTTGCAGCTTGTTCCGGATTTCTGTCTCGGTGTGCGTATGTTTGTTTTCGGATTACTGTTATGAAGTATTCCATCTCAAATTTTGAGACGTTGTGGATGCGTGGACTGTAATTGTTTGCAGCTTCGTTAACTTTTTTTGCAAATTCTGCCATGTCTGCACCCATATCGTCATCAAGCATGCTTGCTCTTCGACAAAGTTCTTGGTTGTTTTCGTAAAAGTCGATCGCGAACTCTCCAAGAGTTGTTGAAGTAATTGTCTCAACAGATTGGTAATAAAGTCTCTCCTCCAGCTCGGAAACTTGTTGTTCGTAAGCTGAGAAGTCAGGAAGGATTAGGCCTTCTTCAACCATTTCTTCACGTCTTTCAAGTAGCTCTTCATGAGTTAAGAATGCGTCTGAATCTGGGTCTAGCGCGTCGTAAATTCTCGCTTCACCGTTGTCTCTGAACCATATGTGTCCGGCATCTGCGTCTTGAAGTGATTGGAAGTTTGTTGAAGGATCTGTTGTTGCTTTGATCGTGATTCTTGTTTCTCTGTATGATCCACGTTGTTCGTGTCTGTGGATGAACTCTTCGCGAGTCATTATTAGAGTTGTTCCGATTTCCATCTGTTTCAAAGCCAAAAGTAGATCTTTTTTCGTTGGTCTTTCTGATCCCATGGCTAGCTTCGCTTGCATTGAAGGGTCCATAGTGATGTAAACATTGCCTTCTACTCCTTGCAGGTCGATTTGTAGCATTCCGTCCTTGATGCGCAGGTTGATTCCTGCAGGGTTTAGGGCTGCGTTGTGTCCATCTAGATTTCCTCTTAGGAGTTCTTCTACATTGATTGGCACTTCTTGTCTGCCTGTTAGTACCGGGTTTCCTTCCGGTCCGTAACTCATTCTGCTTAATTCTGCTGGTGTTACGTCGATTCTTGTTGGTGTCCCCTCCATTTTCTTGAATTCCTCTGCAAGTTCGTCTTGTAGTCTTCGATTTGATTCTGTGTAAAGTTCGCTAGGGTTTCCAGGTGTGGAGTAGTAGATTTTTGGTTTACCTGCAAATGCGAAACTGATCATTGGTATTACGTAAGGCCAAGATTTCTTGAATGTGATGTTGAAACCTGTGACCGGTGGGGGAGTTAGTTCTGCGATTTCTACGTTTCTTGCTGTCTCTGCATACATAGTGAACATGTCGACCAGGATTTGGTCGCGTACCATTTGAGGTATGTTTTTTGCATCGAGCTCTTCTGCTCGTTCTTTGAACCCTGGGAAAGTTGATATGAACTCTGCTAGTTCGTGTCTTTCTACTCCTGGTGCATCGAGAAGATCTCCACAAGTTCGGAAGTCTTCCATTCTAAGTTGTCTTTCTCTGTATCTTTCTAGGTTAACTTTTGCTCCAACCGAGAATGTTCCGACTGAGGCAGTTCCTTTTTTCAGCTGAAGTGCTCCTAGATGACCTGTTGCTGAGAAATCCCAAACACCACCTTCTATTGTTAGTCCTAAGCTTTTGTTGATAAGGGTTCCGGCTCTTTTTCCGAAAGATCCTGTTCCAGTGCTAAGTCCAACATCTAATCTTACAATAGGGTCGAGTTCTGCGCTGTGTCCTAATGTGACACCTGCAGCTTTTGCGACACCTTTTTCTTGTGTGTATCCTCCTGAGATTGATGGCGTAATTGTTACTCCTGGAATGCTTTTTAGTCTGATTGGGACAGCTAGCATTCCTCCACCTCCCGTTACGCCTTCTCCTTCTGTTACTTCTACTGCTCCTGCTGTTGCAAAGATGAATCTGTCTTTTCCGCTTTCTGCAGGCTCTTGTCTAATAATTTGTACAGGAATTGGGCTTGAATAAATTGTAATTATTTCTTGTGCAGCAGCTTCTAGTTGATCTGGGGTCAGTGTGTCGATTGCACCGTTTTCTTGTAGGAATAAGAAAGTAGGGCCAACGATAGGGTTGTCTGCGTATCTTGCGATGACTTCCTCTCTTAATTTTTCGGCTGTCATGTCAGCTCGAGCTTCAATTCCTCTTCCTTGAGTTATGACGTATCCGTTCCTAGCGAAAAGTTTTTGCCATTCGCTTACTCGAGTTGCGTCGTCGCTGATTGCCATTGATTCCTTCAGCTCTTGAATGTGTGGAGCAAGAAGTTCTTCTCGGTCTTGAGTTAGGGCGATGGTTTCTTTTTTTATCTCTTCGATTTCTACCTCTAGGTCTAGGATTTTGTCTTCACGTTCTTGTGTCCATTTACGTTGTCTTATGTTTGCAATTCTTTCTTGTTTTCTTGCTGCTCTTCTTGAGTTTTGATTGATTTGTTTGTCGATTTCTCTGATTCGTTCTTTGTCTGCTTCTGTTATGTTTATTTCTAGCTCTTCTAAAACAGAAACAATATCAAGTTGTGTATCTTGAGCGTATCCTTCGACTCCTGCTTTAATAAAGTATTGAAGGTCTGCAAGTAGTGCTTCTTCATTGAGCTCTGCACGTCCACGTTCTGCGAAGTATCTGTGTTCTGTTAGAAGGTCTTCGAAGAAAGATTCAGCTTCACCGAAAGTTGCAGATAGATCTTTTGCAGATCTTTTGTATGCTAGGCTCTCTCCACATGCGAGTTCTTCTATTGATATGGTGTCGCCTTTGTTTGTATAAAGTTGTTTTGCCAATTCACGAACGTATAATTCTCGGTCGTTTTCTTTGAGGTAGTCGAGTCTCAATTGGTTGGCCATATCTATGTCGAAGTCTAGATATCCTGTGTCTTCATATTGTTTTATTGCAATATCACTTTCGTAGAAATGTTCAGGTATAGCTATTAGATAAAGGCCTCCTGTTTCGGTGTCTTTTACAATATTTCCTTCCGCTATTAGGTACTCCATTCCGTAGATTGCTGTGACGATTCTTAATGCGAATCCTGCGTCAGCCTCATGTACTCGTGATTGGACTTTTTTAAGTGCGTCTTTGCTTATTCCGATTCCTGCAGGTGCTTCTGCGAATTTTTCGTTTTGTAGTAGCATATCGTCAACGTCGTATAGACGTGATTTGTCTGCGACTTCTAGTGTTAGCATTGCTGGATTGCTTGCAAAAACTTCGTAGTTCATCTGTTCGTACTCTTCTCCTTGTACTATCTCTGCCATTGCTTCTATTATTTGGTAGGCAAGGACTAGTAGTTTTTCTCGTTTTCGTTTATCTGCTTGCAGTGTTTTCATCTCTTCTAGAACTGGGTTCGCTTTTGCTTCGTTAAGCTTTTGTTCTAGGTCTTTGAGTTTGTATATTGCTGTGAAAATCCGTGATTTTTTGCTTCCTTCTAGGTCTGATTCTTGGATTCTGTATGCCCAGTCGTCGTATGTTTCGCCTTCTTCTCTTTTAAACCTTGGATCTTCGATTTCTTTGTCTAGGATGCTTATCTGTTCTCCCATTTTGCTGTTTAGCGTGCTGACTTTTTCTGTGGCTTTTGCCCAGTCTTCGTTTATTTCGTCGATTCTTGTTTTGGTTGTGTTTAGTTGCTCAAAGAATGTTTTTTCGTTTTCTTGGAAAACATGTTTTGTGAAGTCCTTGAATGTTAACTTGTTGTTTCCGTTAACTCGGACAATATCTCGCAGTTGTGAAGGTTGTGACCATCCAAGTAAATCGTCTTGGAACAGGTCTACAACACGGCTGTATTTAGCTTCTTCTCCTCGTCCTGCTAGGTGTAAAAGTTCTGACCATTCGTTGTGTCCAACTTGTCTTTTGTTTCCTTGTAAGAACTCAGGAAGCATTACATGTTTTCCCTTGAGTTGTTCAGGGTTTTGTCGGATTTCTTCTTCTAGATTAAATCTTTTTTCTGCATCTACTCGTAGGAACTCTTCTGCGGCTACTGCGTCACGTTCAGCTCTTTCTTGTTGCACTTGTTTTAGATCTGGTAATTTTGATTCTGAAACCAATGCTCGTTGGGTTTCTTCGAGCTCAGCTTTTCTTGCAGCTGGGTCTGGTGTTGGAACATAAACTGTGTCTTGAGCCCAGCACCAGAACTTTGCTCCTGGCTTCTTTGAATCTGCTTTTGATCTGTACCCCTTGTGAACAGTATTTCCGTGTACTTCGAGGTTGTATTTAATTAGCTCATCCGCTGTCATTCCGTGCTCTGCTGCAATGTCTTCTAGATAACGCTTTTTTTCTCCTTCAGAAATTGATCTATGCAAAGTTGGTTGAACTTCTGTATGAGTGACGCGTGCATCAAGTTGTTCTGCAGCTAGCTCTTGAATTATCTTTTCTACTCCTGTTGCATCAAGAACTTCTTGGATTTGTTGTTTCTCTTTGTCCGAAAGTTCTGCTCCTTCGTCTGATTTTTCGTTTTTCATCGATTTGATTATCAAATCCAATGCTTGAAACGATTTTTCAAGTTGTTCTTTTCGAGGATCCGAGGCGTCTAATTTCTCTGCCTGGGCCTTATATGCATCAAGTTTTTCCATGAATTTTTATTTTAAATCTTATTATTTTATCATAAATTGTCTCTCCGTTCAATAGGTGGTAGTCTATTTAGGCTGATATTTTTAAATAAAAAAACAAATGGATTTACCTGTAATTATCACAAATTTCAAAACTTACGATCAAGCAACAGGTGCTGCGGCGCTGGAATTGGCGAAAACTCATTCCAAAGTTGCTGTTGAATGTGGAGCGTCTCTTGCTGTCGCAGTTCAGCCGACTGATCTTGCGATGTTGGCGGCTAGCGTTAGTTTTCCGGTTTTTGCTCAGCACATTGATCCGATTACTGCTGGGGCTGGGACAGGTTCGATTTTGCCTGAGGCTGTGAAGGGTGCTGGTGCGTGGGGGACTATTTTGAACCATTCAGAGAGACGAATTCCAATGGCTGATATCGAGAAGGCGATTGTGCGTGCTAAGGAAGTTGGTTTGTTCACTATTGTTTGTGCCCAAGATGATGTTGAGGCTGGAGAAATTGCGAAATTTGATCCTGATATGATCGCTGTTGAGCCACCTGAATTGATTGGTGGTGATATCTCGGTTTCTACTGCTGATCCTGATTTGATTAAAAGGTCGGCTGAAGTAGTAGGTGAGGGTAAGTTGCTTGTAGGAGCTGGTGTGAAGAATGGAGAAGATGTTCGAATTGCGATTGAGCAAGGAGCTAGTGGTGTTTTGCTTGCTAGTGGAGTTGTGAAGGCGGATGATCCGGAGGGTGTTTTGAGGGATTTGTGTAGTGGCTTGTCAAAGTAGCGCCGCTTGTCTGTACTTGCGATAGAGGATATCTGCCGACTGAAGAGGTTCGGTTATTCCGTTGTGGGCGAATTCATGATGGGTTTTGCAAAGTGGTGTGATTGACTTGTGTGAGCGCGATTTCGAGAATCTGTCGCGATGGTGAACGACATCGGCGGGCTTGTTGCAACCTGGATGCGAGCATTTTTCGGAGAGTTTGTTGCGTTGTGTTGCTGGAATATATCTAGACGGCTTTTTTTGTGTTTTGTCACGTTTTTCGGCGGTGTTTTTCGTGACATTTTTAGGTTTTTGTTGTGTTGTCTTTCTGAGAAGCTCGCGAAGTACTTCTTGGTTATTTTTGATGCCTAATTCCTTTTTCAACTTCAAAAACATGAACTCCATATCGTCATCAAGTTCGATTTTAATCTTAAGTTTTTTGCCTCGTATTTCGCGACTGAATTCTTGTAGGCTCCTCATACTCATATTTTCCACTTTATCTGCAAACATCTCATCGGTCTCCGCAGTCGCGATATTCGCAACAATCGCAACCTTGTGAACACCTTGTGTTTCGATTGCCTTTTGCAAGCATGGTTTGTCCTCGAGCTTCTTGTCCAGCTTGAGCGCTTTCTCAACAACCCCATGAGTCAAGCCGGCCAGTTTACCCGCATATTCATAAATCGTATCGTACCCCTCTCGACGATACACGATATCTCTGGCAAAAGAGCCAAAAGTTGGTATGTAATTCGGTTTCTTTCTCGGCCTAATTTTACGAATTTTTTGTGTATTTCCATATGTTTAAAATAGCACATTTAACAGGTTGGATCTATGAAAATCTGTCACGAATTTTTGACAGCGTGCTATAATGCGCAACGATGAAAATAAAAAACTTAATTTTGTTGCTTCCTCTAATCTTTCCGCTGTATTTTTTGCGGTTTGAAGTCGCTAGTATTCCGTTTACTTTGCCGGAGGTTTTGGTTTATTTATTGGCTGTGCTCAGCGTGAATAAAAAAATTGTTCGCGGGGTGCTTCGCGATCCAGCAATGTGGTTAGTAGCTCTCTTCCTTATCTCGGCACTCATCTCCACTGTCATCGTTCCCGAAACTTTTTACAACGTGGCAGGGGATTATGTCGCATCACGCATGGCGGCTCTTGGGGTTTTGAAAGGGTGGGTTTTGATGCCTGTTGTTTATTTCTTTTTGGTTAGGCAGG
>CAZRWH010000008.1:33977-36566 GCA_964603905.1 uncultured Candidatus Peribacteria bacterium | reverse complement strand
GTTTTGAAAGGGTGGGTTTTGATGCCTGTTGTTTATTTCTTTTTGGTTAGGCAGGCTGTGCAAACTCCTAGAGACAAGAAGATTGCTCTTGTGGCGTTGATGTGGTCTGGTATTTGGCTTTCGGTTTGGGGGCTTTTGGAGTGGACTTATGATGGGCGGGCGAAGGCTTTTTATGAATCGGCTAACTATCTTGCTTTGTATCTTGGTCCGATTGCGGTGCTTTTTGGGACAGCTTTTCTTGGAAATGGGAAGAAAAAATATCTTATCCCTGGATTGCTTGTTTTTGTAGCGCTTCTTATGACTAAATCTTATGCTGCGATACTTGCAGTTTTGGGCGGTCTTTTTGTGTATATGTTGTTGAGTAAAAAAATTGATCGACGACACAAGGTGGTCGCTACTGCATGCGCATTACTTGTTGCGGCAATTTTTACTGCAACGCAAATCCATACCGAAAAATTCCAGGAGTTTTTTGAGTTCGAAGAGAGGGCGTCTACAAGTGCTAGGCTTCAAATTTGGCATGCGTCTTATGAGATGATTAAAGATGTTCCGATTCTTGGAATTGGTCTTGGGCAGTATGAGCTCAATTACCAATGGGAGATGACAGATCTTTATGATTTGGATACTTATGAGTGGCTTGTTCCTCATCCTCACAATTTCTTTATGGCGATTTGGCTTAATTTCGGTTTGCTTGGATTGGTTTCGATGCTAGGAATTATTGTTTTAGCGATTTATCGAGGGCGTCATAAACCTGTTATTCTTGCGATGCTCGTTGCTGTTTTGATCCACGGTCTTTTCGATACACCGTTTATGAAAAACGATCTAGCTATGCAGTTTTGGCTTATAATTGCTTTATTGATATGAAAATTATAAAAGGCAAAGGTCTTGGTAGAAAACTTGGGTTTCCTACCATTAATCTTGGGAAGCAAAAGTTTGAAAGTGGTGTTTTTGCTGCGCGAGTGACTTTGGAAGAAAAAAAGTATTGGGGAGCGATGCATGTTGGGGCTGATGGATACACTGAGATCCATTTGCTCGATTTTGAAGGAGATGCTTATGGCAAGGATGTTGAGGTAGAGGTGCGTGATAAGATTCGTGAGACCTGGAAATTTGAGAATTTGGAGAATCTGAAAAATCAGATTGAACTTGATGTTAATCTGATTAGTGAACAGGTGACAGATAACAGTGAACAGAGGGGGTAATGTTTTTGCTTCGCAAAAGTTATTTGTAGGGGTACAATGTTTTTCGATGCTAAATTACTTACGAAAACACATATCAAATACCAATCCGATCCGGCTCATTTATCACAAGATGATGGCTTTTTTTGCGGCGGTTTACTATAGGTTCCCGTCACGATATATGAAGGTGATTGCAGTTACTGGAACGAATGGGAAGACTACAACTTGTAGTTTGATTGCACAGATTTTGCAGGCTGCTGGACACAAGGTTGGGGTTACAACTACGGTTTATTTTCAGATTGGAGATCGCAAATTTCCTAATTTGACTAAGCAGACTACTCAAGGTCGTTTCGGTCTTCAAAAAATGCTTCGTGCAATGGTGGATGCTGGGTGTGAGTATGCTGTTGTTGAAACATCTTCTCATGCGATGGTTCAGTCTCGTATGTGGGGAGTGAATGCTGATACCGCGGTTTTCACTAATTTGACTCGAGACCATATCGATTATCACGGTTCGATGGAGGCTTACAAGGAGGCGAAAGGTATGCTTTTTGATAAATTAAATCGCTCTCGTCGTAAAGCGGGTGTTTCCAAATCGATGATTGTGAACACTGATGATCCGGCTCATGAATACTTTTTGGATTTTACTGCTGATCACAAATATACTTTTGGTTTGAATAAGGGGATTTATAGAGCTTCGAATATCGAACAACTTCCACATGGATCTGTTTTTAAATATTCGATTCCAAATGGTGAAATAGATATAAAGCTTCCAATGCCAGGAAAAGTTAATGTGTATAACGCTGCTTGTGCGGCGACGGTTGCGGTTTCTGAGCATATCGCTTTGCCAACAATCAAAAACGCTCTTGAGAACATTGATCCTGTACCTGGTCGGATGGAAATAATAGATGCGGGTCAGCTTTATACAGTTATTGTTGATTATGCGCATGCTCCAGATGCATTGCAGGCTCTTGTAGATATGTTCCGGCCTCTGACTACAGGAAAGCTTTGTCTAGTGTTTGGTGCTACTGGAGGTGGTCGTGATACGGGTAAACGTCCGATTATGGGTGAGATTGCTGACAAAGGCGTGGACAACATCATTTTGACCGATGATGATCCTTACAGCGAAGATAATATTGGAATAATAAATCAAGTTGCTGAGGGTATTAAGCGTGGTGAGGGCGATGGCTTCTGGAAAGTGCCGTCTCGACGTGAGGCTATCAGATTGGCCTTGTCAGGTGCAAAAGAGGGTGATACAATCCTGCTCGCTGGAAAAGGAGCAGAGGAATTTCAGGTTACCAGCGAAGGACGGATTCCTCATGACGATCGTCAAGTCGTAAGAGAGCTCCTAAGTCGCCAAATTGACATAGAAATAGAGCCTGGAAAGGTTCTTGAGGTTAATAAGTGTTTGGAGGGTTAG
>CAZRWH010000008.1:12584-33877 GCA_964603905.1 uncultured Candidatus Peribacteria bacterium | reverse complement strand
CATAGAAATAGAGCCTGGAAAGGTTCTTGAGGTTAATAAGTGTTTGGAGGGTTAGGCTCAAGGCTCAAGGCTCAAGGCTCAAGGCTCAAGGCTCAAGGAGCCTACCATCTTACTAGATAAAAAATCATATGTCTTAAGTCATAAGTCATATGTCTAAATACTACAACCACCACTACAACTAACAACTACCTATTATGGAAGGTTTTCTGGTTATTGATAAGCCGAAGGGCAAAACTTCTTTTGATGTTGTGGCTGAGCTACGACGTATTTTTGGTGTTAAGCGTATTGGACACCTTGGAACTCTGGATCCGATGGCGACAGGTGTTCTTGTTGTTGCGATTGGTAAAGCGACCAAGCTTAACGAGTTTTTGATGATTATGGATAAAGAGTACGAGGCTGATATTGTTCTTGGTGCAAATAGCACTACATGTGATGCAGAAGGGGAGTTGGATTATAAGCCAGAATATATTCGTGAGGTTTATTTAGAGAAAAAAGATCAAATTGATGTTAAGAGAATTTTTGAATCGCTAGAAAGCTTCAAGGGGGTGATTGATCAGGTTCCTCCGAAGTTTTCTGCTGTGAAAATTAATGGTCAGCGTGCTTACGCTATGGCTAGAAAAGGAATGCCTGTTAGGGTTCCTTCGAGAAAGGTGAAGATCCATGATATTACTGATGTTGGTTTCAAAATCGATCAGTTTGGTTATGGGATCCTTCTTGATGGAATGACTGAACCTGTTAGCTTGCCGATTGTAACTTGCAAAATTAAATGTGGAAGCGGTACTTATATTCGTTCAATTGCTCGTGATCTTGGAGAAAAGCTTGGATGTCGAGGTTTCCTAGGTGGGCTTAGGCGTACTGCGGTTGGACAATTTGGTTTGGAGCAAGCTTTGAAACTAGAAGAAATTAACAAAGAAACGGTTGAGCTGATCTCGATGGATAATGTGCTTCATGGTTGGGCTAGAATTGATTTGAATCACAACGATTACAAGCGAATTATGCGTGGGCAACGGATTAAAGTTGGGGGGAGTTTCCCCGGGTCGTATGTTTCTGGGTATTTTCAAGGAAAGCTTGTGAGTATTCTTAAGTACGATAAGCAGTTTGGGAATCTTAGAGTTTACAAGAATCTTTAGGCGCAAGTGGTGGTGTTTCGCTGTGTGAAACCGGCTTGCTTTAACAAGTTTTTTGCGTAATATTGGCTTCCTGTAAAACTAATTATTACTGAAATGACAACACTAAAAGGTTTGGATGGTAGCGCTGATTATGTTCATCTTATGACTCCTGAGCGGGGTGGGTCGGAGAGGCGTATTTTTGAGATGTTGAAAAATGGTGGAGGGGAGGATTTGGACCTAGCTAGAAAGGTTGTTGGTGAGTTGATTGAAACTATGATAGGCAGAGGTGCACCTGAAGATTTTGTAGAGGAGTTTCGTGTGGAAGTTTCTAAGGCTTTGCCGGGAGTTGTTGACCCGTGCTAAAATCACCTCGTGAGTGAATTAACCAAGTACATCTTGCCAGGATTGACGGCGCTAGTTTCTACGCTTGTTTTGACGTGGGGGGCTTTGCGGGTTTTTCCGAAGATTGGATTGATGGATAAGCCTCATAAATATGGACTTAAGCGGAAGCCGATTCCTTATGCTGGTGGGGTGGTTTTTTATATAGTTTTTGCGATTATATGTAGTGTTTTCTTGGAGTGGAATACGGCGCTTCTTGGGGTTGTTTTGGGGGCTTTGATTTTGGGTGTTGTGAATTTTTTGGATGATGTGAGAGGGCTTTCGCCTTGGCCTCGTTTGGGGGCTCAGGGGCTTGCGGCTTTGATTGTTGTTTTGAGTGGTGTACAGGTTAAGAGCCTTACGAATCCTTTGGGAGGGACGATTGATCTTTCGGGGTTGGAAGTGAGTTTTGGGATAGGGGAACATATGGTTGTGATTTCGATTGTTTCGCTTTTGGTTACGATGTTTTGGGTTCTTGCTATGACAAATACTATGAACTGGCTTGATGGATTGAATGGGTTGCCATCAGGAGTAACTTTTATTGCTGCAGTGACTATTTTTGCGCTTGCTGTGAGGCCAGATTTTCATTATATCGATCAGACGCAGACCGCTATTTTGGCGATTGCTGTTGCAGGTATGGCGCTCGCTTTTTGGCTATTTGATTTTGCGCCTGCGAAGATTTTGATGGGGGATACGGGGAGTATGTTTTTTGGGTTTATGTTGGCTGTTTTGGCTATTTTGTCAGGAGGAAAAATTGCTACCGCTTTTCTTGTAATGGGACTTCCGCTACTTGATTTTGTGTGGGTGATTGCTAGAAGGATTATCCAGGGGAAGTCGCCGTTTCACGGTGATCTAAGGCATTTTCATCATCGTTTGATTAAAGCTGGGTTTTCGGAAAGGAGTTCTCTTTTTGTTATTTATGCTGTTTGCTCCGCATTTGGCGTTACAGCGCTTTTCTTGGGTACGGCTCAGAAGGTTGTGGCTTTGGTCGTTCTCGCCGTTATGGTGGCTGTTATAGGCGGTTGGCTTGTACTTGCTGAGAAGAGGTAAGTTGATGTATATTCAGGGCCTTTTAATACCTTGAAATGCCTGAGAAAATAAGACATCTTGTTGTCGATTCACCTCGTCTTGGTAGTGGAAATGAGTACAAGGTAGCTGGTGTTGACTCAATTAATCATGAAAAAAATGATGGTGATGTTTGCGGAATTCCAAGTGGTGCTTTTTTTGGATGGCAGACTCCGAAAGGGGAAGTAATGCAGAGTTTTATTGATACTGCTCGTGATGAGTATGGTTTCCATTTCAGGGAAGGGTTGGAGATTAGGGAGCTTGCTGAAGATTGTGTGATTGAAAGAAAAATCACGAGTTATGGAAAGCTTTTTAAAAGTATGTTGAAGCAGTTTTATAATCCTGGTGATATTCTTAAGTTTTTAACTACGCAAGTTAATTGGCAGCTTTTGCCTCGGCCTAGAATTAAGAGGTATGCGGATTTTGTGCGTATTGAAAAACATTCAGATAAGCCTTGTATGAAGATGAGTGATTTGGCTGATCCTTATTGGGGGCCTAAATTGCGTGATTTTTTGCAAAATCAATGTGAGCCGATGTATAGGGAAAAAGGTTTTATGGCGGATCCTTTGGGGGGTGCTGCGATTACTGGTGCGATTAAATTTTTGTTTAATCCTACTGCGGATATACCTTTGAGTAATTTGGAAAAAGGTGATAATGGTGAAATTATTACAACTGATGCTGGAATGATACGGGCGCATGAGGCTGAGAATATATATAGGATGCCTGGGACTTCAGAGCCGATGCGTATTGCGCTTCGTAGTTTGATTGTGCTTAGTTATGAAGCTATGAATATGGCGGTTCGAGATTATGGATGGGGGTTGGAACCTAGAGAGTGGAATAGATGGAATACTGCTCCTAAAGTTGCTGCGGCTGTCGGATATAGCGGCGTTAGATTGGCCAGGGGGTTTTGGAGGTCTAAGATTAGTCAAATCTGGGAAGGGCTTTCGTGTTTGTCGTAAACTATGATATGTTGACCTCCTTTTAATTTAAAAAAACATGCCAATTAACCTGAAAAGTTTCGAAGATAAAGATCGTTTATACAGCCTTGAAAGTATTGAGAATGATGAGGCTAGGCGGTTTTTTGAGGAGTTTTTGAAGGGGAAAGCGGAGTGTTTTGATGTTCCATGGGAGCTTCAGGCTATTGGCGATAAGAAGTTGATATGCATGACTTGGTTATCTGATCCGAATCTGTTGTTTGTTGATGGGCGTATGTATGCTTATCGTGGTGGTGTACTTGATTTTGATATGGTTAAAAAGGCTGGATTCGAAGTTGTGGATGTTGGAACTTTGGAAGTTTTGGCGGATATATGTTTTCGAGGAGATACTGCTGAAGCGGCTTTTTATCTTATGCAGTTAGGGCACAGGTTGAATGATGCGATGCCAAGAAAAAGAGGGAATATGATTGCGCCTCCTCCACGATTGCATGAAGATCTTGAAATTATTCAGGCTAAGGTAAATGGACAGCTCACCAAATTGCCTGAGACTCCAGAGGCTTAATAGTTTCTCGGTGCGTATTCCCAGTATGGCCACATGTTTTGATCAAATCCGATGTTTGTGTGCTCCGCGAAATGATCTCCTTCTATTGCTGAATACAGTTCGTTAAGTAGTCCCCAAAGTAGGAATCCAACCTGTGCTTCAAGGTGTTTTTGGTCCAGGCACATTGGGCCGTCTAGGCCTTGGATTAGTTCGGCCAGGTATCTGATGATATGGCCTTCTTGTGATTCTTGTGGTTTGCGTTTGCATTCAAAAGGTAGAGAGCATTCGCCGATTTTTGTAGGTGGTGCTAGTTCGTCTTTTGGGTTTAGAAGTCCGCTTTCTAGGAGTAGTTGTCGGATTCTTGGTATTAGTCTGAGTTCTAGTATTGCTTGATGTAGCATTTTCATGCTTTCTACTTTTAGCATTTCTCCGGGTTGATTTCGCTTAAGTCTTTGTATGAAGAATCCGAAGATTGGGATGATTGTTTTGCATAAATCTCTTTGGATGTTTCCCCAGTCCATTGGTTGGGTTAGCGATATGGTTGAGTCTTCTTCTGGATTGTGTTTTTTGATTGCGATGACTCGATATGGGATCGTGCTATTTGTGTTTGGGATTTCTGGATATTCAAACGTGATTTTTCGGTTTGTATTCATGTATTGTTGTGCGTATTGAGCTGCTTCGTCGTATGGTCTTTCCATCTCGTGGCTAAGTTTGTTTGTGCCGTAATGCAAAATTAATGCAATTTCCCATAGCGCATATGATGGGTCTTGTTGGAAATGTTTTCGTGCGTTTTCAGGTATGCACTTGAGGATTTCTTCTTGGAATTGTGGATTTGATTCGTATAAAGCTTCAAGTTTGCTTACTAGATCTGTGAACTCTTGGTCATTTTCTATGGTGTCTGACACTAGAAGGATTGGTTTGCGTTTGTAGCTTGGATCTTTTGAGCAAATCCAGTCTTGAATTGCTTCTAGGAACATCTTTTCACGTTCACCGTATAGTTTTGCTTCTCGGAGGGCTTTTGCTTCAATTCGTTCTAGTGTTTCTGGCTTGAGCTGTTTTGCTCCGTTTCCTCCTTTTTTTTGATGAATTAAATTTCTTCTAAGTAGTCGATGATAAGGCATGTCGCCGATGACGACGCAGCTTCCTTCTTGTAGGAATTCCAGGAGTGGAATTAGATCTGTTGTCTTTAGGGTGTGTCTTTTGTAGTTTCTTGAATAAGGGTCACAACCTGTGAAGTAGTATCCTGTGCTTTCTTGAACTGTTTCGAGTGGGGAAGTTGTGACTTCTCTTGTTTCTGTTGATACTATTGCAGATACAGATTTGATTGAAATCGGTTCGTCTTGAGGTGTTGCGTTGGCTCTGTCGATCATTGAGACCTCAAGGGCCATTGCTCTTGCCCATACTGATACGGGTGTGTACCTGCCGGTGCCTCTATGGAACTCCTGTGCATTCAAGAAATCCTTATACCGTAATTCGGCGTATCTGGATCTAGGTTTTATCTCCGGTATGAATGCTGGTTTTGGTAGGTTTATACCTGTCATTATAGCCTTTTATAAAAGAAGGCTATTGTACCTCTTTTGTGCAAAATGTCAAGGGCGACTACTCCTGGTGCGATTCTTTCAGCATCTTATAAATCGTCCTCATTTGATCTGCAATGAGTTGGTTTTCGATTACAATCCCTGACATATCTTTTGGATCGTATGACATGAAGATCGTCCTGTTGCCTTTGATGGCGGTTGTTAGGGTGAGGGGGTTCTTTTTTGGATCTACAAAAATAACCTCGTCATAGACATCTTTGGCTTGTTTGCAGTAGTCGCGTGCTTGTACTCCGTCGTTGATTATCATCTTGTTTTTGTTCTTCTGCTTTGAGGCTTTTGGAAGATAGATGCTTTCGCAATATTCTCGGGCTTTTGGGTGCATGTTGTTGTGTCCTGAGATGTAGTAGACGGTTTCGTCTGTGTCGCAACATGCGTCCATTGTTCTGCAAATTCCTTCTACTCCCTCGAAATATCTCACTTTTGGAACGGGTGAGAATTTGTTTTGAAGGCTGCTTAGCATCGGTAAAAGGTCTTTGAAATCGCGCATTTGTTTCTTTGCTTGGGCCTGTTTTTCTAGGATTATGTATTCTAGTGCTTCAGGTTTGATTATGCTGAAATACGTTGTGTTTTGCTGGTTTTCTTTGGTTGCAAAACCTTTTTTAATCAGCTCCTCAAACACAAAGCTTACTGTTGATCTCGCAAGATCTGTTCGTTTGGCGAGTGTGCTTGCGGTTTGTGAGCCGTGCTTTAGTGAAGCGATGTAAACTGTTCTTTCTTTTTCGGTGAGTCCTAATGAGGCTAGGAAATTTTGTATATCTGGGATCATGTTATGTTTGGTTAAATTCAAGGGCGAAGTGTGCCAGAAAATGCTGGCAGGGTCAATAGGTGTCTTGGGGTGTGCCTGGGAAGCCGTGTCGGCAGAAACTGGCGGCGCCAAAAGATTGACCGTTAACGGGTTTGGTCTGTTTTTGCTGTTTCGGGGCGTGGTGGACTGACCCGAGAATTATGGCATGATTGCGGACTAAATTTTAACAATCAAAAAAATGGAAGGAAATAAACAAAATAAGGTTGTACAAATTGGTACTTTGCAAGGATGTACAGGTGCTGATCTAAGCGATGTAAAAAGAGAGATTGTAGAACGTATTCCGGATCATGAGATGGATCTTGCTCGTAAGGAGGCGATAAAAAACTTGGAAATAACTTTGAATCTTGATCAAAATATTACTATTGCTTTGTTTGAAGATGGACAGGTTCGAATAGGCTGTAGTAGAGCTGTGGTTAATGGAGATATTGTTCAGTGTCTGTGTATGGTTCCTGGTGATTACGAAGAGCGCATGCTTAAGGCTGGTTTTGGTGGCTTGGAAGATAGAGAAATAACTGACGTGGCTGGCTGGAAAGAAGAGATGAGGCTTTGTAAGAATGCTAATTTTTAAAATATTTTTTTAATCTACTAAAAAAATGAAATCATCTCACAAACTTAATTGTGGAATACAAGACGGAGAGGTTGTTGTTAGGCCTTTCTTTGAAGTCGAAGGTAACCATAGGGTTACATTGCCTGAGGGGAAACTTATTGAGAACTTGAACAAATGGGAGTTTTTGTCAGGTATTGGGATTGGTGCTTTTCGTGAGGCTGTTGCTAATATAGGAGGTAATATTGTTTTTTATGGAGAGATTCAGTTGGAAGATGGTGAATGGAGTGAGCTTTGTGATGCTGTGGTTGGTTTGCAGGTTGAAGTTGATCCTGACGATCGTTGGAATGATTCTTCTGGAGAGTGGATTGACCCAGTGGTTGGAGTTTCTCTTGATCCGCAAGATTTGATTGAGAGATTGAAGTTAAAAGCTGAGGAATTAATTTCAGCCGATAAGAGGGATGTGACTAATTGGACTAGGCTAATGGCTCATGTTGATGGTGGTAAACGAGATTTGCAGCAGGTATCGGGTCACGGTGGAGTGAGGAGCAAGATGAGGCGTGCGCAAAAATCTGCTGCCTTGTCCGGTCGTGATCATTTGCAGTTGTTTTCTGTTGACGGTGAGCCTGTTACAGGGGTGGAGTTGCCAACTTTGGATTTTGATCGTCTTGGTGCTTTGCCGGATTTTTATGATGAAAATATTGTTCCAATTGAAGCGGAGCATTTGATTGATTCATTGCATGAGCCTCTTTCAGATTATATTGGTGTTCGTGACGCTTCGGTTTCGTCTGTTGATGAATTTGATGAGATTGAAGATGATGATTCGTGGAGACTTGGAGGACATTGGTTTTCTATTTCTAATAGATTCTTGTGGAGTGAAGACGTATCTCGTGCGGTTAAAGATGAGTGTAAACCTTTAAAACTTGAGCAGAGAGAAATGTATCGTGATATGGCGCAGTTGCTGTTGCGTGCGCGTGTGGGTAAGCCTCAAGGGGTTCATTTATTCAAAGGTGATTATGCTATCGGCAAGACATTCTTTGTAAATAGATTGATTGATCGTGTGCAGGCGGCGTATCCAGATTCTCGTATTGTATATGCTAAGGGTTGGAAGAGTTTATGGGGTGTATGTCGACAATTGCCATTTTCTTTGGCTAATCGAAAGGCAGTGGTGGTTATTGATGATGTTGATTTGGCTCAGCATTCTTTGGAGCCTGTTTCTAGTTCTGTATCTGAGGATATCGAATCTCATTTGGCTATAAGGTTTGATTGTTCACAAGATGCCAGGAATACTAAAGGTTGGGATATTCTTCGTAGTAAGAGGGAATTGTCTAGGGAGCTTGATATTAATGAATGGTTGCGTCAAAAAATTGTAGAGATTTTTGATAAATATGGCGAGAACATCACTGTGATTTTGATTGGTAACGATGGCTTCGGAAAGCACACTCCTAAATGCGTGCAGGTTCATGAAATCCCAGGAGAAGATGGGATGTATGAAGATCTTTAATATTTTTTAACAATAAAAAAAATGAATAAACCAAAGATTGTAGGTGTAAATGCTGTTCCTTGTTCTGGGCCTGATGTTGGAGAGTCTAAACAGGCTGTGTTTGAACATCTTTACCCTGAAGGATTTTATATGGCTTATTTGGATTCTATAGGAGGGCCTGATGTTTTGAGTACACGTTTAGATAGTTTTATAGATGTTAATCCAATTGTTAGTACTTTTGAAGATGGAAGTACGGCGGTTAAATGTCCTAGGTTTAATGAGGATGCGGGGTCTTGTTATCCTATGAATATTTATCGTATTAAGCCTGAAGAGAGAGCGCAGTTTGCTGAAAGGTGCATGAAGTGTGTTCACATTGAGGATGTTCCTGTGATTTCTGGTTAGCCTCATCTGATTTTTTCTGCTAAAATCCAGTCCCAGAGATCATTTATTTGCGTGGCAATGCTCGACCCAATAGAAGAAATCAAATCACGGCTTACGATCGAAGAGGTTGTTGCACCTTATGTTCAGATGAAGAAGGCTGGGCGTAATTTTAAGGCTTGTTGCCCTTTCCATCAGGAGAAGACGCCAAGTTTTGTGATTAGTCCTGAGAAGCAGCTTGCATACTGTTTTGGATGTCACAAGGGAGGGGATATGTTCAAGTTTATTTCTGAGATTGAGGGTGTTGATTTTCCTGGGGCTCTTGAGATTTTGGCTGACAAGGCCGGTGTTGAGCTTGCGAAATTTAAATCTGCAGGGCCGAAGGTCTCTAAAGATGAGCGTGATATTTTGACTGAGCTTCAGGCCGAGCTTGCTGATTTGTACGTTCGTAACCTGAAAAATGAGGAAAAAGTGCTTGCTTATGTTCGTAATCGTGGTATTTCGGACGAGATGATTTCGGAATTTAAGATTGGTTTTGCGCATGATAGCTTTGATGAAGGTTATAAATATCTTCTCGATAAAGGGTATAAGAAATCTGATGCGATTAAGGCTGGTGTTTTGAATTCAAAAGACACTGCAGGAGGGAAGGTTTATGATCGATTCAGACTTCGTTTAATGTTCCCGATATCTGATGCAATGGGGCGTGTTGTTGCTTTTGGGGGGCGTGCTCTTAAGAAGGATGATCAACCTAAATATTTGAACTCACCCGAATCTGCTGTTTATCACAAGAGTAAGGTTCTTTATGGACTTAATTTGGCAAAACAGGATATCAAGCATGAGGATTTGGCGATTGTGGTTGAAGGATATATGGACGTGATCTCTTCTTATCAGGCTGGTGTCAAAAATGTTGTGGCATCGTCAGGTACTGCTCTTACAGTGCAACAGCTCAAACTTCTCAAGAGATATACCAAGAACATTTCGTTCTGTTTTGATATGGATAATGCAGGTCAAGAGGCGCTCTTGCGTGCGATTGAGAATGCACAGCCTTTGGGTCTGAACTTGAAAGTTATTTCGATCCCTGGATACAAAGATCCTGATGAATGCGTGAAGAGTTCACCTGATGAGTGGCGTGAAGCGGTTAAAAACGCGAAATATTATTTGGATTTTTATCTTGATCGTGAGGTTACGTCTATTCAAGAAAGTAAAGATTTTTGTGATTTCTATCTTGGGCTTTTGCAGGGTGTTGAGCATCCTGTTGAGAAAAAGGCGTATATGGAAAAGTTGGCTCAGAAAATTTCTTTGCCGATTTCTCAACTTCAGGAGCGTATGGCTGTTCTCAAAAAGGGGAAGAGGGCTCCTGTGTCGCGAGAGAAGACGTCCAAACCTGTTAGCGAGATCAGTGCTCAGGAGTATTTCTTGGGTATGATTATGAATTTCAAAGACCAATTGGCGAGCCGTTTGAAGGACGATTTTTCAAACCTGTTTGATGATAATGCAGAAAACATTTACAAAAAGATCGCAAGTCATTATAATTCTCGAGCTTGTATCGACGATGGGCTTTTAGCTGAGCTTTCGGCAGAAGAAAGAGAGAAGTTACAGGTTTACGCGCTTTATGTTGACAATCGAATTGGAGAATGGGGGGCAGAAGAAGTTGAGCTAGAGCTTGAGAATGTAATTCTCAAATTGAAAAAAGATTTCTTAAAACGTAAACAGACCGAACTTACAGCTAAGATCCGAGACGCCAGACAACATGGTGACCTTGAATCAGAAGCCAGGTTGATGCAAGAGTACGCAAAATATATTTCCTAAAGACACGACTAGGATGGCTCGTACAAAGAAGTTTATTACAGGTGTTTCAGACGAAACATTGGCTAAGTTCCCTGAGGCGGTTCGTAATCTCGTTAAAAAAGGTCGACATCGTGGCTTTGTGACGCAACAAGAGCTTCTCAAAGCAATTCCTTCTGTTGAAGCGGATGTTCTTCTTCTTGATGAGATTTATACACTCTTCATGGATCTTGGTATTGAGGTGATCGATGTTAAGGACAAAATGATTTGGGGTAAAAATGCTGGAGGAGATGATGACGGTGATGATGACTCTTCTGACGATGAAGATGGTGAAACTAAGGCTACCAAAAAGGCAAAAGCTAAGGAAAAAGCCAAAGAGAAAGCGGTTCAGCTTCAAGAAATTGCAAACGATTCGATTCGTATGTACTTGTGTGAAATTGGAAAAGTTAAGCTTCTTACTGCAAAGGAAGAGGCAGATTTGGCTAGAAGAATTGAAAAAGGTGATCAATCTGCAAAAGCTCAACTTGCCGAGGCGAATCTTCGTCTTGTCGTGAGTATTGCTAAGAAATACATTGGTCGTGGTCTTTCGTTCCTAGATCTTATTCAGGAAGGAAATATCGGTCTTTTCCGTGCTGTTGAGAAGTTTGATCCTGAACGTGGTTTTAAATTCTCGACTTACGCTACATGGTGGATTAGACAAGCGATTACTCGTGCGATTGCTGATCAAGCTCGTACGATTCGTATTCCTGTGCACATGGTTGAGACGATTAACAAGCTTACTCATACTCAACGTAGACTTGTTCAAGAACTTGGTCGTGAGCCTCTTATCGAAGAGCTTGCTGCCGAGATGGACATGGATATCAAAAAAGTTCGTCACGTCCTTAAAATCTCGCAAGACATTGTTTCTCTAGAAGCTCCTGTTGGTGCTGAGGAAGATAGCAAGCTTGGAGACTTCATCGAGGATGATGATGCACTTTCTCCTGCAGAGCTTACAAATCGTCAGCTTATCAAGGAGAATATACACGAGATGCTTCAATATCTTTCTCCTCGTGAGCGCAAGATTATCGAAATGCGTTTTGGCCTGAAAGATGGAATTGGACACACTCTTGAAGAGGTTGGTCGTGAGTTTGGAGTAACTCGTGAGCGTATTAGACAGATTGAGGCCAAAGTTTTACAAAAACTTCGCGAACATCCAACAAGTGTTCGTATCAAAGATAACTAACAAATTAACTAACAAATTATATGCCTAAAAAAGATGATCCAAATGTGGTTTATGTAACCAAGGAAGGGTATAAGAAACTTGAGGAAGATCTAGAATATTTGAAAACAACACGACGTAAAGAAGTTGCTGCACGTCTTAAAGAAGCTATTTCTTACGGAGATCTATCTGAGAACTCTGAGTACGAAGAAGCTAAGAATGAACAAGCTTTTGTTGAAGGGCGTATTCTTGAGGTTGAAGAGCAAATCAAACACGCAAAGATTGTTAAGGCTAAAAAGACTGGTAAAGTTGTCGAAATTGGAAGCAAAGTTGTTTTGATCCCTATAAAAGCAAAGAAAGAAGGTGAGCCAGAAGAATATATCCTTGTTGGATCTACAGAGGCTGATCCTTTGGCTAGTAAAATTTCGAACTTATCTCCTGTTGGAAGCGCGATTATGGATCACAAAGTAGGTGATGTCGTAGAGTTCAAGGTTCCTGCGGGGAAAATGAGTTATAAGATTAAGAAGATTAGTTAGTTGGCAGAGTGCAAATGGCAGAGAGCAGAATTGATTATTAGTTTTGCTTATGTTGAACGGTAATCTTGGTGTATGATATCTCCTAGTTTTTAATCGTGAATATTGTTATGGGAAGTCTGACCTTGAGGGGAAATCAAGATAGGGAAGTGCCTTTTGAGCCTGGGAAGCCTTTGTCGCCGGAATTATTGAGTGGGTTTCACCGTTGGAGGAAAATCGATTTTGAATTGGAAGCGTATTTTGGTGCTTCTGAGGGTATGCTGAGGGCTGTTGTTTATGGTCATATTATCAGATGGTCTCGTCAAAATCGTATTGGTCTTTCTGACAGGCATCTCATAGATTTGCAAGGTTGGAGGTTAGATGTTAACCCTGATGGTTCTGTTTGGATAGATTTCAGTATTTATAACGGCGAGTACGAGATTGGAATTACTTTTAATCTTGTTGGTAAGCAGCTTGAAGGTGGTGCTAAATCTCTTGAGGCTGTCCACATTGAAGATCGACTTGGCGTTTGTGGGTGTCCGATGGTGGTTGTTTAGTTGGCCTGGGGTTGCAAAGTTAGTGAATTAGGGTATAATGGCATTCTTTCTTAAATATTTATTATGAATAAATCGTTTCTGTTAGCTGCTTTGATAGGTTGTAATAATGGTGATATTGATACTTCTGATACTTCCGACACTTCTGATACGATGGGGAGGTATGATACGAGTGATACTAATGATACGGGTGAAGTTGTTGATGATTCTTGTGAGATTGTTTTTTATGATGATCGTGAGCTTGGTGTTGTTCATGTTGCAGTTAAAACAAAAATGGGGGAGATATTATCTGCTGATGAAATTTTAGAGTCGAGTATCGTTCATAGTTGGTATGATGGGCGGGCTCATTTTGAAACTTCTTTGGCTGACAGTGGAGGTGTTTTAACCTTAAATCCTTATGTTATTCCAGGTCATTCGTTGCAGAAGCGTGAGAATGAGTTGTATGGGAATTTGATGTTTGATGTTGATGTTTCGGTTGTTTTGTCATCTGGTGATGGTTGCTCTAAATCAAAATCTTTTGATTTTTATGATTCTGCGTTCTTGGATGAAGGATATGAAACCCCTGTTGTAGAGGCTTCTGCTGATTTTTTTGAAGATTCTGTCCAGGATGCTTTTGAAGACAAGCTTGTTGTTCGTGTACCATTTTGTGATATGGGATCGGACGATATGTATGTAATTGTTCAGTCTCCTTATACCGGTGATATTTTGAAAGTTTATAACGTTGGGTCGGCTGAAGTTTTTGAGTCAACAGAGAATATAAATTCTGCTGAAATCGTGGATGGCAAGTTGATTGTAATGGCAACGGATATGTTTGCGTCAGAGGCTTATAATAAGTTTGCTATTTTTGATGCAACTACAGGTGTACTTGAAGATTCTTTTGCTAGAACTGAATATAAAAAATCAGAGTTGAAAGGTAATCAACTGCATCATAATTTTGCTGCACTGGGGTCTGATATGATTTTTGCACCTGGTTATTATGATGAACATATGAATAGTAATATCTTAAAGATCAGGTTCTCTAGTGGTGTTCAAGTTTCTTCTGCAGAGGAATGGTTTAATCCGCTTGAAGTAAATCCTGATGGCGGTAAGTATTATTGTAATACTATTTCTTCTTCTGATTCTGGTGGTGATTTCGAAAAAAACGTATTGGCGACTTGTCTTGACACTAAATTTTCTCATCAAGGTGGAGAAGGAGGGGTAGATATAGTTGTTGCTGGTTTTGAAGATAAGCCCTCAGTTCTTTTTGTTGAAGAGGAAATGGTTGATTTTGTTTTGTCTCAAGATTTTGAATATGAAGGTTTGGCAGTTGTTGGTTTGCCGCCGAATCCTTTTACTGAAACTGCATATAGCTTTGTTCATGATGGTCATTTCGGTGAAGAGTTTGCGGTTTTTCTTAATAATGTTGCAAATCCGATGGATGATGGTATCCCAGATATGTCTGATCCTGAGAATAATGGAATCTTGAGTATTTATAATACAGATATTGCTTCTGGTAGCGCCGATCTTGTTTGTTATGTCCAATTAGATTCAGATAATCCAGCTGGGGGGAGTGTATATCAGGTAGATGGTTCCTCTGTTTTTGGGGGGTTCTTTTCTGAGACAGGTGGGATGAGATGGGTAATGCCTGTTGTTGATGGGGCAACTGGGCAATGCAAGGTTGTTGGTGCTCAAAGGACTGAAGAAGGTGTGGATTCGGAGTCTCGGGGAAGTAGTCTTTGGGCACGAAAAACAGATGTTAAGGGTATGGGGTATGACAAAAGTTCACTTCGGTATTCATTTGCTCAAGGAGATGGGTATTACGAAGAGATTTAGTTGGCAGATTGCAAATTGCAAAGAGCAGATAGCAAGGAGGGGAAGTATTTGGTATCAAGTATCTTGTATTTAGTATAGAATTCGTCTTACGTCTTAAGTCATATGTCTTAAGTCATATGCCAAAACTCCACTGTTCACTGTCCACTAAATATTACTTCCTTCTCTTCTTTTTCTTCTTCTTAGGTCGTGGCATGTACTTAAGATTGTCGTCTTTTTTGTCGCTTCTGCTTAGTTCTTTAGGTAGGACTTTGTAGATTTTCTCCCAGATTTTCCATAGGTAGAACAGTGCGCCTAGAATGATGATTACTAGCCATACTCTCATTGCTAGGAAAGGCATGTTTTCGTATCGGAAATATAGGAATAAAAATCCTGCGAATGCGATCCAGTTAAGTCGGCTTGTTACGTTTGTAAGTAGTTTTTTTAAGGCTTTTTTGTTCGGGCTTTTTGGTATGTAGATCCTGAAATATTGTCCTAGAGCTACTAGAAGTACGAAAAACACTAGGCATACCCAGAAATATGCGAACTGTTGTCCTGGAAGTGTGTCAAATAGGTACGATGGTGATAGGAGTTTTAGTGGGTTCATAGTTGTTCTGACTGTTTAAATTTTTTAAATTTGTTTCTTAAAATAGGTCCTGTTATTAGGAAAATTATTAAAGCGATAATGCTTGTTAGTCTGATGCCTAGTAGTTCGATGGCATCGTCTCCTCTAAGGAATTCTAACCAGAATCTTGTGAATGAGTAGACTGTTATTGCTGCTAGTGCTGTATTCCCATCTTGTTCAAAAAACGCGTATTTGCGGTGTTTTTTTAGGAAATATAGTATTCCGCCCACGAGACCCATTGAATACAGCTGTGTAGGGTGAATTGGCACGGTGTATTTCACGTTAATGCTTTCGTAAGTGATGCCCCATGGCATGTTTGTTGGTGATCCATACGCTTGTCCGTCTAAGAATTGTCCGAAGTTTGCAATTATAATTCCGATACCTATAGGGATAATGATCGCATCGAGCCATTTCATTAGGTCTTCTTGCTTTTTTGTTAGGAAAATCGCCATGATTATAAGGAGTCCTAGTAGTGCTCCCCAGAAAGAAAGTCCTTTGTCCCAGATATAGAAGAATCTCAGTAAGCCGTTCATGCTAAAGGTTGGCATGAAGAACTGTAGATTTGTTATGTAAAAAACAAATCGAGAGACTATTAGTGTGAATAACATTATGCTCGTGCCGTGGTTGAAAAGGACGCTTAGATTGAGTCTTTGCCTCTTTGCCGTCTTTGCAAATACCAAAATCCCTGCAACAAATGCGATCGTTACGCATAGCCACAATGAGTGGAGGGAGAATGGACCTATTTGGAAGAGTATGGGATACATTAGGTAGTAGTAGTTGGTAGTGGTAGTTGTAGTCATGGTGTTTCGCTGTTGGCGAAACGTTTTTTGCTAGGTTCTTGCTACTTGTGTCTTGCTGATTACTAGCTTCTAGAAGTTAAATATGATTAATGCTGTCGCTGTTAGCCCGATAACGCTCAGGACTGGAGTGAGTGATTTTGCTCTTGGTGCAAACTTGGTTTTTGCTGCTAGCAAAATGTACCATAAGAAGACTATTGCGACGAGATATTTAATCAATGGTGTGTTGACTATATTGGGGTCCCATGGGATTGGGAGCTCGTATGATATTGATTTCTGAGTGAAGTAGTATGTAACGAAGTAATATATGACGTAAAACGAGAGTAGCCACCCCAAGAAATTTGCTGTTTCTGCTGCCAATGTGTCGTCTACAGGTTTTAGTGTTGGTTTTTTTATGACCTTTGTGCGTTTGCTCTTCTGGAGTGTTTTAAGTTGGCTCTTGAGTTTGTTGCGTTCTTGAATTAGTTCTCGGATTGTTTGTGAAACCTGGTTTTTGGCTTCTGGTCCTGATGATTTTAGCCAAATTTTAGAGTATGTAAGGATTTGCTTGGTGTTGGCTTTTATTATTGATTTTAGAGAGATTACTTCTGGATCTGGTTCGAATTTTTTTGCGATTTGTGTTGCGAAGTCTTGGACGAATTTTATTTTGATTCCTGATGTTTTTTTCTGTAAATCTTCTATGAACGTTGGTTTGTGAGACTTGGTCGAGTGTAGGGAAGTCATCAGCTTTTGACTTTCGATCATCAAAGCCGCTTTTTCTTTTTGTAGGGTCTCTTTGTGTAGGAATATCTCTTGGTCTTGGATCTTTTTTAGAAGTTCCTCTGTTGTGTGCTCGATATATTCAAGGTTGGTGCTGTTTTTGATTCTTAGCAGTTTGTCGATGTAGCCTTGGATTAGTTTTTTGTTTTCGGGTTTGATCTCTGAGTCGAATTTTTGTAGGACCTCTTTGATTTTCTCGAGGACGTAATCAACTTTTGATAGAAGAGCTTGCTGTTTTGCTCTGAAATTTGCGTCTTGTGATTCTGTCTCCTCTTCTTGTTTTGTTATGGTTTCCAGTTTTTTTGCTTGTTCTACAAGATCAGCAACTCCTGTTTGTCGGTCATGATCTTTTTCTGCTTGAGGCGAATCTTTTTTGCTTAAATATGTTATGTCGAAGCTATATTCGTGTATTAGTCGTGCGATTACGGACAGCTTGTCTTTGCCTGGGATTGTCCCTATGACTTTTTTTCCTGCTTTGTCTCTTGCTTCAAATTCAAACACTGTTGTTTCGGTCGTTTCTACTGGAGCTTCTTCTTGTTTTGGTTGTGCAGGCGCTTGATCAGTCGGTTGTACTTGGGGTTGTTGGGGTGGTGTTGATTGGGGAGTTGGCTCGTCTGAAGAGACCTTGTCTATGCTCAAAATCGCTAGTCCCAACTGGTTTAGTTCGTTTCTTGCCGCATTCTCATCAGCGGCGGCTAAGCTACCAGTCATTTTCTGGTTATCTTGGGTGACCGCTGTGTATTTGAATTGTGGCATATTTTTATTTTCTAATAGCTGCCTTGATTAGTCCTTGGAATAGTGGGTGTGGTTTGTTTGGTCTTGATAGGAATTCAGGATGGAACTGTGACCCAATCATGAAAGGATGATTTTTTAATTCTGCAATTTCTACCAAGTCTTCGTCCTCGTAAACACCTGCAACGATGTAGTCTGATCCTTCAAGTTTTTCTCGGTATGCATTGTTGACCTCGTATCTATGGCGATGTCTTTCTTGTACAGTCGCTCTTCCATAAAGTTCTCGTGTTTTTGTGTCTTTTGTAAGTTTACAAGGGTATGCACCTAGTCTTAATGTTCCTCCTTTTGCACGGTTCTTGTGTTGTCCTGGCAGGAAGTGAATTATGTACTTGTCTTTTGAAAGCTTTTCTTCTTCGTCGAACTCTTCTGAGGTGATCTCATTATCTCCTAGCAGATGCCTTGCATATTCGATTGTTAGTATTTGCATTCCTAGACATAGTCCTAGGTATGGAACTTTGTTTTCTCGGCAATATTTGGCTGCCATTATTTTTCCTTCTGTTCCTCTGATTCCGAATCCTCCTGGTACACAAACTCCATCGCACTCTTCAAGCTCTTTCCATGCTTTTTTGTTCTTTTTCTCAAGTTTTTCTGAGTCTACCCAAACTGTTTGAAGCTTGCGTCCTTCGTGGTAACAAGCAATTTTGAGTGATTCGATTACACTTATGTATGCATCTTCTAGGTGAGTGTATTTTCCAACAAGAGCAATCTTCAATGGATCTAAGTCTGCGTGAATTTTTTCTACCAAATCTTTCCAGTCTTTCATTCGTGGGCTGACCTTTCCGAGGTTGAGTTTCTTCGCGACAAGTTGTGCGATTTTATACTCTTGTAACTGAAGTGGAACTTCGTAAATTGAGTTGGCTGTTACCGCTGGGATGACAGCTTTTTTGTCTACGTCACAGAATAGAGAAATCTTCTCTAGTAGCTCGTCGGTGATAGGGTAGTCAGCTCGTGGAATTATGATATCTGGATGAATACCAATTTGTCTTAGTTCTCTTACCGATGCTTGTGTAGGTTTTGTCTTAAGCTCTTTTGAAGCTTTTAGGTAAGGTAGAAGTGTCAGATGAACGAAAAGTGTGTTCTCGTGTCCAAGCTCGTGTCCAAGTTGTCTGATTGCTTCTAGGAATGGCTGTCCTTCAATATCTCCTACTGTTCCTCCTATTTCACAAAGTACAATGTCAGCTCCGCTCTTTTTTCCTGCAGTTAGGATTCTGTTTTTGATTTCTCCTGTTATGTGAGGAATGATTTGAATAGTTCGTCCGAGGAAATCTCCACGGCGTTCTTTTTCCAGTACGGTTGTGTAAACCTTTCCTGTTGATACGCTTGAGTTTGCATTCAAGTGCTCTCCAATAAACCTTTCGTAATGTCCTAGATCTAGATCTGTTTCTGCTCCGTCGTCTGTAACAAATACTTCTCCATGCTGGAAAGGACTCATTGTCCCTGGATCTACGTTTAGATATGGGTCCAGTTTTTGTGTGAATACCTTAAAGCCGGAGGCCTTAAGAAGGGTTCCGATAGATGCTGCTGCAATACCTTTCCCTAGTGAAGAACAGACGCCTCCTGTTACGAATATGTATTTGGTCATTTTATTTTAATTGAAGATTGAAGATTTGGTATTTCTATAATCCGGTCATTTCTCTTACTCGGTCGAGAGTTTTTGCGGCTACCTCTCTTGCTCTTGTTGCTCCGTTTTTTAACACCTCATTAATGTAGTCCAAATTCTGGCTTAGCTCAATTCTTTTTTTGCGTGGTTCACGGAGTTCTTCCATGATTGCTTCAACTAGTGATTTTTTACAATCTACACATCCCCAAGATGCATCTCGGCAACCCTTGTTGATTTCTTCGACTTTTTCTTGATTGAATAGGTTTTGTAATGTGAAAACGTTACAAACCTCTGGGTTCCCTGGGTCGTCTCGTTTAATTCGGTTTGGGTCTGTTACCATGCTCATTAGCTGTTTTCTGAGGTCTTCTTCTGGTGCGAAAATTTCTACTGTGTTTCCGTAGCTTTTGCTCATTTTGTGTACGCCGTCTGTTCCTACGATTGTTGCTACTTCTTTTTTGATCAAATCTTCAGGTACAACGAATGTTTCTCCGTAAATGTGGTTGAAAGTGTTGGCAATATCTCGAGTAATTTCGATGTGTTGTTTTTGGTCTTTTCCTACAGGTACAAGCTCCGAATCGTAAGCTAATATGTCTGCTGCCATTAGGATAGGGTAGCTAAAAAGTCCTACTGTTGGATTCTTTTTGCCTTTTGCAAGTGCGTCTTTCCATGCATGTGCTCTCTCAAGTAGTCCAAATGGCGCTAGTGTTGAAATAATCCACGTTAGCTCGGTTACTTCTGGAATGTCGCTTTGTTTGAAAAACACGGTCTTGTCAGGATCAATCCCCAATGCGAGATAATCGATGGCCAAGTTGGTTGTCATGTCGCTGAGTTCATCTCCGTTTTTAACAGTTGTGAGAGCGTGATAATTTGCTAGAAAATAAAAACACTCATGTTTGTCTTGAAGGTCTATATGAGGCTTCATCGCTCCCAAGTAATTCCCAAGATGGGGCTTCCCAGAAGGCTGCATGCCAGAAAGAACACGCTTTGTCATATTTGTTTTGATTATTAACGTCTGCCGTATAGTACACGATTTTTTGTTGAAGTTAAACCGTAACTAACGGGTCAACGTCTATCCTCCAATTCTCGTCTGCCGATACTATTTCGCGGATTTTTGGCATTATTGTGTCAAAGCTTGGTGCTTTCAGGAATAAATTGTAGTGGTATTTGCCGTTTTTTCTGCTGATTAGCGCGGGGGCGCTGGTTGCTTCCACGTCTTCCAGTGATTTTTCTGCTTTTTCGCACTCTCTTTTTGCTTTTTCAAAATTCGTGTCTAGGTATGTTAGCTTGATTAGTTTTGTGAAAGGGGGGAGAGACAGCTTCTCTCTGATTTTGATTTCTTCTTCATAAAACTTGTTGAAGTTGTGCTCTGCAGCTGTTTTGATTGCGAAATTATCCGGTGTGTATGTTTGGATTACTACTTCGCCTTGTTCTTTTCGGCGTCCTGCACGTCCTGAGACCTGTGCAAGGGTGTGGAATATGTGTTCTTGTGCACGGAAATCGGGGATATGAAGTCCTATGTCTGCGAGTATTACTGCAACTAGTGATACGTTTGATATGTCGAGCCCTTTTCCTATCATCTGGGTTCCGATAAGGATGTCGGCTTTGTGTTCGCGGAAGGTTTTGTAAATATAAGGGAAGTCATCGCGTGTTTTTACAGTGTCCCTATCTGCCCTTAGGATGCGGGCTTCTGGGAATTGTGTGCAAATTTCTTGTTCAACTCTTTCTGTGCCTATCCCGATGTTCTTTATGTAAATGCTTCCGCATGTTGGACATGCTGTTGGTGAAGGTTTTTTGCTGGCGCAGTGGTGGCAAACTAGGATGCTTCTGTTGCCAAATTTCGATTTGTGGAAGGTCATTTTGACCGAGCAGTTTTCGCATTCTGGGGAGTATCCGCATTCTCTGCAGGTTATTGATGATGCTGTTCCTCTTCTGTTTAGGAAAAGTATTGCTTGTTTGCCTTCTTCTAATGTTTTTGTGAGTTTCTCTTCTAGTGAATCCGAGAAAATTCCGAAATTTCGTTTTTTAAGTTCCTCTCTCATATCTACAA
>CAZRWH010000008.1:10168-12484 GCA_964603905.1 uncultured Candidatus Peribacteria bacterium | reverse complement strand
GTAATTCCGTGTATAAGAAATTTGTTCTTGGTTTTTGAATTTAGGCTTGTAAGAGCGGTTTTTTGTGCTTTGTTTGGGGTGAGTTTTGGTAGCGTTATTTCTGTGTTTTTTTCTTCTGGGGTTTCGTTTTTACCTCTCATGTCCCATATCTTGCCTGGCAAAAAAAGCTTGAAGGTTTTGTATAGGCTTGCGACATAATGATCAGATATGAATTTGGCTGTTTCCAGTTGCCACGGCCGTAGTTGTGGGTAGAGGTCGTTGATTTTGATTATTTCTCTTGTCTTGAATGAAGGTTTTTCTTCTGTTAATGAAAGCACGATTCCTCCTCGTTTTTTGTTTGTGTATGGTGCTTGAACAACAGATCCTATCTGAACTTTTAGTTCTTCAGGGATCTTGTAGGTGAACGTTTCTCTGACGTTCGAGTATTTCTGGTTTAGGAGGATTTCTGCGTACACGGTAGGTAGTAGGTAGTTGTAGTGGTAGTTGTAGCATATAGTATTTTTTTAGAATGAAGAAGTTGGTTGTTTTATCCACTGTTCACTGTTCGCTGTCCACTGTCGACTAATCACTAATTGCGAACTTTCGATTTTCTGGTAAAGTCATACTTGTGAAAACAAAAATGTCTTTTTCTCTGGTTGTTTCGATAGTACTTGGTTTAGTCCCTGTTTTTGCGCCTATCTCGCATGGAGGGATTTTTATTAGTGGTATTTGGGAGGGGGAATTCAAGGATTATCAGATCTATACTGAGCATTTTCAGATTGAATTTGATCAGATGATTTATATGCAAACCGACTCGGATCAGGATGGAATTCCGGATGTTATTGAGGAGGTTGCTTATTATGCTGAGTATTCGTGGTCGAGACAGGTTGATGATCTTGGTTTTGATGCTCCTGTTGATGAGGGGTGGTATGTTCCAATAATAATGGATGATAGGTATCAGTATCTCTTGGGTGATACTATCGGTATTGCATCGATTTTGACAGATCTTACTCCTTATATGGCTTTGGATCCTTGGTTGCCTGATGAGCTTATGAAGGCGACTATTGCTCATGAATTTATGCACTGTATTCAATTTGGTTATGATCCTTATTTGCAGGATAATTATCATGAGTTGAATTTTTCTGAGGCTACTGCTGTTTGGGCTGAGGAGTATGTTTATGACGATGGGAACGATTATGTTTTGTATATGGAAGACTATTTTACTTATCCTGATTATTCGATCTTCTCTGGAGTGGTTCCTTATGACTCGTTTTTTGAATATGCGCTTGTTGCGTGGCCACAATTTTTGTCTGAATATTATGAGGATGACAGTGTGATTGTTGATATGTGGGGGTATCTTTTTGATGTGGATTATCTAGATGAGCGAACAGTTTTTGATGTTTATGATGCGGTTAATGCTACGGTTGAGGATAGAGGTGATTCGTTAAAGGATGTTTATATGGATTTTACAGTTTGGAATTTGGCGCATGAACAGGTTTATGAGGAGGGGGACTTTTATCCTGAGGTTTATATGATGCGTGAGTGGGATGTTGCGTCTGTTGCAAATCAGTCTCCTCCTTTGTCGATGAGTCCTGCTCTTTTTAGTTCTAATTATATTTCTTTTGAGGTTCCTGAGGAGGCCGGAGGTGATTTGAGGTTTGGTGTTGTGAAAAATGAAATTGTTGAGATGGGAATTGCTTTTGTTCCTTATTCTTATGAAGGTGGTTTTGATTTGGAAAGTGTTGATAAACGGATTGTTGATGTTGATTATGCTTATACGGATTTGGTTTTTGAAGGTGCTGATGCTTATGACATGATTTATGTTGTGGTTTCTCCTTATAATTCGGATCTAGACAGGAGTAATGATACGGTTTTTGATATAGGGCATGTTTATTATTATTCTGCTGAGTTTGGTGAGTTTTCTGGTGTTGATGAGGGGCATATTGATGGTGTGGATTTTATCAAAGAGTTAGAGCATAAGGAGGGGCAGGAGTATGGGGAAAATGCTGATGGCAGGAGGTGGTTTACTGATATTAGGCTTGAGGTGATGTCTTATGATGATGATTCTGTGACTTTGACTTGGAATAGGCTCGCTGGAATGGATATTGATCATTATATTGTTCATGTGGGTGTTGAGGACGGTGTGTTTACCGAAGAGTATGAGGTTGAGCAGGCTTGGATTACGACGAAAACTGTTGATGATCTTGAGAATAATGGGGTCTATTATTTTGTGGTGGAGGCTTATTCTGCTGAGGGGGAGTTTATTGAGGATTCTGATCAGGTTGTTGGTTATACACAGCAGTTTTTCTTTGATGATTTGCCTGTTTCGCATGAGGC
>CAZRWH010000008.1:0-10068 GCA_964603905.1 uncultured Candidatus Peribacteria bacterium | reverse complement strand
TATGGGGATGGAAGTTTTTATCCTGGGAATGAGGTGAATAAAGTTGAGGCGCTCAAAATGCTCCTCATGGTTGCAGGATATGAAGTTGATGAAGGTCAGGATGTTGTTGGGGGGACGCCGTATTCAGATACGTGGCCTACTGCTTGGTATGCCGGTTATGTCGATTTGGCTTTTGAGCTTGGAATTTTGTTTGAGGAAGAAGGCGGTGTTTTTGAGCCTGGTGCAGGTCGAACAAGGGGTGATGTTTGTAGGTCTATTTGGGAGCTGCTTGGTTTGTAAAGCTCTTTGCCAAAGCTTTGTATATGCTTTTCATGTGGTCAGCGATGAGCTGGTTTTCTATTATTATCCCTGACATGTCTTCGGGGGCATATGATATTAGCAGGGTTGTGTTGCCGTGTACTGCTGTTGTTAGTTTGAATGGGATTTCTTCTGGTTTTACCTTGATCACCTCGTCATAAACTCCTTCTGCTTTTTCTATGTACTCTTCCGTCTCTGGTCCATCGTTCAGTATCATCTTGTTTTTGTTGTCATGTTTTTTTGACTTTGGGATGTATACGTTCTCGATGTGTTGTCTCACCTTTGGGTGCATGTTGTTGTGGCTTGAGATGAAATATACCGTCTCATCTTTTTCGCAGCAGTTGTCTACTGTTCGGCATAACCCTTCTACTCCCTCGAAATATCTCACTTTTGGTACGCTGGATAGGTTGCTTTGCATGCTTGCTAGTAAAGGGAGTATTGATGCGAAGTCTGATCCAAGTTTTTTGATTTCAGCCTTTTTTTCGTCGATTATGTATCCAATTGATTTCGGTTTTATTACTGAGTAGTAGGTTGAATTCTTCTTTTGGGTTTTGGATGCAAAGCCTTTGCGAATTAGCTCTGCAAAAACGAAGTTGACTGTTGATCTCGCTAGGCCGGTTTTCTTCTCTAGTATTGATGCCGTTTGAGGTCCGTGTTTTAGGCTTGCTAGGTATAAGGTTGTTTCTTTGTCCGTAAGTCCTATTTTTGCTAGGAACTGGCTTATGTCTTGTTGCATATTTGTTGTGTTATTGAGCGGCAATGGTAACTGCCGGCGTGTGTTTTGTCAAGCAGGTGTATAGGTTTGGGGCGATGGCGGGAGTTGCTGCCGCCGGCATTTTTCAGGTTGAGAGGTGACTTTTTGGTCTAGCTGGTTGGATTAGTTGTTTGGATGTTGGTACTTTCAGGTTCTTTAATTTTGATAAATATGGATAAGCCGGATACATTTAAACGAGAGGCGGTTTTGTCGGCTCTTGCACTGGTAGCAATTACGGCAGTAACTGGAATGGCTGTTGGATGCCCAGGAGATAAATGTTTGTCGTCTGAGGATCGTTATGTAGTTGTTCCTCGATCTAATGATGGAAGCAGAGGTGGAATTGATTTTGGTTATGGTGGTTGTTTTGAAAGAAAAAAAACTACCAACGCTGTTCGAAGTAAGCTTGTTGGACCTGTTAAGTTAGATTTGCAGGCTCAGTTTAAGGACGAGATCAAGAAAGTGATTTCTACAAGAGACTCAGTGTCGGTTGATGTTACTTTTGATGATGTTGATTGTCTTGTAGACGGGGATCTTTTAAGTCGTCCTGGTGGCTTGATAAATCGGCAAGAAGTCTATGCTGATAGCCCTGCTGATGCACTTGAGATGTCAGGTGTTAGCTCTTATGTTTTAGGTCAGATTTCTGCCGATTGTACGGATAGAGTTTTGGATATAGAATTTGGCAAATATGACTCCAGAACAGGTGAGGTTGAAGGTGTACTGGTGGAGGGGATGAATGATGATTTGTATCAGTATAAAGTGAGTCAAATTCATAGATTGTCGGCCCATGATTTACGCAAGCAAATTGCTTCCAAAATAATTTGGCTTTTAGAAGAGGAATGTGTGGTGATTGATGATGTCTGTGAGGTTGATGGAGATCTTGATTTTTGTTGTGATGAGGAGCCGATGAATGATCCAGATTTTTGTTTTGGTGACCCTGAAAAAGATTCTGTTTTGGTTGTTGAGGATAGCGGTGCTGAAATGGAATATAAATCTGTTGATCCTGCTAAAACGGCGTGGGGAGTGGCTGGAGTTGGATTGATGGTTTTTGCTGGCGGTAATTTTTATCGCAGAAGGCGCAATTCGAATAAAAAATAATTTAAAAATATTATGAATGATTCGCGACAATTAATAACTCCGGAACGTATCGGTATTGCTGCTGCAGTAGCAGCGTTGGCTGCTCTTGTAGTGTTTTCGGGAAATTATTCGGGACTTCTTAGGGCTCCTTTTTTGCCTTTCTATCGTTCGTCAGGAAATAGTCAGCTTGCGAGGACGCCAGAAGGATCTGGTGTTTTTATGGATTACGATATTTATTCGAGTATTGGTCATTCTTTTAATGGTGATCCTTTGCGTGAAGATATAGAAAAGTTTGTTGTTTCTCCTGCAAGAGTTAAGGTTCAGAGCTTGTTTCGGACGGGGGAGAAGGAACTTCTTATTTCTGAAGGGGAGCCTTCTGTACAAGTTAAATTGAACATTGATTTGCGAGGATATGA
Source organism: uncultured Candidatus Peribacteria bacterium (assembly GCA_964603905.1). Taxonomy (GTDB): domain Bacteria; phylum Patescibacteriota; class Gracilibacteria; order UBA1369; family UBA12470; genus CAZRWH01. The sequence goes on along the minus strand of CAZRWH010000008.1, from coordinate 7,527 downwards.
AGGTGGGCATGAGTCTTTTCGAGGGCCTAAGTATTTAAAATATGATGACGAAAGGAAGGTTCATACAACTTATGCGGATAGCAAGGAAGAGGCCTTGGAGTCTGGAGTTGTTACTCCGGATGTTATTGGATCTATCTCTGTTAGTTGTGCAGGAAGACAAGATTTGGAGTTTGGCGGATGGGATGCTGAGAAGGAGAAGGTTGATGGTGTAAAAGTTACGGCTTTGAGTGACGATTTATATTCCTATGAATTGCAGCAATTCACATCGGTTTATTTTCCACCTTTGGCCGACCAAATTGCTGCGAAAATAATGTATGCGTTGGAAGATGAATGTGGTGTTGTTGTTGATCCTGGAGAAGATGTTGAAGAGGTGGCGGTTTCTACAAAAAAATCTGTTGATCCTGCAAAGGTTGGTTGGGGTGTAGGTAGTTTTGTTGTTTTGTCTTTGGCTGGAGGTGCGTTGTGTCGCAGGCAGAGAACATCCAAGCTTTTAATTCCAAATGATGAAGAATAAACCTGAAATAATTAGAAATGTTAGAAATGGTGTTGTTGTAGCGACAGTTGCTGCTGCGGGTAGTTTGCTCGCTGCCAATTTAACAGGTGTGCTTAATAAGCCATGGCTTCCTTTCCATCGGTCGTCCGGGGTTGCTGATTTGGGTGATAACGCTGAGATGAAATACCATGTTTATGGAGTGTTTAATTCGGCCCGTGATTCTGTAGAAAAAAACTCCATTCAACCTGCAATAGTTGATATTAGAAATTCGTTTCCTGAGGTCGGTCAGTTTGCGACTGTTACGGTTGAGGTGGATTCTGAACGAACAGGCTTGATATCTACCAGCTGTTCAGATGTTACGAGGGAACTTACATTGGTCTCTGATTTGAGGTCTCAGATTGTTGATGAAACTATTTGGCTTTTGAACGAGGAATGTGGTGATGTTAATACTGATGTTGTTACTTCTTTGGAGGCGGAAGAAAAGATTGATCCTATCTCGAAGAGATCTTTGTTTCTGATCATGGCTACGATAATGGTTGTTGCTTCTGCTGTGTCTTTTTCGATTGGTAGTGGTCGTATGGATGAACAGACTTCCAAACAGGTGAAAAGTTTGCGCTCGGCTCTTGATAAACTTAGGGATGAATACGATGATTTGAAGGGTGATCACGACGCTTTATTGAAGAAATATGATGATCATAAGAAGGTATGGATTGACGACAAGGAAAATTTGATAAAAAGGCATAAGAAAGAACTTCAGGGATTAAGGGATAAGCATGCTCAGGAGCTTCAAGCGGCAAGGGACAAAAAATCACAAGATTTGGATTCTGCTCGGCAAAGAGTTGCTGTACTTGAGACGGAGATAAAAGGGCTTGAAGATCAGATTGAGGAGCTTAAAAGGGTGAGTTTTGAAAAAATGGCGCAGGCTGCTGATGGTACTGTAATTACCAAAATGATGGAGGATGCGAATGCAGCTATTGAGTTTGGTGAGAGAATGAGGCGTAGTGCTATGTCACTCATGAGTCAGAAAAATGCTGATTCTGAGTCCGATAGGTTTATTTTGTTCTCATATAATCCTGACCTGGGGCCTATTGTGGCTTCTGCAGAGCTTTTGCTAGATGATATTGTGGTTCGATTCTGTGGGACTGATAATCCTGATGCGGAGAGTAATGCTTTGCTCGTGGAGCCTCTGTTGAAAGCCTTGAAGGATGTCAAAAATCATATTGTTGCTCAGGAGCTGAAAGAGGCCTGTTTTAAGGTTAGGGAGCTTTTTGGAGAGATTAGAATGCTTATGAAGATTGCGGGTTTGAGTGCTACTGCTGATCCTGGGGCTGATGTTGATCCTGGTGTTGCTTGGGCTGAATATGTTGTTCAAAATCGTATTATTTCTGAGTGGCTTGATGAGAATGGGCAGCTTTTGGACTTCTTTTTGGAGCTTAAAATTGACCGCATTTATGACTGGTCTGAAGAATTTTCTAGATTGGCATATAAAGCTTATCGTTCTAGATCGAGAGAAACTCATCCGGATCTTGTTACTGGTGGTTCAGATGATGCGTTTAAGCGTGTTGCGACGGCAAATAAGGTCTTCAAAGATAAGGACGATTTTGATCTTTATGTTGGGGCTTTGAAATTTTATGAATCATTATATCTTAATTCAAATAATAATGAACAAACCGAGAATAGGAGTGAAGCCGCGGCTTAGCCTTGTAACTGCGTCTTCTCACCCTGATGTAGGGCCAACTAGCTTGATGGGGCGATTTTCTAGTCCTGTTGCAAAACCTGTTAGTCAGTCAAGTAGAGGTGCCTTGGGGAGGGTTAGAGCGGCTGCAGGATCTGATCTTGCTGCTAGACGTGAAAGGGTTGAAGCTCAGCACGCAGCAGATCGCGAAGAACGTATGAGGCAAGCGATGGAGAGGATTGTGCAGGATAAAATCGAAGATACTGTAAAAGATTATTCTGTGCGTTTGGCGGTGGTTTTGGATTATACGGCTAGTACTATTGGGGATGTTGCTTCCTTCCGTGATGATATGGGGAAATTGGTTAGGATTTTGAAAGGAAAAATTGATAGATTGGATATTTTGCCTGTGGCTTCCAGGGGAGGTCGTGGTGGGGCAGATGTTGTTGTTGGAGATGTTAACGATATGGATTTTTTGAAAGGGGTTGAGAATGTTGCGCATACGTATCACTCTCCAATTGGACCTGGATTGGATAAGGTTATGGATGGTGATTTTTTCAAAGGTCGTCCTGCGGATGTTGAGGCGATTTGTTATGTCGCAGATAATGAATTTGAGCGTTACGCTTCTGGAACTGGGCCTCAGATTCTTGAAAGGCGTGTTGCGGTTGCTGGCCTGTTGACAGCTTCTTGGCATCAAGAGAGCCATGAAAGAAATGTTGTAGATGCTTTTGGTGAGCAAGGGGTTGTTGTTTTGAGGAATGAAGGGGAGGCGGATCCTATCGAGACTGTGGCGCAATTTATTCTTAATCGAGCTTATAACAAAGCGAGGCCTTTGGCTGTTGCGGCGGTTCCTAATGTTTCTGCAATTCAGGCTGCTCCTTTGAGAGCGTCGCTGAGTTTTGCTGAGCATCTTAAAATTGCTGGTGTTAACCCTGGTCGTGTGATTCAAGGGCGTGAGCCTAGGCTATTGACTGGATAGCGCTTTTGTCGTAGAATACATTTCTTAATCTTTGCAAAGATGGTTTTAAAACCAAAAACAGGAGTGGAGAACGTGCCTAGAACCGATGTGTATTTCCCGGTTGGGTTGCCTCCGATGCAGCGTAAACCTGGAGAGCATTTTATTCAAAGTGTTGATGCTTTAAACCTGGTGAGACGAATTGCTGAGGTTGCTCCTGGTGCTTGTATTTTGGTTGCTGACCCTTTTAGTAATTTCAAGAAAGGTAATATTACAGATGATCAGGCGCGTGAAGCCGCTTTGCGTGTTGCAGAGGGTAAACAGGTTTTTTGGCAGGCTTTGGCTTCGATTGTTGAGGAAGAAACAGGCGTTGAAGTCCCTGTTTATATTATGTCTGAAGTTGTTGATCGTGATGAGGTTGATGCTTTGATCAAAAATATCTGGGACCTTATTGATGAAAATGGTCGTTTTGCGGAAATGGTTTATAGCTGTGTTCCTGATTTTTGGCTAAATGAGGTTCAAAAAAACAGTGCATATTCGCAATTAACAGGTAGGAATTTGAATAAGGCTAAAAAAAGGATGAGCTATGTTGTTGAGCAGATCGCTTTGGTTATGGATGACAAAACCAAGTTGGGACATGATGGAGAGGATCGCTATAATCACGTTACTCGTGAGGCTTCTAAATTGCTTTGTCGGCCTTGTCCTAGGTTTGTAAACATTGTTCCTGGAGAAGGTAATCCTTACAGGGCTATGCGTGCTCGTTTTGGTAATCGGATGAGAGGTGTTTTGTCAGCGAGTGGACTAAATTTTGAGCCTTATGCGAGAGATCTTGAAAAAGATAAATGGGCTCCTGGATTCGATTTGCTTGAGTACGAAGAGCGTGGCCGTGAAGATCGTGATTCTTTGGCGAAAAGCGTTGCTTTTATAAAAGATCTTTATTCTAGAATGGTTTCAATTTCTACTCATAAACCTGAACTTCGTGAGGTTATTGCTGAGCAGATTTGTCGAGAAGTTGTTATGTGTTTGGACGCTATAGAGCACAGGCCGTATTTCCACCATTTATTTGAGGCTAGCGGGGTTTTGGATGTTTTGAGGGGTATGGAGGTGTCTGAGCTTGATGGAAGAGGTACTGAGTTGCCTTTTGAGTGTCCTATGATGGAAGGGGAGTCTGAATCGGCTTATTTTGTTCGTTATGTTAATAGGTTGATCCATGATGATGGTCCTGTTGTTTCTGGATTTCAGCATGGTCCGTTAAGTGAGCTTACTAACATGTTGTGTGAGCTTGAAGGAGTTGGTCCGAATCATTATCCGTTAGATGAAAGATATGCTGCGTGGAGAGAGCAGTTTCATTTGTGGTGGAGGCGTCTTGACCTCCCTGTAGGCTTGTAGTATTATTCCTCCCTTTTTTATTAAGCATAGTTTATGGAGGCGCCTAGACTTGGCAGAGCAGTTTCTTTGCTGGCAGTGATGTCCGGTATTTCTTGTGGAGGTGCTGATATTGAAAATGAGGTTGAAATGTCTGTTTCTCCTTTAAAGCTTGCGTACGGAATCGAAGATGGATTGCTGGGAAGAGAATCGCTTATAGCGGAAGATTTGGTGGTGCAGCCTGCTAGGTTTGAAGCTCAGAGACTATTGGCAGAGGCTGGACTGACGGATAGTTGTCTTAGGTTGGACGATGCTACTGTTCATCTGGATTTGGATTTGAGTGACTATGATTTTACTTATGACAATGGACATATTGAATATGATGGAGAGAGGGAAGTTGTGCGGGTTTATGCTGATGATTTGAATGCTGCGTTCGTTCAACGATCTGTTTCGGCTGAAGTGATTGGTACGATTTCGACCTCTCATTTTGAGAAGTCTATTTGTTTTGGTGATTATGATATTGCAACTGATCAGATTGAAGGTGTGGTGTCTGTTGATACTAACCAGGCTAATACTTATGATTTAAAAAGGCCTGATCAGATCGAAACTTCTGAGTTGAAAGAGCAAATTGCTAATAAGATTGTGCAGATTATTAGGCAGGAAGATGCTTTATGCCGACAGGAGGAGGTTTCTTCAGATTACTTAGATCGTTTAAAGCAATGGTTCATTCAGAACTGGATTGTTATTCGTAATATAATGGCCTCTTCTGGATTGATTGCAGTTTTTGCTTATGTTTCAACTGTTGCTATCCGGAATAAACTTGCTATTAAGCCAACCTTATCAAAGCTTGAGAAGGCGGAACGGCGTGCATCTGAGCTTGATACAGTAGTTGATAGGTTGAAAACCGAAAAAGCTGGTATTGAAAGTCATTATTTGGGCAGGATCCGTAGATTGAATGCCCAGCATGAGGAAGAAAAGGAGGCTCTTCGCAATACTATGCAGGCTTCTGTTCAAGCGGCACAGCGTGAAGCAGAACAGGCTGTTCTTAAGGCGGCAGGTCTTGAGGTGGATATTAGGAGTCTTAAATCTGAGATCAGGGGACTTGAGGCTGAGATAGAAAGAATCAAAAAACTTAACGTTGATACACTAGTTAAATCTGCAAATTCTGAATTCTTGGCAGGTATGAGTGACGATTTTATAGCTTTGAGAGAGCTTCTTACTAAATGTGAGGAAAAAATGAATGGGTTCCGAGCAGGTGAGAACATCTCTCTAAACCAGAAACACGTTACTTTTGCTGTTAATCCTGATTTGGTCCCTGTTGTGGCTGAGATTGATATGCTTCTAGATGGGATTGTTGATCGATTATGCAGTGAAGACAACCCTCATGCTGAAGCTGATGCTGCTTTGGTAGAGCCTTTGCTTCACGATCTCAAAAATGTTCAAAATCACATTGCTATGTATGAGCTTGGTACAGCTCTCAAAAAAGCTTATGAACTTCTTGGAAAAGTTAAGCAATTGATGGCTATTATCGAGATGAATGCACCTGAAGATGTGGATCAAGATGCTAAGGTTGTTTGGGCTCAGTATTGTACTCAAAACAAGGTTCCTATTTCGTGGTTGGATGCAGATGATATGTTGGTAGATTTCTTTGAGGTTCTAGGTATTGATAGGTTTGCTGGTCAAGATGAAATCAAGAAGGCTTATCGAACCTTGTCTAAGAGATTCCATACGGATGGTCAGGAGCCTGATGAAGCACGTTTTAAGTTGATTGCTGAGGCATATGGAACTCTTTCAGATGAAGATAAATTCTCTGCCTATATGAAGGCTTTGGAATTTTTTATAAAAATATTTTCTAACTTTAATTATTATGAAGGTGAGGAATAGCGGTAAAGGGCGTCCACGTGGTGCTGTTGCAACTAAACCAAAAGTTCGTTCTACAGGTTTGTTTGGGCGTTTTTCGTCGCCAGAACTTCCTGCTACTGTGGGAGGTGATAGCGGTGCGTTGGACCGTGTAAAAGATGCTCGTGGTAGCCTGCTTAAAGGAAGAGTGGAGGATGCTGATGCTAGGAGGCGTGAGGCTGCTGTGGCTTCATTATTGCAACATCGAGTTGAAGAGCTTTCTAGGGCGTATTCTGTGCGATTGGCTGTGGTTTTGGATTATACGGCGAGTACGATTAATGATGTTGCTTCGTTCCGTGATGATATGGATAGATTGGTTAATGTTTTGCGTGGAAAGATAGGTGGGTTGGATATTTTGCCGGTTGCTGTTAGAGGGCGGAACGATCATTATTCAAGTCCTGAGGTTGTTACTGGTGGTGTTAATGATATGGAGTTTTTGAAAAGTGTTCAAAATGTTGCTTATACAATGGAGTCTCCAATTGGACCTGGTATTACGGAGACTATTGTAGGTGACTTTTTTCGAGGAGTCTCTGAGAGGATTGATGCTATTTGTTATGTGTCTGATCAGGAGTTTGAAACTGGGAAAGATTATCATTCGATTGCGGTTCCTTTTATGGCAAGAAACGATGTTGCTGTTGCTGGGCTTTTGCAAGGAGAAAGATTTCTTCCTAGTCATGAAGATAATGTTGTAAAAACTTTGGGGGCAAACGGTATTGTTATCCTGAGGGATGGTGCGGAAATGGATCCGATTTTGACTATCGCTGAGTTTATTTTGCATAAAGCTTACAACAGAGCTAGGCCTGTTGCTGCGGCTTCAATGCCTGATCTTTCATCTATTGAGGGTGGTGCTACTCCTAGGCAGGTTGGCTTCTTGGATCACTTGAGATCACGAGGGGTTTCGGGAGTTGGTCGTGTCATTCAGGGGGGAGATCGGAAGTTGATTGGTGGGTAGATGATTTTGCTTTACAGAAAAATGTTGCTATATGTAACGTTTTCGTGGAACGAAAATACAACCAGTAACACAAAAGAATTTTTGTAAGAGACCAAACGTATATATTAGTGCGGGAGCTTATAAAAATTCTTAAATGGTGCGCCAGGAGGGATTCGAACCCCCGACACCCGGTTCCGAAGACCGGTGCTCTA
>CAZRWH010000007.1:21009-49795 GCA_964603905.1 uncultured Candidatus Peribacteria bacterium | reverse complement strand
GTGCGCCAGGAGGGATTCGAACCCCCGACACCCGGTTCCGAAGACCGGTGCTCTATCCACTGAGCTACTGGCGCTGGATTATGCGGACGTATTCTATTCATTTATTAGGTTTATTGCAACCCATAAGTGTAAGCTGTTGATTTTGACATTTTACAGTAAATCTTTAGAATGCATACCTTATAAACCAAAAACATGCTCAGGCCTTGTGAAACATATCGAACTTTGGCTCAATCATCTCTGTTAATGATGGCGGCTGCTTGTGCGCCGCAAGTCGATACAGGCTTTTCTCCTTGTTCTCAGAACTTTGCTGATATTTTTCCCGGGGATGAGGTTTGGCCGGCTTATGTTGCGTCAACTTTGTCTAATGGTTGTTTTGGTACTATCGAGGCTGCTCCTGGTGTTGAAGTTGAGGGTTCTCTCTGGATCTTTTATGATCAGGAGGGGAGTTTGAAGCTAGGAGTTGATGAGATGGTTTTGGCTGGATTATATCTAAATGGTTCTATTCCTTTTGTGGATTATCGTTATTGTGAAAATGGTAGTTTTTCAGGGGAGGTTGAAACTGGTTATGGTTTGGTGAGTGTTGCAGGTGTTTATCGAGATATGCAAGATGGACAGTGCTTTAATACAAATGCTGGGGTTCAAGAGATTGCTTATACAGGCAATCAGGTTCTTTATGGCGGAATTTATCGTGGGAAATACGAGGAGCTTTTGGCGGAAATTTCTGCGAATAGATTTTTTGATTAAAATTTGGCTTTAAAAAAGCCCCCGCATCGCGAGGGCTTTAGTCTATTATCTGTCATCTGTAATCTACTTCTCTGCTTTATCATGCCACCAAACTAGAAGTGGTGTCGCTACAAATATCGATGAATATGTACCTACAAGGATACCTAGGACAAGCGCTAGGACAAAGTAGTGTATTGAAGCGGCTCCGAATAGAAGCAGCGCTACAAGCGTAAATAATGTCGATATTGAAGTGTTCATTGATCGAGCTAGTGTTTGATTTAGAGCTTTGTTAGCTGTTTCTCCAAAATGTGCTCCGTGTCCACGTCTTAGGTTTTCACGTGTTCTGTCGAATACAACGATTGTGTCATGTACTGAGAACCCAAGAATTGTTAGTAGGGCAGTGATGAATAGTGCGTCGATCTCTACTCCAAGGAATTTACCAAGGATGGCAAAGATACCAACTATTATCAGTAGGTCGTGGGCAAGTGCGGCAATAGCACAAGCTCCGAATTTCCATGGCCCGATTTTCTTAGGTACTTTTCGGAATGCGAACGCTATGTACATAACGATCATAACAAGTGCGATTCCAAGAGCGATGAAAGCTTTTTTCTTAAGAGTAGATCCGATTGTTGGTCCTACTGTTGTGAATCTTATTTCTTCAAATTCACCGAATGCGTTGCTTAGTCCGCTTATGATTGCTTCATGAGTTTCTTCTGAGATGTGTTTGATTCTTATGATGAAAGTTCCATCTCCTGTTTCAACTATCACAGGTGCTCCAAACTCAGTTGTTTCTTGGTATTCGCTGATTGTTGTTTCTCCTTCGTTTACCAAGATGCTTTCCATCTCTCCAACAAATTCTGTGTCAGGGCTGTTTAGTTGATTTTCTACGTTTGCAAATGCTTCTGTTAGTGATTCGCTTGTAACTTCTTCATCTGAGAATTGGATTTCCATCAGTGTTCCTCCAGTGAAATCCAGCCCCATATTAAGTCCGAAAACAGGGATAACTACTAATGCAACTGCTAGGAGGGCTCCTGAAATAGTTGCCCATCTTTTGCTGTTTTTGATGAATTGGAAGTTGAAAGGTTTTCTCTTCCGGTTGATTCCGAACATGAAGTCGCTTTCTAGCGCTTTCTTACCAACAGTGCTTCTTAGGAAAGTTCTTGTGATTGTGATCGCTGTGAACATTGAGATCAAAATACCAAGTGCAAGGTTGAATGCGAATCCTCGAATGATTGATGATCCGAAATATAGAAGGATTGCACATGTGATCAAAGATGAGAAGTTTGAGTCTCTGATCGAATCCCAAGCTCTTTGGAAACCTGTTTCGATAGATAGAGCGAAAGGTTTTCCTGCTCTTAATTCTTCTTTGATTCTTTCAAAAATAAGAACGTTTGCATCTACAGCCATACCGATAGATAGGATCACACCGGCGATACCTGCTAGTGTTAGCGTTAGTTGGCTAGATAGTACAAAAGTTAAGAAGAATAGAACGAAACAAGTAATGATGAATGAAATTGATTTTTCCCATCCTGAGTCTTTGGATTTTAGGATGATTGCTGTAACTCCTCCGAAAATCAGAATTGAAATCAGGAGCGCAAGTGCCATTGGAAGTGCAATCTTAATCGAGAAGATTAGGATGATTGCGTAAATTCCAAGTGCAACATCTGCAAGTAGTCCCGGAAGTCTGTAATAAAACACCATGTAAAGTGCAAGTAGCAGAAGACCAATAATTCCTGCAGTCATACTGCTTGAAAGTGCTTCAGCCCCAAGAGATGCTCCAATTGTGTACTGTCCTGCAAGTGAAATAGGAGCAGGGATAGCACCTGTGTTTAGGTCTCGTGCTAGTTCTGTTGCTTCTTCGATATCGAAGTCTCCTGTTATAATTGCGCTTCCACCTGAGATCTTGTCGTTTACGTTAGGTGCAGATATAAGATCTCCTCCTACGAAAATTGCTAGAGGTTTTCCTACGTTTCTTCCTGTGATTTCTTCGAATAACTCAGCTCCCTCGTCATTGAATTCAATTGCTACATAAGGTGTGTATGCTTGAGTGAATTGAACGTCTGCGTGTACAAAGTGTTCACCTGTAAGTTCAGTTGATACCCAAGGATCAGGTAGTGTTAGGTAGGTGATTGTTTTTAGTGCGTATTTCTCTGCTACTGTCTCTTCTTTTACGTCTGTTACTTTGATGATGTGATATCCAAACTGTGTTTCTACAATGTCAGAGATTGCTCCAATCTCCATCGAAAACGCAGCTTCTTCAAATTCTGACACCATGACTCCAGGTCCGAATGTTCCTAGCTCTCCACCTTGTATTGCGCTTCCTGTGTCCTCTGAGTATTCTTCGGCAAGTAGAGCGAAGTCTTCTCCGTCTTGAGCTTTTTGTAAAATTTCTTCAGCAAGTTCTTTGGCTTTTTTCTCTGATCTATCTGTTCCTATTCCTGAATCTTCCCATCCGATTAGGATGTGACTAGCTTCTACTTGTTTCTCTGTAGTTACTTTGTCTGAGACTTGTACGACGAAATACCCAGTTAGATCTGTTAATTCTCCATTGTAATCAAAGATTTCTCCGTTAACTCCCTCTATTACTGTTGATACTGTGTCTCCTATATTTAGTCCTGAAACATGACTTGCAATGTCTTCTGGAATTGCGTCGATTGCAACTGGTGTTGTTTCTTCTGAGTAAATTGCTGTTCCTGGGTATGCTTGTTCTTCTTCTGCCCCCACTGTCGCGATATCTTCTCCTGCTAGAACCCTGTTAAGAGCTGTTTCAGCCATTGCATAGCGTTCAGCTTTTTGATCTTCTTCTATAATGTTTGCTTCTTCTTTGAACTCAAGTTGGATTGTTTTTCCTACTGTTGCTTTTGCAGTGTCTAGGTCCTTTATACCTGCTAGCTCGACAATAATGTGGTATTCATCCGCTACATGAGAGACATAAATGATTGGTTCTGATACACCAAGTCCGTTTACACGTCTTGTTATAACTTCTTTTACACCTTCGACTATTGCGTCTTGATCTGCTTCATTTACGTTCCTGAGGTCGATTTTGTAATCAAGTTGTGTTCCTCCTTGAAGGTCTAGACCAAGGTTGATGTGTGAGTCTTGTAAGAATTCTGACTCGGTTGGCAGAAATTTTGATTGGTGTTCATATGGTAGTGATACGAACCCAAGGACAGCTGTTACCGCGAATATTGCGACTAGCTTCCATGTTAGGAATTTTTTCATCTTTTTTTTAGTTGTTAGTTATATGAAAAATTTAATTTTGTTCAGCGGAAAGTTTCTCATCGAGCTCTTCATTATTTCCTTCTCCTGATCGTCCATAGTCGTCGGCCAGTTTAACTACATCATCAAGCTCTGGTGTAGAAACCTCAAAAATGACGCTATCTTCTATTCCTTCTGCTCTGTGGATAGTTCCTGGAGTTACGTCGAATTTATCTCCTGGGTTTAGGATTGTTTCCTGGAGATTTTCTTCAGATTCGCCGTGAATCATTCTTATTTGTCCTGATACGACATATTGTGTTTCTAGCTTTTGTCTGTGGAATTGTAGCGAGTATCTGTGACCTTTTTTGATTTCCAAAATTTTGCCCGCATATTTCTCGGTTTGTGCGAACCAGATTTCTCTGCCCCAAGGTTTTGGTTTGATTTTGGTTTTCATCAGGTTTAAAAGCGCTACAAAAAATTGAGCGCATACAATCTACACGAAGCCCTATAGAAAATAAAGGGTTTTTCGCTTGTGAATGGGCTACTTTTGTAGCTTTTTCACATTCTGACTTTTGTCTAGTGGGCAAATCAGGATATCATCTCCTGTTACGACGATAGCCATTCCGTTAATTCCAATAGTGTGAACGCGTTTGTTGCTGTAGTTGTAGATTAGATTACCTTCGCTTTCAAAGGCTTGATTTTCGCCTTTGGTGACGTTTTCTCCTTTTGAAAGTTCTTTGAAAAGAGTTTCCCAGGTGCCAATGTCACTCCATCCTAGGATTGATGGTAATATTCTTACTTCTTCAGGCGCGCATTTCTCCATTATTGCGTAGTCGATTGAGATTTTTTCGCACTGTGGATACTCGGTTTCTATGCAAGATGGGTCTTGTTGCATCTTCATCAAGCGTTCGTATGTATCTGGCAGGTGCTGCCTATATTTATCGAGTATATCTTTGATTCTCCATACGTAATAACCTGTATTCCAGAGGTAGTTGCCGGCTTCTTGATACTGTGCCGCCGTTTCCAGATCAGGTTTTTCTTTAAATTTCTTAAAAGCTAAAACGCTTTCTCCTTCAACTTGTTCAATCTCATCGCCAACTTCAACGTATCCGAGGTTTACATTTGGTTCTTTTGCTTCGACTTCTACGATGTTCAGGGTGTGATCCTTGAGGGCTACTTTTTCTGCGGCCAGAAGTTTTCGTGCGAACTCATCTTGGTCTTGAACCATATGGTCTGCGTAAATAACTGCCATTACTTCTTCTGGATGGTCTTTTCCTATCATTGCTGCTGCGAATCCGATGCAAGTTGCTGTGTCGCGAAGTGCAGGTTCGGTAAGTATGTTTTCTTCTGGTACTTCCGGGATTTGTTCGCGAACGAAGCCAACATATTTCTCGTTGGTTGCCACATAAATGTCTTCTGGCTTAAGGAAAGATGTTCTCTCAAAAGCCTCTTGAAGCATGGTTTTGTTTGAAACTAGGCTTTGGAACTGTTTCGGTTTTTCTTCTGTTGAGAGGGGCCAAAGGCGAGAGCCGGCTCCTCCTGCTAGGATGACTGCTTTCATAGTTTAGTGAGTAATTAGAAGTGAGAAGTGAGTAGCAATTGGTGTTTTTTCTACATTCTACAGTTTACATTCTAAACCTTATATTTCTAGTTCCTTGGGGTTGACTTTCTGTGCTTGGGTTTTATAATACGGCCTTCTGTAAATAATTATAAATTGTGGTTGATATTAAGCCGTTACATGAGGTGCTACTTGAAACGATTCAGTCATTAAATGAGCCGACGCCAACGAATATTCGTGTGCGCAATTGGTTGCTGATGACTAGGGCTATGGATGTTTTTAAAACAGATCAATTACTTGATCATGTGGCTTTGATTGAGAAGGTTAAATATATGCTCAGAGTTGCTGATAGGATGTTCCGTGCTGAACCTGATCCGGTTTATAATTTGAGGCAGGCTTATGAGCTAGTAGATGCTCATAGAGATGCTTATTTGGAGGCTGTTATCGGAGAGCAAAGGGATGTTGTGAACCAGGTTCTTGATGAAAGACGTGCTGAGGCTAGGTTAAGAAAAGATATTTCTAGGTTAGAACATAGCATTAAGCGTAAAATTAAAAGATGGGATCAGCTTAAAAAATGGTTAGAGACTGCTGGGCCTGAGAAATTTGATGACGCTGTTTATGGAAGTGTCAATCCTGAAGGGAGGAAAAAGAAAATTAATAGGTTGTATGCTCGAAACAAGAAACAATTTTACGAACTAGCAAAAGAAATACTTGATGCTAAGGATGACCTGGACGCTCTTCGTGATGAACTTCGTATAGTGGTTGCTGTTAACGGGATTAGAGAGCGTGTTGAAGGGCAACTTAAAGGTTTGGGATTATTGGAAGAAGATAAGCCAAAAGAGGTTGTTACTGTTAAGTATGCAAGGAGTAATGAACTAGATAAATATATTAGTTCTGGATTTAGTGGTGGTCGTAAATATGATAGCAATGACTCAGGAACTGATTTGGATCCAGAAATTAAGGATAGCTTGCTTGATATTGGAATAAATCAGATAAAAGAGGCTATCGGTATTGCTGCATCGACGGGGAAGATTAGGGTGCTATTGCCTGAATCCGTTGCAAGGCAGAAGTATGAACGTGACTGGATTGAGCTAATTAGGAAGCTCGGTTATCAAGGTCAAATCGAACCTGTTAGGTATCAGCAGATTGCTAGTGATGAGGTTACGCCTGTTATTGTTCCATCTAAGATGAATGTTCATGAAGAAATAGGGTGGAAAAGGAGCAAGAAAACTCCATTTTTTGTGATTAGAGATCATCCTAAAATTTTGAATAATTATCTTGGGTAGGTGAAGTCATTGACTATGACGCTGAATCCGATAAAATGCACACCTTGTAATAATAAAAATTATGGAATTAGATAAAGAAGATTTGACCTTATTTGACAGGAGAGGCACTTATCAAGAATTTGATAAGAATTTGGAGCAAGACTTGAGAGGGCAAACTTTCCAAGTTTGTACTGTTAGACAGAGAAGGCTTAAGGATGTTGCTTTGGGTAATCTTTTTTGGCTTCTTCAGGCGGCGAAAGCCAAGAGGAGAGGGGCCGACGTGGTTGTTACAGATTTTTATGACAAGCGTGACTCGAGCAATCAGGGGATTTTAGAACTGATGGAAATTCTGGGTATGAATGATGCTGAGGGGGTAACCTTTCGTCGAGCCGAGGATATTCAAGATGGTTTTTTGTGGGCGGATCTATCTGCTCATATTAGAGAGGTTGGAGAGGATGGACTTGAATGGGCGATGATTGGTAAGGTTCGTCAGGGTATTAGGGATGTTTTGAAAGCACCTTGGATGATACCTGAGAGTATGAATCGTCTTCTTGAGGAGTTATCTGTTTGGATTGATGGGATAGATTCGGATTCTGTTGTTCAGTTGATGAATCACGAAAAAGAAACGATGAGATGGGTGAGAGCGCTTAGGCCTGAGGCTCGGAAGCAATATTGGCGTGTTGCACTTCCTTTTCAAAATGAATATCGTGGTCGGTATCGCGATGTTACTGGTCCTGAGCCGGAGATTATTCAAAGGAGAACTCAGGACTTAGCAGGTAAATTGGCTATTGGAAGGACAGGGGGGCAGCCTGAAGAGCATGCAGAGTTTTATGAGACTTTGTTTAGAGATTTAGTGTCAGAATTAGATTCTCGTTTCCGAGATGAAGCTGATCGTCATGAGTTCCGTGGGCCTGTTGAATATAAATATACCCATGTTCCTAGGCAGATTGTTGGTGCTATCATGCGTATTGATCCGCGATTAGCACTTTTCTTGATTGGTATTTTTGAGACAGATGATGAAGGAACTGAGCCTGTTAAACTTGTTGGCAATTCTATTTCTAGAAATAAGAATGATAAGAAATTAAGGTCCAAAATTATTGAAGGTATTAAGATGATTGGAGATGCTGAGCTCGCAGGTGAATCACCATCTCTTGAAAGAGTTATTGCTACTGCAGGTATTTTTGCTCATGATGATTTGGTTTATGACAAAGGTTTGAACACGATGTTGTTAGACGAGAGATGGGATATTAACGAGCTTGCAGATTATTGGATAAAGTTTGTTGAAAATTGCAATGATTTGAGACAACCAAAGTTTTGGGTTCATCCTGTCGCTGTTAAATTGGCAACTGCGGAGAATCTTTCTGATGAAAAATGGCTTAAGCTTAGAAAAGTTTACCAAGGAGAGATTTTCGGAAATCATTCTGGATGGCTTCCTCTTTTTAGCAATCCTTTGGAAATGCCGGTTGTAAAAAGGGTTATTGATGAAGTGTTTGATGAGGATATTGATAAAGCAAGACAGCTTTTGTGGGATTTCTTCTACTTTAGACAACAAAGAGACCGTCATTGTTCTTTAGGTCGTGCTGGAGATAGAGATATTATTCGATACCTTGTAGAGAAATATAGCAATTCTGAAAACGCGGATCCTCGATGGATTGAAGAATTTGGATTGGATCTTGATAAATTGGATTCTGATTTGGAGGGACGAGCTAAGGCAAAAGCTGCTGAGGATCAGTATAGATGGGGGTACTAAATCAAACTATCACACATCCCTTTTGGCTTCTTGATCCACATCAAGTCTAGGATTGTTGGTGCGATCGATGATAGGCCTTTGCTTTTTTTGAGTTTCTTGAGTTTTCGGTCTGAGATGATTGTGCAGAGTACTGGATTCATTGAGTGAGATGGGTTGTCTGCTCCATCTGGGTATTTCATTGAGTCTGCGTTTCCGTGGTCTGCGGTTAGGATGATGTCGTATCCGCGTTTTTGTGCTTCTGGGATTAGACGTTTCAGGCACTTGTCTATGTGTTTGCAGCAGGCGATTGTTGCATCTAGGTCGCCTGAGTGTCCTACGAGGTCTGCGTTTGCGTAATTCAGGACGATTAGTCCGTATTTTTCTTTCTCGATTGCTGTTAAAGCTTTGTCTGTCACTTCTGTTGCGCTCATTTCAGGTTTTTCTGAATATGATGTGACTTTTGGTGACGGTACCATTATTCGATCTTCGAGAGGGTAGGGCTCTTTCTCTTGAGAATTGAAGAAGAATGTTACGTGTGCGTACTTTTCGGTTTCTGCTATTCGGAGTTGTGGGATCTTTTTCCTGGATATGATTGATCCGAGGTTGTTTTTTGATGTTGGAGCTTCGAAAGCTACGTTTGCACATTTGCTGTACTCTCCGAAGATGGTCATGACGAGGTGTCCGACACGTCTTCGTTCGAATTTTTTGAATTTTGGATCACAGAAAGCTGCTGCAAGTTGTGCTGAGCGATCTGTTCTGTAGTTCCAGAAGATTACCGAGTCTCGGTTTTTGATTCGACCTTCTGGTTTGATTATCATCGGTTTTAGATAGTAGTCTGTGTCGTCTCCACGTTCGTAAGCGTTGTCGATTGCTTGGATTGGATCCGGTTCTGATATTCCTTCTGCTCGTGTCATTAGCATGTAGGCCTTCTTGGTTCTTTTCCAGTTGTTGTCTCGGTCCATTGCGTAATATCTACCGACGATACTGGCTATCACGCCTCCGCGTTTTTGTATTTGTCTGATGTATTTCTTGGCGGACCTTTCTGGAACGTCCCGTCCATCTGTTATTGCGTGTACAAAAACTTTGTTCAGCTTGTGACGTTTTGCCAGTTCCAGACAGGCAAAAAGGTGGTTTGTGTGAGAATGAATTCCTTCGTCTGAAATCATCCCTATTAGGTGTAGGGCAGTTTTGTGTTTTTTTGCGTTTCTGATCGCTTTTAGAATTTCTTGGTTCTTGAAGAATTTGCCTGTGCGAATATCGTCATTTATTTCTTCTTGTGATTGTAAAACTACTTTTCCGGCTCCCATTGTGAAGTGTCCTACTTCGCTTCCGCCCATTGCGCCTTTGGGTAGGCCGACAGCTTTTCCAGTGCATTTTAGCTCTGTTGTTGGGTATTTACGTCTTAGGCTTTTTTCGTACTTCATTCCAGCCATCGCAATGGCGTTACCTTTGCGGCTTTTTGTGTGTCCGAATCCGTCCAAAACTACTAGTAAAACTTTGTTCATGTGAGTAGGTTTATATACCATCTTAATATTTCATCACCCCAGAATAGGGCCAAAAATGTTCCTGTTACTAAGAAAGGTCCTAGAGGTATTTTGCTCCCTATTTTTTTGCCTCCTTTCGCTATCAAAGTAATGCTGCATATCGAACCGATAACATAGCTCGAAATCAACGCTACGAGTGTCATTTGCCAACCTAGCAGGGCTCCCATAAAAGCTCCAATTCTTATGTCTCCTCCGCCAACCCATTTTCCTTTGGATATTAAAATTTGTATCAAAAAGAACCCAATTCCAATCCCCATACCGATAAGTGCCGATGTAATTGTTGGTGTTTGTTTGAACATGGTCCCAAGCAGCGCTATCCCTATAGCTGGCAGAAGAACTATGTCAGAAATTTCCATGTAACTGAAGTCGTAGAAAAACGTGAAGATGAGCACCAAGGCCATCACTAAATAAAATACGGTCAATGGCACTCCGTAAACTGTGCTAAACGGGAATGCCATATATGTAGCTGAGAATAGCAATCCAGTTGTAAGTTCAATTACTGGATAGACTTTGCTGACTTTTGAATCGCAAAATCTGCATTTACCTTTGTTTAACAGATAGCTCAATACAGGGATAAGGTCTCTTGGTTGCAAGGTTTTTTTGCATATAATGCAACGTGATCGGCCGAATACTATCCCTGACTCTTTTTTGTATATTCTAGGGATTAGCATTGATAAGAAGCTTCCGAATGCAAGACCTAGAGCGAACATCAATGGAACGAAAAGAGGATTCATATGTTTTTGTTTATGTTAGTTTTTATTCCTCGGTTACGACAAAAGAATTGTATTTCTCTGCTGCGAGTTTCCCGACTGAGCTCTCTGGTTCGAGGTTGTAAGCTTTTTTGTAGTGTTGTTGTGCTTTCTCCAGTTCTCCTTGAGATTCGTACAGTGTTCCAAGGTTTAGGTATGCCGCTGCTAGTTCAGGATTTATTTCCAAAGCTTTTATTAGGTAGTTCTCAGCTTCTACGATTTGTCCATCTTCCAAAAATGTCCATCCCATCAGGTTGTAACTCATTGCGTCTTCAGGATGTACAGAAAGCGCCCATTGGGCAAGTTCGATTGATTTAGCAACGTTGTCCAGGTACTCCATATTGAGCCAGATAGGCCTAATGAATGAGCTTACTTCCGAATCGTTGAGTTGAAGGATCTTTTCGTAGTTTTTGGTTGCTGATTCAATATCATCTAACAAGAAATATATCTCGGCTAGCTTCTGATAGATCTGGACTTCCGGCTCAAATCCATAAACTTGTGCTAGTTCTAGGTAGTTAATTGCTTCTGTGTATTTCTCTTGTCCAAAGTAAGCTAATGCTAGGAAGTAGTTTGATTCAGGTTTGGTAGTGTCTAATTCGATCGCTTCTTCAAAAGCTGATGCTGAATTGTCGTATTCTCCCATCTCAAGATACGAATATCCAAGGAGGATCCATGCATCCCGGTATGTAGGTATTTCGCTCAGTACTTGATACAGGATCGATGTTGCTAGTTCGTATTGGTCTATCTCTGTGCAAGCTTGTGCTAGCAATGTTCTTAAATGTGTTTCTTGTCCACCTTGCTCTGATTCATATTGCAAATATGCGTCTAGTAATTCTTGTGCACCTTCAATTTCGATGGAGTCTTCTAGGTATCTTTGGCTTCGTTCGTATTCTCGGTCGTATGCATAGAGCATTGCCTGATAAAACTTGAACTTAGGCTCGTCAGGATGATTTGCTGAATCTAGTGTGCTCCTGGCTAAATCAAATTCTTTTAGGTGAAGGTAGCTTTGAGCAACTCCGATTACAGCGTCTACATTGTCTGGATCTTTTTCCAAAGCTTTTTCAAAGTTTGCTAGAGCTTTTTCGTGATTTCCTTCTAAAATGTGAGCTTCGCCGATCAAGACGTAAGGCTGTGCAAGTGAAGGCTCGATATTTGCGGCTTGTGTGTATTCGTTTATTGCTAGTGAGTTGTATCCATTCTCGATCAAAAGTTCGCCTTTGGCGATGTATTCATCGTATGTGAATGATGAGGTTGTCTCTGGGACTGCCACTTTTCCGCTGCCGTCTGCATATAAGACCGTTGATAGAAGATTCTGGTTGTTTATTAAGATTGATGCTCCTGCAAGAGCAGCTGTGAGTCCAATTAGCATCAGTATTGCGAGAAGGATTTTTTTCATATTGTTTGTATTAGTCGCGAGTCGCAGGTCGCAGGTCGCAAGTCGGTTGTGTTTTGCCCTCAAGTGATCATAAATGCGAGGCAAAACGGATTTTAATTTTTGTTCTTATGTCATAAGTCATAAGTCTTATGTCTGAAATTTACCATTTTCGTTGAATTTCCGCGAGTTTATGTGGCAAATTGCGATTGCAATTGCATCTGCTGCGTCGTCTGGTTTAGGGATCTCCTTAAGTCCGAGAATAATCTGTGTCATTTTTTGTATTTGCATCTTTTCTGCACGGCCATTGCCGGTTACTGCGGATTTGACTTCGACTGGTTTGTATTCGTGGATTTTTACTTTGGCTTTGCTTAGTGTTGCGATTATTGCTCCTCTTGCTTGGGCAACTTTCATTGCTGTTTTGACGTTTTTTGAGAAGAACAAGTCTTCGATTGCGGCTTCGTCAGGGTGATATGTTGAGACTAATTCCTCTATATCTGCGCATATCTGGCTTAGTCTTTCTGCGTTCTCTGTTGTTGCCTGCGTTTTTATTATTCCAAAATCTAGAAGTCTTATGTTGTCTCCTTCTGATTCGATGAGTGAATATCCTGTTGTTGCGGTCCCTGGGTCTATTCCTAAAATTAGCATATTATTTTGTTTTTGTAGTTCCAGTTTACGGGTTAACATGATCGACCGGTAGTTGACTTTTTGCTCAAAACTGTTATGATTTCGTTCTTATGGAGCATCAAACAAGTAACATTGAGCAGATAGGGGGGTATCCTGTGTTGAGCAGGCCAGGGTTGTCTTTTGCCGACCTTCCTGGAGAGGCTCATGTGGATTTTGGATCTAGGATCGATGAAATTGAGGCTGAGGGGTTACCGTATCCTGCTGCTTTAAGGCGTTTATTGTGTGAGCCTTTAGATCAGAAAACTCCATTGTTTTTGTGGATTGGAAGGCATAGTTATCCTTTTTATCATTTTTTTGATCACAGGGCAAAACCTGAATCGTACGATATTTTGGAGCCTGCTGATTTGGGGTATGACCAATGGGTAGGGACTATGGTTGAATGCAATATAATTGATGTGAACGAACTGGATACGGCAGGTTTAGATTATTATGTCCAAATTCCTGCGCAACATTTGATGGAGATGTTTGTTGAGGGCAGGAGGGCGAATGTTATATTTTCGCATCAAGTTTTTACTTATGAAGGTGGAGAGAATGGGCTAGGGCTAAATCCAGTTTGGTTAAATAGAGCTCTGGTACAATGCTTTTATAGTTTAATGCCAGGTGGTGTGGCGTTTTTTTCTGGCGGTGAAGGCAGCTTGAATGTTACTGCAGAGCTTTTGTATCGGGCAGGTTTTTCAAAAGTGGTCTTTGTGGAAGATGACCGTGATCTACAGGGGTACATTGCTTACAAAGGAACTTCTTAGCATCTTACTGTTGATAGAAGTTTTCTTTTTTTGCCTGCAGCGATTATCACGATCTTTTGTCCTTTTCTGGTGAGTTTTTTCTTCTTTAAAAGTTCAACAACTGTTGCTTCGAGGTCGCAATTGTCTTTTACGATTGATTCGTCTACAAGGATTCGGTTTAGACCCCATACTAAGGCTAGTTTTCTTTTGGTTTCTTGACTTCCTGTGATCGTGATTAGTGTGTTGAAAGGTCTGTATTTGGCGATTTGTTCTGCTGTGTATCCTGAGTTGGTAACAATTACGACGTGATGTGCGGATATGTTTTCAGCTAAGGTTATTGCGTTAAGACAGGTTGCGTCTGTGATTGAAAGACTTTTGTCTTCGGTTAGATCTGGAAGCAGGAACGGTCTTTTTTTGATCTCTTTTTCGGTTGTTCTTGCCACTGAGGCTAGTGTTTGTACCGCTTTGAGTGGGTATTTACCGACAGCTGTTTCGTTTGAGAGCATGAAAGCGTCAGCACGATCAAAAATTGCGTTTGCAGCATCTGAAATCTCAGCTCTTGTTGGTCTAGGGTTCTCGATCATTGACTGGAGTACATGAGTTGCAACGATTACAGGTTTTGCTTTCTCGTTGCACATGTGGATTATTTCTTTCTGGCAAATTGGTACCTGTGCTGCTGGTATTTCTAGCCCGAGATCTCCTCGTGCGACCATGATTCCGTCAGCTGCGTTTACTATCTCTTCTAGGTTCTCTATCGCTTCTTTTCGTTCGATTTTTGCGATTATCTTGGTTTGTTTTCCGGCTTTCTTGATGTGGTTTCGTAGTTCTTTGATGTCAGATGCAGATTTTACAAAAGATAAGGCAATGTAATCGACACCTGCTTTGAGTCCGAATTTAAGGTCTCTTAAGTCTTTTTTTGTGATCGAAGATGCTCTTATTTCTCCTGTTGGGACGTTTATTCCTTTGTTGCTTTTTATTATTCCGTTGTTCTTTGCTTTTGCGTGGATTTTGTCTTTTTCTGTTGAAGTTACAGTGAGTTCAATTAGGCCATCGTCAATTAGCAGGATGTCTCCTTTTTTTACCTCTTTTGGCAGGTTGCGATATTGAAGTGGTATTTCTTCTTTTTTTGGTTTTAAAGATGATGTTAGTACAACTTTGTGCCCTTTTTTTACCTCAATTCCTTCTTTTGGTAGATTGCCGGTTCGTATTTTTGGTCCTTGTAAATCTTGTAGGATTGCGACGTTGTACCCTGTTCTTTTAGATGCTTTTCTTAAATTTGAGATTATTTGTGTGAAATGTTTGTATGTCCCATGTGAAAAGTTAAGCCTTGCTACGTCCATGCCGGCTTGTAGCATTCTTTCGAGAATGTACAGCTCGTCTGAAGCTGGCCCAAGTGTCGCAACAATTTTTGTGCGTTGTGGCATTTGTTTTTTTGTTTATTTCATGGTTAAATGTAGCCTTTTTTAGAAAAATTTACAAACTTTATGATTGATGCTTTGGACATATGGGATGACCCTAATGAGGGGGTTGAGGATGAAGAGTCTCATTACGGGAAAGAGATTTGTCTTACAATTTTGCAGCGTGAATTTAGATTGAATTCTGATTATTCAACTCTTTCACACGAGAGGGTGATTGAACTTTTTAAGGTTTATGAAAAAGGAGGGGAAGCTGCGGAAGAGGCTAGGTTGGCTTTAATGAAAGCAAATTTGAGGCTTGTTTCTAGTATTGTTCTAAAACATTTGCATTATGGGTTGGATTTTATGGATTTGTTTCAGCGTGGAGTTGTAGGTTTGGATAAAGCTATCGAAAGATTTGAATATAGTCGAGATTTGCGGTTTTCCACTTACGCGAAATGGACTGTTGAGAGTGAAATAAAAAGATTTATAAGAGAAAACAGATCTGCGATTCAGGTTCCTAATTATAGAATTGAGGATATTCATAAAGTGAAAGAGGCTCAGAGAAAAATTGGTCATCTTGAGATGTGTGAAGCATCTGTTAGGAAAGCTGCGGAGGATGCTGGTATGGATCCTGACAAAGCAGAACACTTTATGCGGATGTATCAGTTGCCGATGTCTTTTGATGAGGTTTTGCGTTGTGGCGATGAGGAATGCTTTCTTCTCGATTATCTTGAGAATAACGATTTGTTGTTTAAAGTTGAAGGTATAGGCAGTTCGCCGGTGGTTGATGATCGAGATCTTCCAGATCGTATATTTGAGAGGAATGAAGATGAAAAAGCCTTGGCTATCGCGATGGAGAGTCTTGATGGTAGACAAGATCTGATAATAAGGAGGTTTTATGGCTATGGGGTTGAGGATGAAGAGTCGATGGCTGCTATAGCGCGCGAAATTGG
Organism: uncultured Candidatus Peribacteria bacterium; assembly: GCA_964603905.1. GTDB lineage: Bacteria > Patescibacteriota > Gracilibacteria > UBA1369 > UBA12470 > CAZRWH01. The sequence goes on along the minus strand of CAZRWH010000007.1, from coordinate 33,898 downwards.
TTTTACTCGATCTGCTGTGGCGAATTGGAGGAGAGCTGCGGTTAAGATTTTAAGAGGAAAAATTTATTCTTCTGATGCTCCTGCAATATCTGAGGATTATAGAAAGTATTGTGAGTTTTTGGACGGTTTTCGAGGCTATATTGAGAACCTTTGTATTGGAATGGAATATTTGATTCCTACTGCTTATGAAACTGTTTCTGATAAGTTTTTTGAGATAGGTAAAGATGATCCTTTGCTTGTTGCGAAGACTTATCTATCTTTGACTAGGTGGGTTCTTAGTGAGAAAGCTCGAATGATTGCTTAAATAAATTTCAAATGAATTCTGAAGGACGCAATGTTATGGTTTATTCTGAAAGGGAAGGACATGCCGATCTTTTTGAGCGAGTTTTGAGGGATCGTGGAATTGAGACTGAGAATGTTTCTGCCCAAGAAATTGAGGCTGTTGTCGAAGGGGTTTCTGAGGCTGTTGCTGTGGTTGTTGATATATCGCAATATCAAAGGGTGTCTGAGAGTGCCTTGAGATTGGTTGGGGAGGTTGTTTCTAGAGGTGTCCCTGTTGTGATGGTTGGGATTGGATGGAGTTATCACGTAATGGGGATGTTGGAAAAACAGGGTTTAATGAAATATCGATACGTTATTGGTAATTCGTATGAATTTGATGTTTTTGATTCAGATAGATTGATTAAGCTGGCTGTAATGGCTTTTATGAAAAGGGCGTCTAGCCCTAAGTCTCCTGTTGTTGTACATGGTGATGATTATGGTTTTGAAGAAAATCCAACACCTGTTGCATATGTCTCGGCAAGAGAGAGGCTTAATGAGCTGCCTGATGTTGTAATGAGTTTGGCCACTTGATTGTAACTCTTTAAATGTGTTTTAATTAATTACCTATAAACAAATATTATGGCTTTGACTGCAATGAAGAAAGGACCGAAAGATAGACCTGATGGAAGAAGAAAATCTGATGAGTCTTTTGGTAATTTGCTTGTTACGAAGTACATGAAAGGGCTTGGCAAATATCCTCTTCTTACTCGTGAAGATGAGATTGAAGTAGCCAAGAGGATTGCTGCTGGTGGTGCTGATGCTGAAATTGCTAGGCAGACTTTGATTAATTCTAATTTGCGATTGGTGGTGAGTATAGCTAAGCAATATTCGTATCGTGGGATGCCTCTGATAGACTTGATACAAGAAGGGAATATGGGGCTTATGAAAGCCACAGAGAAATTTGATCACAAGCGTGGATTTAAGTTCTCTACTTATGCAAGTTGGTGGATTAGGCAAGCGATTATTCGTGCCATTGAGTCTCAGGTACGTACTATTCGGATTCCTATTTATAAGTTGGAGACGATTAATAAGTTTCATCAGGTGCAAAAACAGCTTTTTCAAGAACTTTGCAGGGAGCCTACTATGCTTGAGATTGCTGAGCGCCTTGAGACGGATCCAGAAAAATTAGCTGAACTTATTGCTGTAACTAAGGAGCCTATGTCTTTGGATGCTCCTTTGTCATCGGAAGAAGGTTCAGATTATCTAGGTGAATTTATTGTAGACCCTGATCCTGAGAATGATTCTAGCCGTGTTCTCGAAGATATTGCTCTTCGTGAGCGTATTGAGGATGTGTTGGCAACTTTGACTCCTCGTGAAGAGAAAGTTGTTCGTATGCGTTTTGGAATAGGGGAGCCTTGTTGTTATAGCTTGGAAGAGATTGGTAGCCGTTTTTACCTTACTCGTGAGCGCATTCGTCAAATTGAGATTAAGGCTTTGCGCAAATTACGTCACATTAAGAGGCGTGCGGATTTGGATGATTTTATGAGATAGGCGCGAGTGGTTGGTGTTTTTTTTGTGGAATTAGTCGCGGGTCGCAAGTCGCGAGTTTGTTGTGTTTTTCTGATTAGAATTTTAGATGCAGAGAATTCCAATAATTCTAACCACTAATCACTACTTTACCGCAATAGGGATTTGCTCAGTTTTTTGCTAAATAAGTCATGTTGTTTGTTACTCAAAAACACTCCTTATTTATGAAAAACTGTCTTCCGTTCCCGGAGCACTCGGCGGAGCTCGTACTCCTAACACTCCAGACCGCAAATCTCGCTACTTCACCGTCACACTCTTCGCCAAATTCCTTGGCATGTCAGGGTCGTTTTCTCGGAGTAGTGCAAGTTGATATGAGAGTATCTGAATTGGGATGATTGATACGATAGGTGATGCCATTCCAGCGTCTGGTACTTTGATCCAGTAGTCGAATACGTCGTTGTTTTCTGGGGCGACACCAATGATGTATCCGCCGCGGGCTTTTACTTCTGTTGCGTTGGATATTATGTGAGGTTTTGTCTCGTCATTTGCGACTATCGCAATACAAGGTGTTCCTTCTGAGATTAGTGCAATTGGACCGTGTTTTAGCTCTCCTCCTGCAAAGCCTTCAGCGTGGATATATGAAACCTCTTGAAGCTTGATTGCGGCTTCTAGGGCGATAGGGTAGTTAACGTCTTTTCCGATGATGTACATGCTTTCAACTTCGTGAATCTTCTCTGCAAGTTTGCGGATGTAATCTTCGTAACGTGGGTTTAACATGTCATTGATTTGGCTGGCTGTCTCAACTAGGAGTTTCTTGCCTTGGTCAAGTTTTCCAGCGCATGCATAAGCTGCAAGTGTCAGTATTGCAATTTGAGAGGTTGTCGCTTTTGTTGAAGCTACCGCCTTCTCAGGGCCTGCTTTGATTGGGATTACTATGTCCGAAATTCGAGCCATTGTAGATGTCTCGACGTTGACTATTGATACGATTTTTACGCCTTTCTTCTTGGCTTCCTCGATTGCTTCTAGAGTGTCTGCTGTTTCGCCACTTTGAGAGATTGCGATCATTAGCGATCTATCTGTCATGAAAGGCATGAACGATCCGAATTCAGATCCAAACATGAAGTTGATGTGTTTGTTTGCAACGTGTGAGAATAGGTATGTTCCGACCATTCCAACCTTGCCTGCTGTTCCACATCCTACGATGTATGTTCCGTATGCGTTTTTGATAGCTTCTGCGACCTCTAGAATTTTGTCTTCTTCTTGGTTAATTGCACGTGATAGTGTCTCTTTTTGTTCTAGGATTTCCTTGATCATGAAATGCGGGTAGTCTCCTTTTTCAGCGCTCTCAACATCCCAGTCGATTTCGACTACACGTTTGTCGATTTCTTGGTCTGTTTTTAGATCGAAGAATTTAACGCCGTCGTTGATTGAAATCATTTGCTCGTCATCTAGGTACATTACTTTTTTCGTGTACTGCAGGAATGCAGGAATGTCAGATGCGATGAAGTACTCCTTGGTCTCGTCGTTTATTCCTACGATTATTGGGGATCCTCTTCTTGCGGCTAGGATCTTGTTCTCTTTTTTTGAAATTGCTAGTAGCGCGTATCGTCCTTCTCCTCTCGAGAGTGCTTTTTTGAAAGCTTTTTCAAAGCCTTCTTCCATGTTTTCTTCGATTAGGTGAGCGAAGACTTCTGTATCTGTTTCGGATGTAAAGATGTGGCCTTTTTCTTTGAGTTCATTTCGGAGCTCGGAGTAGTTTTCAAGGATTCCGTTGTGTACGATTACTATGTCTTGATCTTCTGTTGCGTGTGGATGTGCATTTGCCTTTGTTACTCCTCCGTGTGTTGCCCATCTTGAATGTCCAATTGCTAGGTGAGACTCTTTCTCTGTGATTTCTGGTCTCAAAGATTCTACTGCAGAAATTTTACCGATGTGTTTCTCGATTGAGATATCTCCATCGTTATGTTTGCAAGCAACTCCCCAGGAGTCATATCCTCGGTATTCAAGTTTCTTAAGACCGTTTAGGACGATCTCTCCAGCGTTAGATTTTGGGCCGAAATAGGCGAATATTCCGCACACGGTAGGTAGTTGTTAGTTGTAGTGGTAGTTGTGATTTAGTCGCAAGGCGCAAGTCACAAGTCGCAAGTGGTTGCTGACGGGAGGATTTTACGGGAAAAATAGATTAGTCGCAAGGATTACTCTTACGCGAATCCGAAAATTATCATTGCTAGGATTAGCCAGGTGTTGATTGCTGACATTAGGCACCAGAAGCACCATGATTTGATTTTGAAAAATTGAAGATATGTAAAATACAGAGATGATAGTGCTCCAATAATCGAGAGGGGAATGATTCCAAACAGCAATATCCCGATATTGATTGCGAACGCTACATTGATTGGCAAAATAGCTGTTGTTATCTGAGGAGTTGTCATCAGAACCAATATGCTGATGTAGAATATTAGTCCAAGGATGTCGTTATGTATTCCGAGAGTTTTGTTGTATTTGCTTTCTAGAACTGTGTTGCAAGAGCCTCCGATTACGCATACAGGTTCTTTTTGTTTTTTTCGTGAAGCGATTAGGTACGATGTTTCGAGTATGCCGATTAGGCTTAGGACTAGTATGATTGTGAACATTTATGTTTTTATTATGGACTGTTTAAGCTCTTTTGGTGCAGTTGTGAAGTTTTTGAAGCCATCTTTTGTGATTATTCCGATGTCTTCGATTCTGACTCCGAATTTGTTTGGTAGATAAATTCCAGGTTCGATTGTTGTTGTCATACCCACTTCAAGTTTGTCACGGGATTTTGGTGCTAGGCTAGGGGATTCGTGGATTTGAAATCCTGTCCCGTGTCCGAGTCCATGAGTGAAGTTTTCGCCGTATCCTGCTTTTTCTATGATATCTGCGGATAAGCGCCAGGCTTTGTGTCCTGTTATGCCGGGCTTGAATTTCTTGATAGCGTTTTTTTGTGCAGCTAGGACCGTTTCGTAAACTTTTTCTTCGAGAGTGCTTGGTGGTTTTGTGAATAAAGTCCTTGTCATGTCTGAGCAGAATCCTTTGTATTTGACTCCCATGTCGATCAAGATCATGTCGCCTTTTTTGAGCTTACGGGGTCCGTTCTTGTGGTGTGGGGTTGCAGATCCTCGTCCAAATGCGACTATTGGATGGAATGATAAATCTTCTGCGTCGAGTTTGTGTGCGATTTCGCGGATTTTCCAGGCGATTTCGGTTTCTTTGATGCCTTCTTTGAGTAGGTCCAACACTGTATAAAAAATTTGTTCGTTAATTTGCTGTGATCGCTTTGTGTAGCGGATTTCCTTGGTTGTTTTTATTGCACGAAGTTTTTCTATTTCGCCTGTTTGTGGCTTTAGTGATGCTGGTCTAGATAGCTTTCGCCAGCCTCTGACTGCGCTGTAGGTGAGGTGGTCTGCTTCGAAGTGGATTTCTTTGAGGCGATGTTTTTTTATTATCTTTTTCCAGGATTCTTTGAATTTGCCTTTTTCATAAATTGCTAACTCAAAATCTTTTGGAATTGTTTTGCTAGCTTCTTCAAAATACCTGCTGTCTGTGAAGAAATACGTTTTTTTAGATAGCTTTAAAATGACAGCTTTTGACCCAGTAAAACCTGAAAGATAGCGGATATTTGAGGGGGATGTGATGAGTAGATTTTGTTTCATGTGGATATTGTTATGGTTTTTGTTGGATTTGTCGATATTTTGTTCTGTGCAAGATGGTTGACATAAGGGGCGAAAATAAGGCAAAATATTTTCCAATTTAAATCATATGTTATGAATGGCACTTCAAGATTAGGTTTGATTGATCCAGCGCGAAGTTTGGAGGTGCGAGATGCGCTTGAAGGTGGATTGCTTCGCGGCAATGGTCCTAAGGTTATTGAGGATCGTCGTGATGTGGAAGCGATCGCGATTTATGATAAGTTGATCAAACTTCTATATTCTGGAAGACGGCTTAGTGAAATGTGGGCGGCTCTAAGGCATGTGGTTTATGAATCTGGTATTGGTTATTCGGATGATGAAATTGATGCAATTGCTGTTCATATTCTTTCTGATGTTCTTGGGCGTAAAGTTGATCAAGATGGGGATTATCAAGATGTTCTTATTTGGCGAACAGCTTATGCTCTTAGAATCTTAGCAAGTGTTGCCCCTAATTTACGTGGTCAGCACCTCGGGCTTTTTGAAGCTCAGTACTTGAAACCTGATTTTGATGGTGTGAAGGCAAAATATTTTAATCTTGATGAACTCGGAACTCCAATTTCTGTAAAACCTGGTGCTTTTCCAAAAGGAGGTACTCCAGTTAATGAGCTTATTGATTTGATTCAGCTTGCTGAGGAAATTTATCCTAAAAATGAGCTTGTAATTGCAACAGCAGACGCTTGCAGAGAATATCTTGTTAAGATTGTTGTTACTTCTAAAAAAGATGATGCGAACCTTGTAAGACAGCTTTTTCGTGCAAGGCACTACCGTCGCATAATTAAGCAGATGCAAGCGCGGATTCCGGATCATGTTTGTCATTGGGATGGAGTTAACACTCTTGGAGGTAAGGGGACTGGTCTTTCTATAGCTTTTGCAGCTCTTGAGCGTGATGATGATGCGGTTAAAGCTTTTGATAAATGGTTTGTTTCCAAGCAGCCTCGCTATGTCCAAGCGATGATTGATAGAAATCCTAGTATTTTGGAAAGAGTTAACCCTCATGTCGAAAATTCGTGTGTTAAAAGGGTTCCAACTCATTCTGTTGGTCCTTGGCAATTTGAAAGGGTTGTTCAGGACAATCCTGTTCTTGCCGAGGCGGGTACTTTGAAAAGTTACTACATCAACGATTCCGAGGTTCCTGAAGGTATGCATGAGAGAATTAATACCGCTATGCTTAATGCAAAATTCCCTCGTCGTTTAGAGAGGCAGCATCGTATGGATCTTCAGAGATTCCGCAAGGAATGGGGGGCTGTTCCGATAGTTGTGAGGTCGTCAGGACTTTTAGAGGATCAGAAAAATACCTCTTTCTCAGGTATATACGATAGTCAATTTGTTCCTTATGTTGAGGATTTTGATCAGCATTTCAAGTTGTATCTTCAGGCGGTTCGTAAGGTTTATTCTTCCGTGTTTACGGAGCGTGCGATGGAGTATCGTAAGGATGTTGGTCTTCTTTGGGAGAACGAACAGATGGCGCTTACAGTTATGCCTGCGGTAGGAGAGAGGCGTGGAGACTATTTTGTGACAGATATGGCTGCGGTTATGTATTCGCGACTTGTTCAGACTCAGGGTGGTGGAGCTTATCGAGGAGGTGGGCAAATTTGTGCGGGTTACGGAGAGACTATTGTTGCAAAAAACCAAGGGCGTCCAATCTCTTTTGAAAATCCTAGGCAGACTTTTGAAAACTTCAAATCTCAAGAGAATATTATTTGTGTGAATATGAACTCTGCTGATCCGGAACATTCGATTGAGATTTCTAAATTCAGAAAAGCTTGCGAAGGGTTGCCGGAGGGTATGCATCAGCTCGTTAGACTTGTTGATAATACTCGATATCTGGCTACTGAAGCAGATTCAACTTATTGGGATAAACATAAATGTGCTCTTTCTTTTGGAGGAGTTTTGGATGTAACTGAGGATCCACTTTTGATTCGTCTTGAATATATTGTGCAAAGGCTTAAATGGCAGCTTGGTGTCGAGGTGGATTGCGAATTTGCTTTTCAGTATCATGGTCGATTTGGATGGCAAATTTATTTACTCCAATGTCGTCCGTACAATATTCATCCGAACATTAATCCGTCCAGGATGCCAGAGGATGTTCCAGAAGAAAACATCCTAATTCGAGGAAATCAGGCTTGTAATGCACTTAAGCTTAAGGATGCTGAGTATGTCGTTTGGTTTGATCCGGATATCTACAGTGTGCATGCACGCCAAGCTTCTGGGGTGGATGATATGAAGAGGGATGATTATTTTACTTTTGTGGATGTTTACAACGTAAGAAAAGAGCTTGAGGAATATCTTGAATATATCGATAAACAGCTTCCAAAAACTGGTTATGTAGTTCTAGCTCCAGGAGGATGGGGGACAAAGGATAAGAATGGTGGTGTTCCAGTAATGCCTGAAATCCATGCAGGTTGTATATTTGAGTTGGAATCAACTTTGATGAAAAGTTCTCAAGGTTCTCATGAGTTTAATAGGGCTGTTGAAAAGGGATGCGGATATGCAAAATCGCATTTAACAGATTTAAATAAGCCAGAGTTTTTTAGTGAAGCGAGCCCTGCTTCTGGAATTATATCGTTTGCAGAATACCTAAGAACTGTGAAAAACAGGCCAGACATGGCTACAAAGATCGCAAATCATATCAAGGTGATTAATGTCCGTGAAGCTACTCAAGCTGCTTATGGCGAAGAAATGCTTTTAAACATTGCGTCCGACAATTTTACAGAGCCTACAGATGAGTTTGATGAAGATGCTTATCCAACCTCGATGTGGCTTTCTAAGCCAGGTGAAAATCAGCCTGTCGCTGTAGAAGATACAACTTTTTCCAAATTGCCTGCGGCTTAACGCTCAGAGAGCAGCTTCTTCGTAATAACCTTGCCAGCCTCGACTCCTGGTTGATTGTATGTTGAGATGCCATACATATTTCCTAGAAGGGCGATTTGCAGTTCAAGAGTCATGATTAGCTCTCCGATTGTCTGTTCGTTGATGTGAGGGATCTTGATAGTTTGTGTTGGAATCCCAGCGTCTTCGAGTGCTTGCTGAGTTCCACGTTTTTCGGCGTTGATTAGGTCTTCGAGTGTGTATTTTTCTCCTGGTACTTGTGGTGCATGATGATGTTTCTCTACTTCTAGGAATAGAACTTGTTTGTTTAATGGCCCCTCCATGAATAGTTGCAGTTGTGCGTGTTGGTCTGTTGGTCCGATTGCACAGATTGGAGTTGGTCCTGTTTCACGGTTTTTACCTAGGCTTTCTGCCATTAGTTGAATGTACCAGTCTGCGAACCTGTTGAGTCTGTATGAATATGGGAATATTACTGTTATTGGCTTCCCTGAGTTGTCTAGGTCGTATTGGTTTTGTGCTAGTACAAGTGGTGCCGATTTTTCTTCTGATTGGAAGCTTTCTAGTGCGTTTTTTGCGCCTTTCAAAATTTCTTCGATGTCAATTCCTGCGATTGCTGCAGGAAGAAGTCCTACTTCTGATAAAACGGAGAATCGTCCGCTTATGTTTTCCGGTAATAGCAAAGTTTTGTAGCCTTCTTTTTCTGCCTCTTCTGCTAGGTAGCCTGTTTTTCCTGTGATGAATGTGAAGTGGTTTTTGACTTCTAATCCTGCTTTTTCAACTTGGCCACGGAAATATTTGTATAGGCTTGCTGTCTCTATTGTTCCGCCTGATTTACTGATTGTGATGAAGTGAGTTTCTTTGAAATTGATGTTGTGTGTGAGGTGGTATATCAGGTCTGGATCTGTTTGGTCTAGAAAAAAGAAATGTGCAGCATCTTTCTCCATATGTCGGAGTGGGCGATATAGAGATCTCATGATCGAAATTCCTCCGAGTGCTGATCCTCCGATCCCTAAAACTATGATCTTTTTGAATTTCTTTAGGTCTTGTGCCGCTTGGTTTGTACGACTAGCTAGCTCTGGATCGAGTGCGATGTCTATGAATGCGTGTTTGCCTTCGTTCATTTCTTGGATGAAGGTTTTTTTGATCTCTGGTGAAATTTCACCGCATAGGTTTTCTAATAGCTTTATTTGCATAATCTTATGGAGCCTTTCAGGCAGGTTATTTGTGGCCCTAGAACCGCTTCGCTTTCTTGGGCTGCTAGATATTTTGTAGGAAGTATTTGATACAGTCTTCTGTTGATTCGAACTCGATTTGGTATTTGGATAGAACTCTAATTACTTGGCCTTTTGAATATCCCAGGCTCATTAGTGCTTCTATTGCTTCTTCGTCAACGTTTGTTGTGATTTGTTGATGTTCTCTGCTTAGCGCTTCTGTTGGGTCGATCTTGTTTTTTAATTCCAAAATCATTCTCTCTGCAGTTTTCTTCCCGATACCTGGTGTTCTGGCTAGGAACGTTGCATCTCCGTTGAGAATAGCGCTTTTGATTAGGCTTGGATCTGTGTTTAGGAACTCAAGTCCTGTTTTTGGCCCGATACCGGAGATTGAGATCAATTGTTTGAAAAACTGGAGCTCGGACAGGGTAGGGAACCCAAAAAGGCTTATATCGTCTTCTCTGACGTGTGTGTGGATGTAAAACTCAGCTGTGTCTTGCGTTTCTGATAATGTGTTGCTTGTCACTTGGACGAGGTATCCAATGCCGTTTACGTTTAGTATTACAGCTTTTTCGAGTTTTTTTTTGTATTGTTCCTTCTAGATAGGAAATCATAGGTAGTTGTAGTGAGTAGTGGTAGTTGTAGCTATGGAGCTCTTCGAGCGAGTTAGTTATTGCCCTAGGACCGCTTCGCTTCCTTGGGCTGTCCACCATTCCGCAAAATGTGTTTCGTCCATCTCTTTCAATAATTTTTTCGCTGAATCTGTCTTTAAAGCATCTCGTACATTGTCTATCCAGAGTTTAGCGGTTTTGTATCCGTTGTCCAAATACTCTTTTGCTTGAAAAGCTGTTTCTAGCATGTCGGCATCTCGAGCAATGTGGCTTTCTAATGTTGTTTGTGCTTCGAATTCCTCGTGTAGCTCTTGGAAATATTTCGCTGTTTTCTCTGGTAGGTTGTTTGTTTGGTCTTTGAAAGCTTTTTTCTCAAAAGGCTTGATGTCGAAGTATCTGGATGAGATTTTGTGTTGATCGTTTACTCTTATTTCACCGTTGTCGTGTGTTGCCACCATCATTGCGCACTTGTGTGAATTTGCTCCTTCCATGTCTCCCAAAATGAATGCGATTTGAGTTGCTCTCAGTGCATGTTCTGCAAGTGAGTCTGGTGTTTGAACTCCAGCGAATTTTATGCCGCAATGTTTGAACTTTTTTAACGCTCCAAGTTCGAATACAAAGTGTACAATTTTTTTATACAAGCTCATTGTTTCTTTGGCAGTTTATAGGTTTGAGGTTGGTGTTTTGCTAGTCAAAACGTAATTTGTATTTTGCGCTCTGTGAGCGCTAGGGGCTGTGTACCGCTAAACGCGGTACGCCCTGAGAAACTCTTTTTTGAATTTATTAAATTCGTTGTTTTTGATCGAATTCCTTGCTTTTTTCATTAGATTGAGAAGGAAGTGAAGATTGTGTATGGACATTAAATGCATCCCTAATATTTCTTTCTCTGTGACTAAATGTCGCAGGTAGCTTCTGGAGAAGTTTTTGCAGCAATAGCATTCGCAAGTTTCGTCTAGAGGAGCTGGGTCTTTTTCAAATTTTTTGTTTGTAATTGTATGGCGTCCTGTCGTATTCCAGAAAGCTCCATGTCGCCCAAGTCTTGTTGGGAGTACGCAGTCAAACATGTCGACTCCGCGATCAACGGCTTCAATTAGGTCTTCTGGTGTGCCTACGCCCATTAGGTATCGTGGTTTTTCTTCTGGTGTGTGAGGCACTACAACCTCCAGAGTGTGGTACATTTGTTCTTTGCTTTCTCCTACACTTAATCCACCTATAGCTACTCCAGGCATATCGAGATCTGATATGAATTTTGCTGATTCAACTCTTAAGTCGTCGTAAGTAACTCCTTGAATTATAGGGAAGAGGGCTTGCTCTGGGTTTTTGTGTGCTTTTTTGCATCTAACTGCCCATTCATGAGTTCGTTCCATAGCTTTTTTTGCGTAGCTTTTGCTTGAGTCTCCTGGTGAGCATTCATCAAAAGCCATGATGATGTCAGCTCCAATGTCGTTTTGTATTTCTATCGCTTTTTCAGGTGTGACGAACCTCTTTGATCCATCCAGATAGCATCGGAATTCAACTCCTTCATCTGTTATTTTTAACATGTCTTTCAGAGAAAAAATCTGGAATCCTCCAGAATCTGTAAGCATAGGTTTGTTCCAATTCGACCATTTATGTATTCCTCCCATCTCTTTGATTAGTTTCTCTCCTGGTCGAAGCATCAGATGGTACGTGTTTGCCAAAATAATTTGGGATCCAATGTCTTCAAGTGCTGAAGGTGGCATTGCTTTCACTGTTGCCTTTGTTCCTACAGGCATAAAAACTGGAGTTTCTATATCTCCGTGAGGTGTCTTCAAAATCCCGTTTCTGGCACGGGATCCTTCCTGTTTGTGCGTTATTTTATACGAGAACATCTGTTTCTTAAATAATGGTCTGCAAGCACTATGGCCACCATGGATTCAGCTACTGGTGCTACTCTTGGTACTATGCATATATCGTGTCTGCCTTTTATCCCAACTGAAGGGGTTGGTTTGATAGCTAGACGTATTTTTATTGTATTACCTGTTGATATTCCCCCGAGGGTTCCTTTTTTAAGCTTGTTGTTGGCTTTGCCTGACATTTCGGCTTCTTTTATGCCGAGGTCTATTTCAAAAGATTTTACGGCCCCTATTGATATCAAAGCTTTTGCTAAGTCTGCCTCGAGTTTATCGAATACGGGCATGCCTAGGTTTTTTGGAGGGCTTTTGACTTCTATTTCAATGAATCCACCTGAAGAATCTCCTTTTTTAGGCTTTTTGCACTCGAATTTAGAAGATATTTTTGTTCTGGAGGAAACTTTTTTGAGTAATAATTTAGCAATTGAACCTGCTAATACTCTTCCTACTGTTTCTCGTCCTGAAGATCGTCCTCCGCCCCTGTAATCTCGATGTCCGTACTTGTCTTGGTATGTTTTGTCTGCATGCCCTGGTCTTATTAGCTTAGGGTCGTAGTCCTTTGAGTTTTGATCTTGGTTCCATACCTCCATTGAGATTGGTGTCCCGATTGTTTTGTTTTTGAAAACTCCTGAAAGAATACAGAATTTGTCAGGTTCAGCTCGTTTTGTGCTCATTTTGTCTTTTGGATTTGGCTTTCGTCGGTCAAGTTCCGATTGGATGAACTTTTCGTCGATTTTTAATCCTGCTGGGCATCCATCTATGACAGCTCCGATAGCTGGGCCGTGAGATTCTCCCCAGGTTGTTACTTTGAATATTTGACCGAATGTGTTTCCTGACATGTTTTGTTGGTTATTTCGGGATTCATTTTA
>CAZRWH010000007.1:7143-20909 GCA_964603905.1 uncultured Candidatus Peribacteria bacterium | reverse complement strand
TCTTCTTCTTGTCTTTCTTTCTCCATTTGTTTGCTTAGCTCTGCATTAACCTTATCTTCCATAGTTGCTCTTCGTTTCTTTGGAGCTTTTTTAGCAGCTTCTTCTTGAAGCTTTTTAGCCATCTCCATTTTCTTTTTGAACTTGTCAACGCGTCCTGCTGTATCTACAAGTTTTTGTTGTCCTGTATAGAATGGGTGACATTTTGAGCAAAGCTCAGTATCTAGTTCTTTTTGAGTAGATCCTACTTTAAACTTTGCGCCACAAGAACAAGTTATGGTCGCATCGTCGTTGTATCCTGGATGTGTTCCGTCGGTTTTCATAATTAATTATTTTTAGGCTTTTTGGCCCGTGGATTGTACTTAAAAATGATATAGAAGGCAAGGCAAAGTAAAATGAAGGTCAAAAGCCCTACCGAAATGATGAATCCTTTTGAGTAAACTCTGATAGTTATTTCTTCTGTTCGGGTCTCTCCAAGGTCGTCTGTTAGAGTGACTTCGATTGTGTGTTCTCCGCTTTCTAAATACTGTTTCTCTAAGGTTGTTGAGCTGCTTATAGTGGTTTCTCCTTCTGTCCATGCGTACTCTTGGATTTCTCCATCTTCATCGTATGACCCTGATGCGTCGAAGACCAAGATTTTACCTGTGACCAATATAGGCATTCTTGGTTTCTCAAGCTTGATGATCGGCCCTTTGTTTGTGTCGTTGTAGTCTATTCCTCCTGCTATTCCATCGTTGTCTGCATCTGTATCACTGTTGTCTCCAACCCCATCTGAGTCGTAGTCACTCCATTCTGTTGAGTCTGTAGGGAAGAGGTCTTCTGAATCATTGATTCCATCATCATCAGAATCTGCGTCTAGAGGGTCTGTTCCATCTTCTTCTGTATCTGCTATTCCGTCTCCGTCGTCGTCAGAATCTTTTTCATTTCCAATTCCGTCTCCGTCTGTGTCTAGTGTCTCTTCGTAATCAAGTGGCATTTGATCGTCTACATCTGGGGTACCATCGTTATCGTCGTCTTCATCTGAGTTATTTCCTGTTCCATCTCCGTCTGTGTCTCGCCACTCGTTGCTATCAAGAGGGAAGTCGTCTTCAAAATCAGGAAATCCGTCGTTATCGTCGTCTTCGTCTGAAGTATTAGCTATTCCATCGCGATCTGTGTCTTGTTGGACAGTAATTGTTTTCCAGATCGTATTGTTCCCACTATCGTCTCCTGTCGAGTCCCATGGGTATACAGTTACAGAGATTGTGTGAGTTCCTGCTGTTGGATACCATTCAACAAAAACTGTGTCTGTTGAGCCACCTAGAACTGAGATAGGTTGATCTGAGCTCATTTGTGATCCAGTTGCTTCGTCCCAGAACTTAACTGTTCCGAGGAGGTCTGTTGAAGAGCTGTTTCCGACTTTTGCGTATACTATTACTCTTGAGTATTCCAAGAAGTTGGAAGTAGAGAAGTATACATCGTCATTCGACATATATAGGTCTCCTGCTGCGAATACTGTTTGTATTGGCATTGCTGTCAGAATGACGGAGATCGCTAGCGATATGATTTTTTTGATCATATTTTTAGGTTTAAACTGCTAATTTTTTTTGTTTTTCCTCTTTTTTTGCTTCTTCTTCTGGTTGTTCTTCTTTCTCTTCGTCAGCTTTTACTTTGTCGACTACGGAGATTGATGCGACTAAATCATCTTTTTTGATTCTCATTAGATAAACACCTTGAGTTGCTCTTCCTCTAGAAGGAATGCTGTTTAGTGGCATTCTGATGATTTGACCGCTTTTTGAGATAATAATTAGGTCTGATTCTGTGTTCTCTTTGATAACACTTGCACCTATTACTTTTCCGGTCTTTTCTGTGATATTTGCAGTTTTGACTCCTGCTCCTCCACGAGCTTGGAATCTGTAATTTACAATTGATGTTCGTTTTCCTAGTCCGTTTTCCATTACGACTAGAAGGTCGTCTGTATCTCCTTTAACTACATCCATTTGTACACAGTAGTCGTTTGGTTTTAGTCTGATTCCACGAACTCCCATTGATGCTCTTCCCATTGCACGAGCATCTGATTCGTCGAACTTGATACATTTACCTTCGTGGGTGACAATAACGACTCTATCTCCTGCATTTGTTTGTCGTACCCACTCGAGAGAGTCATCTTCTCTTAGTTTGATTGCGATTAGTCCGCTTTTTCTTATGTTTTTGAAGTCGCCAATGGCAGTTTTCTTAACTGTTCCTTTCTTTGTTGCCATTAGTAGGTATTCTCCGTGTTTCTCTTCGTCTGCGGTTAGGATAGATGTTACTGATTCTCCGTCTCCTAGTTGTAGAAGGTTTACGATAGGAGTTCCTTTGGCTTGTCTAGAAGCTTGAGGGATTTCGTAAACAGGTAGTTTGAACACTCTACCTTTGCTTGTGAAGAACATGATGTCGTCATGGTTCATAGCAGCTTTTACAATTGCTATTTCGTCTTCTTCTTTTGTTGTCATGCCTATTACACCTTTTCCTCCACGTTTTTGAACCTTGAATGATGATGGTGGAAGTCTCTTGATGTAGTTCTCTTTTGTAAGGCTTATGATCATCGGCGCGTTAGGGATTGTATCTTTTTGAGAGATTTGTCCGATTGCATGTGGGATGATCTCGGTTTTTCTTTCGTCTGAGTATTTGGTTTTGATCTCAGCAAGTTCCTCTTTCATGATGTCGATAACTTTTTGAGGATCTGCAAGGATGCTTTCTAGCTCTTCAATCAAAGCCATTTTCTCCTTGTATTCGTCTTCGATTTTCTGTCTTTCTAGTCCTGCGAGTGTTTGTAGTCGCATTTCTAGGATTGCGCTTGCTTGTAGCTCTGATAGTTTGAATTTCTTCATCAAAGCTTCTTTCGCGTCTTCCTTTGTAGGTGATTTCTTGATTGTTTCGATTACTGCGTCGATGTTATCTAGCGCGATTACCAATCCTTCTAATATGTGAGCTCTAGCTTTCGCGATCTTTAGCTCGTACTTGGTTCGGTTTGTGATTACTTCTTTTCTGTGTGCGATGAAGTATTCTAGAACCTGTTTTAGGTTAAGTAGTCTAGGTTGAATTCCGTCTACCAACGCGATCATGTTCATGTTGAAGCTAGTTTGCATTGGAGTGAATTTGTACAGCTGGTTAAGGATTTTCTTTGGGTAAGAGTCCTTTTTTAGCTCGATTGAAATTCGGATACCTTCTCTGTTTGATTCGTCACGGATGTCTGTGATTCCTTTTACCTTTTTGTCGCGGACTAGGTCTGCGATCTTTGTTACCAAAGATGCTTTGTTGACCTGGTAAGGGATCTCTGTGATTACGATTCTGTGTTTTCCTCCCTTCATCTCTTCGATATTTGTTCTAGCTCTCATTGCGATTCCTCCACGACCATTTGTGTACATAGCTTTGATAGCTTCTGTGTCATAAATGATTCCTGAAGTAGGGAAGTCAGGTCCTTTGATGTGCTCCATGATCTCGTCAATTGTGCACTCTGGATTGTCTGATACATGTACTACTGCATCTATGACTTCTCCTAGGTTGTGTGGAGGTATGTTTGTTGCCATACCTACGGCGATACCCATTGTTCCATTTAGTAGCAGTTGTGGAACTTTTGTAGGTAGTACTCTAGGTTCTTTTAGTCTTCCGTCGTAGTTTGGTGCCCATTCAACAGTTTCTTTATCGATGTCTGCGAGGATTTCGTCCGACATTTTCTCCATTTTTGCCTCTGTGTAACGCATAGCCGCTGCGCTATCTCCGTCAATTGATCCGAAGTTACCTTGTCCTCTTACAAGTCTGTATCTCATCGAGAAATCTTGTGCCAAACGTACCATCGAGTCGTATACTGCGCTATCTCCATGTGGGTGATACTTACCAAGTACTTCTCCGACAACTGTTGCAGACTTTCGGAAGCTTGCTGATGATCTAAGTCCTAGTCCATGCATAGAATATAGGATACGTCTGTGTACAGGCTTAAGTCCGTCACGGACGTCAGGTAGTGCACGTGATACGATTACACTCATCGCGTAATCTAGGTAGCACTCTTCCATCTCGTCTGAGATATTTCGAAGTTTGTCGTTTTCGTTTGGTTCGAACATTGAAAGGTTCTCTCCATTTTGTTCTTCTTGGTTTTCTGTGTTTTCTGAATCGTTTTCAGGAGTGTCTTCCTGAGGATCTTGTGTGTTTTCGGCCATACTTAATATTGATTTATGTTTAGGAGGCTATTTTAGCTCCGTAAATTTAGCATAGGCTGGGGGGTGGCGTCTATAGCTTTATTGGATGCTTAAATCAAAGGTTTTTCGCGCAAGAAGTGATTTAACAGGAGTGGGTACTTGACAGGCGGCTTAAAATAAAGTATAGTTATCTCTGAGAACCTAAAATTTCACCATGGGTATTCAGGAGCCTTCAAATCTAGAAAACAATATTGCGCATGACATTATGACGCGTGCGGTAGATGGTCTTAGGGGAGAGGTCATTGATTTGATGAAAAAGCCTCTTGTTGATCCTGAAAAAAGTTATGCTCAAGTTATAACCACAATGAAACAAGTTACTTCTTATTTGGACTCTTTTGAAAAAGAAGGTCGTTTTGATAAGGAGCAAGTTACTGTTTTTACGGAGGATATTAATGAGATTATGTTGATGTTGCTTTCGTATTTTAGGCTTGATCCTTCTCAGCTTAACAACGATAGATTGATGACAAACCCCGTTGTTCGTGATAATCCAGAGATTTTTGGAGGGGTATTGGCTAGCAAAATCAAAAGTAATCTTATTCATGGACTTGAATTGACTGCTTATAATGACCCTTTGACTGGTCTTTTGAATAGAAGGAGTGCAGCTCCTTACCTGGAGAGGTTTTTGTTTGCTGCAAAACATGAAATGTTAAATCGGATTGGACGTGAAGATGTTGAGGTTAACGATAAGAAGGGTGTTGCGTTCCTAGTTATTGATGCTGATAAATTTAGCGATGTTAATAATACTTATGGTCATTCTGTTGGTGACGATGTTTTGATTTCAATGTCGCATGCATTTAGAGAAGCTGTTAGGGAAGAAGATGTTGTTGTTCGATGGGGAGGAGAAGAGTTTTTGATAGCTTTGCCAAAAGTTACAAAAGATGAAGCTATTATGATAGCGGATAGAATTCAACGATTGGTTGCTAAAAAATCTGTTGAACAAGTTTCTGAATTAGAAGGTAAGCCTCAAACTTTGTCGATTGGTGTTGCTCATTACACTTATGAACAGGGAAGTAAGACTATTGATGACTTGGTGAAGCGAGCTGATGGGGGAGTTTATGGATCCAAAGAAACAGGTCGTAATCAGGTTGTTTTTGTTGATTCTGAAGGTGTTGCTTCTAGCGTAACTGTTGAAGATGGAGAGATTAAGTCAAAAGTTATAGGTGATGTTGATGCTGGTGAAGGTGGTAGTTTTAGCCTGTTAGAACAAAGCTAGACACATCTTTCTTTTATGCTCTATGCCCATTGATAGTCAGGGCTTTTTTTGGTATAATTAACAGATATAAAAAACACAAATGGAAGAATCAGCAGTACAAAACACTCCAGAATCTCAAACAGAAGCAAAGTCTGTTGCTCCTAAACCGCAGTCTGAATCTGAGGTAAAAGCTACGGAATCTGTTAAGAAAAAGATGTCTTTGATAGAGAAATTTCTTGGGCCTAAAAAACCTTCTGTTGATCCTGTTACAGGCGGTAAACCTTTGACTGAAGAAGAGCGGAAGCAGATTAGCGAGACAGAGAAACTTTATAACGAGGGATTGGCTTCGATTCGTGATCTTATTGCTCCGGCTTCTTTTGAGTCAGCTTATAGTCATGTGAGAGTTGAAGGGTTTTATGCACAAAGTTATTATGTTTACTCTTATCCTCGTTTCTTGGATACAAATTGGCTTTCGCCGGTTGTGAATTTTGAGGTTACTATGGATGTTTCTCAATTCATTTATCCTGTTGATTCTGTTCGAATTATGCGAGTTCTTAAGCGTAAAGTTGCGCAATTCCGTGCAACTATGAGGATGAATCGTGAGAAAGGAAATGTTGGTGATCCTGCACTTGAGACAGCTCTTGAAGATGCTGAGCAACTTAGAATGGAGCTTCAGCGTGGACAGGAGAAGTTCTTTCAATTTGGGATGTATTTCACTGTTTATTCTGAGGATTTAGATAAGCTTAAAAAAGCTACAAAACAGCTTGAAAGCCTTCTTGGAGGGAAGCTTGTTCTAACTCGTCGTGCTGATCTTCAGCAGGAGTATGCGTTCAATTCAACTATTCCTTTGTGTCTTGATGAGCTTGGTGTGAATCTTAATATGAACACTTCGCCGCTTTCTACAACTTTCCCTTTTATTTCTTCTGAACTAACGTCAAATGATGGGATTTTGTACGGTCTTAATAGACATAATGAGAGCTTGGTGATTTTTGATAGGTTCTCACTTGAGAATGCGAACTCGGTTATATTTGCGAAATCTGGTGCTGGTAAATCTTACGCTGTTAAACTAGAAATTCTTAGGTACTTGATGATGGGAGTAGATGTAATTGTTATTGACCCTGAAAACGAATATCAACCTCTTGCTGAAGCTGTTGGAGGAAGTTATTTGGATGTTTCACTAAATTCCGATCGTCGGATTAATCCTTTTGATCTTCCTAAGCCTTTGTCGGCTGACAATGTTAAGCCTGGGGATCTTTTGAGGTCTTCGATCATTGATTTAACAGGTCTTCTCAAGCTTATGCTGGGATCTGTTACTCCTGCCGAGGAAGCACTTTTGGATAAAGCACTGATCGATGTTTATGCGACGAAGGGTATTACAATGGACACCCCTGATCCTTCAGCTTACAATCCACCAACTATGGAGGATTTGCATTCTGTTTTGTCATCTATGACAGGTGCTGAACAAATGGCTCAACGTATTCAAAAATTTACTACTGGTACTTATGCTGGAGTTTTCAATAAGCCTACAAATGTAAGCCTAGATAAAGGACTTATGGTGTTCTCGGTTAGAGATCTTGAAAACGAACTGCGTCCTATCGCGATGTATATTATTTTGAGTTACATATGGAATAGGGTGAAAAGCGATATGAAGAAAAGGCTTCTTGTTATTGATGAGGCTTGGTCGATGATGCAACATGAAGATTCTGCTAGATTCCTTTTTGGTTTGGTTAAGAGAGCGCGTAAATATTACCTTGGTGTTACAACTATCACTCAAGATGTTGAGGACTTTATGAAAAACGATTTCGGGCGGCCGATTATTACGAATTCATCTATGCAGCTTTTGCTTAAACAGTCTCCTTCTGCAATGGATATGTTGCAAAAAACCTTTAATTTAACAGAAGGGGAGAAGTACATGCTGCTTAATAGTGGTGTTGGACAAGGTTTGTTCTTTGCAGGTTTGAAGCACGTTGCGGTTCAAATTATTGCATCTTATACGGAGGATCGAATCATAACGACTAATCCTGAAGAGCTTTTGAGTCAAAGGAAGAAGTCGGAAGAGCAAGTTGAAGAAGAGTCAGTAGTTAGTAGTCAGCAGTCAGCAACAGAAGAAGAGGTGGTTGAAGCTCCTGCAGATGGGTTTGATAATACTTCAGCGTTGTTTGGTGGTGAGCAGGTTGTAGATGACAGTGAACAGATCACAGATGACAGTGGACAGATGACAGTGGACAGTGGGGTGGTAGAAAACGAGGAGGTGAAGGTTGAGGCCGAGGTTGAGCAAGAACCTGTTGTTGAGCCACAATCGACAGAGGCGCCTGTAATTGTTGATGAATCTACTCCGCAGTAATTTTAGGAAGCTTCCAGTTTTTTATGGGGGTTTTTTGTGCTACAACTACCACTACTACTACAACTACCTATCGTGCGCGACAATATTTGGCTTAACAATTTGCTTGAAGATATGTGGGGTGAATACTTCTCGGATGTGCCACGACCTAATGAGGTTGAGGTTAAGTTTTCTCGTAAAGCTAAAACTCGTTTAGGGTCGATTCGCATGACGCGTGACAAGAAGAAATCAACAATCCTTATGAATGGATGGTTCAAAGATCCTTTGATTCCGGCTCAGATTGTTGAAGCTGTTTTGGCTCATGAGATTTGTCATTATGTTCATGGCTTTTGTTCGCCATTGAAGCGCAAATATAGGCATCCTCATCGTGGAGGTGTTGTTAGGAAGGAAATGGAGGCTCGTGGGCTTCTGCATCAATATCGCCTTGAGAAGTCTTGGACAAAAGATAATTGGCGAAAACTTGTTTCTTGATGTAGAATCGGGTCCTTTTAATTAATTTACCTTAACTAGTCTATGGATTCTTTGAGCGTAGAACTTGAACTTAGTCTTGATACTTCCGACGTTTTTGGAGCTGTCCGTACTGTTTTGGGTAGGGATTTTGGCGTTGATGTTGATCAGAAATGGCTTAAGTGGGTTTTGGCCGTCCAAAAAGACTCTATGACTTATGGGGAAATATCCCAGTACATTATGGCTGTTGTTAATGCGATGATGGAGCATTCAACGAGGTATTATTCTTTGCGTGGTACCTATCCTTGGCCAGATCTTGTAGCAATCTCTGATTATCAAAGGATTCTGGTTGCGTTGCTCAATGAGTTTGATATGTAGGAGTTTAGTTTCCAAGAATTGTATCGATCGCTTCTTGAAGTTGCTCGTCTTCATTTTCTACAACGATATCTGGTGTTACTCCTATTTCGTTAATGTCTCTCCAGCTTGGTGTTAGCCAGTGAGAAGTTGTCATTTTTAGGATTGATCCATCGTAGTAAGTTATTAGCTCTTGAGCTGTACCTTTTCCAAAAGTTTGTTCTCCGATAACGGTTGCAATTCCATATTCCTGAAGAGAGACAGCAAGTATTTCAGAAGCTGATGCGCTGTTTTCGTTAACTAGTACTACTACCGGGTAGTCTTGTAGTTCTGCAGGTCCAGCAGATATATGGATTACGTTCGCACGATTGTAGCTGATTGTTGTGATTATGTCGTCTTCAGTGATGAAATGTCTAAGGATTCCTGTTGCTGTATTTACATATCCACCTCCGTTGTTTCTTACGTCCAAAATGATTCCTCTGGTTGAAGCTGTGATGTGTTCGTCTAGAAGTTCGTCGAACTCCTCATCCGTTGAGCTTCCAAAGCTGTCTATGTCGAAGTAAACGATGTTTTCGTCTAGTGTTTCGGCAGAAACATATTTGATGTCGATATCTTCTCGAGTTGTTGTGATTGTTGTTGTTCTCGTTACGTTATTGTTGTCAGTTCTCCATACTGTTATATCTAATGAAGATCCTTCTTCTCCTCGGATTAGACCGGCTGCTTCTTCAAGTCCCATCCCCTCAATTTCTATTCCGTCGATTTCTTTTATGATGTCGTTTGCCAAAAATCCTGATGATTCTGCAGGAGAGTTCTCGATTACGTCTGTAATCACAATATCTCCGTTGGATTCTTGATGAAGGTATACTCCAATTCCTTTGAAGTTCCCTGACAACGTGCTTGTTAATGCGTCAGCTTGAGTAGGAGGGTAGAAGGTTGTGTAAACGTCCCCGAGTGAATCGGTCATCCCTTTTATTGCATCATAAATTAATGTTTCTCCGTCAAGTCCGCCGCCGTAATAGTTGTTCATTAGTCTCTCATAAACATCTTCGATTATCATGATCATTGGTATGTCTAGATATTGCTCTACTTCACTTGAAATTATGTCTAGATAAGCATCTGTAATTGCGTATTGATCGAAGTCATAAATCAGTTGTGCTGCTTCAGCTCTTGTTAGTTGTTTGTGTGTTCCAAAATAGTTTTCGTCATTAGCTTCTATAAGGCCTATGTCGATCGCTTTTTTGATATAAGGAGCGTATAGGTTTTCGTATGAGACATCTAGGTAGTTTACGTCCCAGTCTTCTATGCTTGTGTATTTAGGAACGGCGATTCCTCCCCATTTGATCAAAACTTTCACCGCTTCTGCTTTTGAGATGGTTCGACTAGGATAAAAGTTTTCTGTTTCGATTATCCCAAGTTCGTATGCTTTGTTTGCGTATACGGCATACCATTCGTCTCCTTCTAGATCTGTGAAGTAGTTTTCTACCTCGTTTTCACTTGTTATGCCTGAGTTGGCCAGTAGCATTTTGAAGAAAGCTGCTCTTGTTATGTTTTGGTCAGGATTAAAGTTGTCTCCGTCCGTGATCCCGTTTGATTCGATTAGATACTCAATTGCGCTATGGTTTTCGTGTGTCTCTGTTACGTCATCAAAGCTTGCTTGAGCGATAGTAGGGATTGTTAGTGCGATTAGTGTCGCGATTGTTATGATTTTTTTCATAAAATTGGTTATTAGATTTCCATCGTTTTATATCCTATTGGGTGGTTTTGTGCAAGCTGGGGAGTAGATGGCAGATTGGTCATGACAAAAAATCATAAGTCTTACGTCATAAGTCATATGTCTTAAGTCTTATGTCATACGTCTTCCATTCATGTTATAATTTTTTGCGAAAATAAAAACCAATTTAGACTTATGAGTGACGATTTATATTCGCAACGTTCTGCGAAAAGCTTCAATTGGCCTTTGTTTATGCGCTTTTTGGTGTTTTTCGTTGTTGCAGGGTTCCTTTTTGTATTGTTTTTCTGGATAACTTTTTTGAATGTTAATGCGCCTCAGGTTGTGCTTGAGAGCAGTGTTGTTATTTATGAGAATGGAAAGGTTAGTGATACTGAATTTGCGGTTGGGGAGTTTGATGTTGAAAGCCAGTATTTTGAGGTTTATTTTGATGAGATTGATCTTCTTAGGTTTGAGGCTGGAAGTAGTTTTGAGGTTATTTCGATTGAAGAATCAGAAGGTTTTTATCAGATTTCACTTGATTTAGAAGAGGGTGGTGTTTGGGTTGCTAATATGGGTGGTGTTTTGGATCTTAGACTTATGTCTGGTGATTTTATGTTCCAAAATGTTGATGGTTATTATTATGTAGAAGCGTTTGGTACGGATGTTTTTGCTTATTCGTATAAGCATCCTGTAAGAATACATTTCTTGGATGATGAAGTGAATTCTTTGAATAGTTACCTTGTTCCAGAAGGATATTATGTTGAGTTCGATAAGGACTCTGTTGAGGATGTCGTTGCGGATTTGAGATACGCAAAGCTGATCAAGGAGTATCCTTTTTATAGTTTGTCGGATGATCAATGGAAGTCTTTTTGGAGTGATTATATTACCAATGATGACTCGAGGTATCGTGGGATTCTGAGCGATTTTGAGTCTATTGTGAGACGTGATTATGATGCCGGTTATGAAGAGGGAAGTTTGGCGGCGAGTATCCACGATTTTGTTATGAATCTTCGTGATTTGCTGACTTTTTCTGAGTCGCGTGGAGCGGATTGGTTGGAAAGTGATACCTTGAAATATTTGAATCAGGCTCTTTATTTGAGTGTGAGAGGTGAGGAATTAGAAGCTCTTGAGAGGTTGCAGATGCTGCCTACTGGTACCGTTTCTTCTGAGGAATACAGAGCTTACTTGAGTTATCTGAATGTGGTTCTTAATAGTTCAGTATATGGTGATGATTTGTATCCGGTTAAATCTTATTTGCGTGAACTTCTTTGGGGAGGTTCTGATGAAGGTAATTTGGTTATTTTGAGAGATAGACTTAATGAAATGTATGATTTGGTTTCTGATGGGGAAGTTGCTTTGGCAAAAGAAGCTTTCTCCGAATATGAGCGTGGATGGTGGGATTTCTTAGGGATGTCAGTATCTGATTTGACGGTGTTTAGGAGAGATATTAGTGAGGAGCGTGAACTTCTTTCAGTTCTTCTTACTAATGAGGACGGTTTCTATGTTTCTGAATACTTTGATCTTCTGGAGAATTTTGAGCAGGCTGTATTTAGAGTTGCGATTTCTGGGGTCGATTTGGATGAGGAGAGGCAAGCTTTTATTTCTAGTAAAATTAAGGTTGTAAATAAAATTGAAGACCTTGTTGAAGAAAGAGGTATAACTATCGATAATGCGACTGATGTCTTGATTCTGCTTCTTGAAAATGCTGAGATATTACTTGATGAAATAACTTCTGAGGCTGCTGTCTTGTCTTATTATGAAGAGCAAATTGATGAGGGGTGGCTGATTGTCCAGTTCATTAATTCGGTTGAATATACGAGCCTTGGAGGGACATTCCAGGAGCGTTTTGATGAGTTCTTGGAGAAAGAGCAAGATGTTGATGATCTCAAGGCTTATTTGCAAAGTCTTCATTTGGGTGCTGGAGAAGAGACCTCTTTGACTTTGTCGGAAGCTAAGGATGTTGTTTATGGGGATCTGGATGCTTTAGGCGTTTCTTACAGTGCGATTGTGTCTGTAGGGGATAGTGCATATCGTCTTTTTGAGATTCAAGGCGGCGAGATTGGAGGTAAAGCTTTTGAGGCTAAGTACGATCGAGATAGCAAGCTGATTTATGACCTTGTCGTTGGTGATTCGAGATTTACTACCGGTGTTCATTTGGAAAACCTTGAGGCCGTTGTTTTGGGCTTGGATATTGTTGAGGAGATTGAAGTTGAGGTTGGTGAGCAAGATGAGGAGGGCAGGATTCTTTCTTATTCGGAAAAGTTGGCGATATCCTTGCTGGTTGAGTATTTGGCTGAGTATGGAATTGTTATAACAGAAGATAATGTTGTTTCTTGGGATCTTGATTCGGACTTCTTTTATGTTGAAGGAGTTTTGATTGGAGAATCAAGTGTTGATTTCGCTGTTTGGACTGATGAGGATGTGATTACCGGTGTTTCTGTGGATGGTGAAGAGGTTGAGGGGGAGTTTAAAGTGGATGAATTTCTTGGTTCGTTTTGAAAATGACTTTCAGTTTTTGAAAAAATCTCTTGTGTGTTAAAATACGCAGGTCTTTAAACATAAAACTAAAAATAATATGGCTGAACAGAAGGGATACAGTGCTGATAACATAACCGTTCTCGAGGGGCTTCAGGCTGTTCGGAAGCGTCCTGGAATGTATATCGGTACAACAGATGTTGCTGGTTTGCATCATCTAATTTGGGAAATCGTTGACAACGCTATTGATGAAGCGATGGGTGGTCACTGTGACAATATTGTGGTGGCGATTCATGCAGATGGTTCATTGTCGGTTGAAGATAATGGTCGTGGTATTCCGGTTGATAAGCATTCGCGAACAGGTAAGTCTGCGCTTGAGACTGTTCTTACAGTTCTTCATGCCGGAGGTAAATTTGGTGAAGGTGGTGGGTACAAGGTTTCTGGTGGTCTTCATGGTGTTGGTGTATCTGTTGTTAATGCTCTTTCTACCAATTTGAAAGCTGAGATTTATCGTGATGGAAAGATCCATTTCCAAGAATATAGTCGTGGAGATGCGCTTTGTGACTTGAAAGTTGTTGGTGATGCGGAAAAGACTGGAACGAAGATTTCTTTTACTCCGGATCCTGAAATTTTTGAGTCTACAGAGTTTAAATGGGATATTATTGTGAACCGTTTGAGACAACAGGCTTATCTAACGAAAGGTGTTAATATTCAGGTTGTCGATGAGCGTGAAGACAAGAAATATCAATTTTATTTTGAAGGTGGTATCAAATCTTATGTTCGTCATATCAACAAGAATAAAGAGGCTATTGGAAGTGAGATTGTTTATCTTGAGAAAGAGGTTCCTGAGGGAGTTGTTGAGGTTTCTCTTCAATACACTCAGTCGTTCCAAGAGACTGTTTATACTTTTGCGAATAACATTCACACAACTGAAGGTGGTATGCACCTTACAGGTTTTAGGTCGGCTCTTACTCGTATTGTTAACTCATATGCTCGTAAGAATGAGTTGCTTAAAGAAAAAGATGGCAACCT
>CAZRWH010000007.1:0-7043 GCA_964603905.1 uncultured Candidatus Peribacteria bacterium | reverse complement strand
CTTGAAGGTATGACTTTGCCTGGTAAGCTTGCTGATTGTTCGACCAAGGATGCGGATACTGCTGAACTCTTCATTGTGGAGGGTGATTCTGCTGGTGGATCTGCAAAACAAGGGCGAAACCGTGATTTTCAAGCTATTTTGCCTCTTAGAGGTAAGATTCTTAATGTTGAGCAAGCTCGACTTGATCGAATTTTGGGTAACAACGAAATCAAAGCTCTTATCATCGCACTTGGTGTTGGTGTAGGGGAGACTTTTGACCCGGATAAATTGCGTTACAACAAGATTGTAATCATGACGGATGCCGATGTTGATGGAGCTCATATCCGGACACTGCTTCTGACTCTTTTCTTCCGTTATTTCAAGCCTCTTATCGAGCGTGGACATCTTTATATTGCTCAGCCACCTCTGTATAAGGTCGCTCAAGGGCGCAAGATGGCCTATGCTTATCATGATGAGGAGAAAGAAGAGATTGTTAAGACGATGAACCCTGATCAGAAAATTTCTATTCAACGATATAAAGGTCTTGGTGAGATGAACCCTGACCAGCTTTGGGAAACAACTATGGATCCTGAAAGACGAAGTATGCTTCGTGTTACGATCGAAGATGCGGAAAGAGCTGACAAGGTTTTTGATACCTTGATGGGATCTGAAGTTCTTCCTCGTAAGAAGTTTATCCAAACTCATGCTAAGAAGGTTAAGAACCTAGACATTTAGGGTTGTTATAATGCGTGGCAATTTGGTACATTGTTTTTAGCGTAATTCTTAACACCATTTTTATGAACAATTTCGCTAAAAAAGCTGTCGTCGGTGTTCTTCTCGTCAGTACTTTTTTCCTTATGGGTTGTACTGAGACCATGAAAGAGACAGAAACTATGACAGACGCATTCTTTCAGTTAATTGCTGACGGATATGATGATGCTGCTTACAACATGACATCACCTGAATTCCAAGCGGTTACTACTTATGAGGATTTTGTGAACCTGATCTTGGAAGACTATCTATATACATACCAAGATTTCGATGCTAACTCTATCGAGATTTGGAATGATGGAACTTATGATTACAGGACTCTTGGTGGTAACTTTATAGATGACACTGGAGTGTGGCCGATGGAAGTTTATTGGATTGAAGGAGTTTATCACGAGTGGGAGGTTTATGGATTTAGGTTTGTGGATTAAAATTGCTTACGAAAGTAAGTTTTTTGTTTTTCCCAGAAAGCCGGCGCCTGCAGAGGTGGCGGTTTTTTGGTTCCCTAAGCTTATAAATGATTATCTGCAAACTGCGTATTTCATCTAATTTAAAGGCTTAGTATGTATTAGCGAACTACCGAATAGTCCTGTTTTTTGGCAGAGCCAAAAACTGTTACAACTACCACTACAGCTACTACTACCTGCGGCTTGACTTGCCCTCGTTTTTGTATTATAATGTTTGGAAAACAAAAAATTACTGAAATGGAATTTTTCTTCGACTACAATTCGGATGATATGGAGGCTGAGCTTTCGTTTGAAGCGCCTGCTGATATATTCGTAGCAACTCTTCAAGATTTTAGACAGACCATAAAAAGCATTAATACTCTTGCAAAAGATGAAGCTTCATATCTGTTTAAGAAGCTTGAAGGTGATCACTGGATGCTTCAAGAAGATGTGCATTCAGATGACGAATATGACTGTGCTGTTTTCAAAGTTATATCAGGTGAAGTCTATGCAATTTCAGATGATGTTATGAAATTTTGGAAAAAACTTAAAAAGAAGTTTGACATTTGATTGTCAATCTGTAGAATTACTCCGAACTTAAAATCATTTAATCTGAAAGGAGCTTAATTCGCTATGATTGGAGTAAAAAAGCACAAAAAAGTTTCGAACGATCGACTTATTAACCTTTATAAGAAGGTTATGTCTAAGAGCCGTGTTCTTATGGAATCAAAGAGACGCAAGTTTCGTGTGAAGAAGAACTCGAAAAGACAACAGAGAGAATATGCTGTTGTTAGTGCTCGTTATAGAGCGATTAGGGCGAAGAAAAAGCACTACTAGTGGAGAGTCGAAAATTGAAGGTCGAGAGAGATCTTTCTCTTTGAATTTTTTTTGATGAAAATTTCTGGAATACTTAACAAGGCACGCAGGGATAAAAAGCTGCTTGAGGCAGAGGTTCTTATGGCAGATGCTTTGGGGAAATCACGGGAATGGGTTGTGTCGAATGTTGACTATGATTTGAGTGCTGAAGAAGTGCGATCTTTTCACTCTGTTTGGACTAGGTTTTTGCAAGGTGAGCCTGTTGCGTATTTGACGGGGAATAAGGAGTTTTATGGTATTGAGTTTTGTGTTGATAAAAGGGTTTTGATACCTCGTCCTGAGACAGAATTACTGGTTGAAAAAGTCCTTTCTGTAAGTGGAGATCCGGTGTTTGCGAGTAAAAAAAGTGTACAAGTGATTGATGTTGGAACTGGGTCTGGAGCGATAGCTGTTAGCTTGGCTAAAAACAGTGAGTGCCTGAAGGTTTTTGCTTCTGAAATTGAGAGAGACGCTTGTGATATTGCGAGCATTAATATTGAAAAGAACGAGGCGGATGTGGTTTTGAGGTGTGGTGATTTGCTAGAGCCATTTAAAGATGAGGATTTTGATATTATTGTTGCTAATCTGCCTTATATTGGCAGAGACTTGTATGAGTTCGTTGATGAAAATGTTGCTAAATATGAGCCTGATTCGGCGCTTTATGGGGGTGAAGATGGTTTGAGCTTGTACGGCAGGCTTTTTGACCAGGTTAAGGAGTATGGAATGTCACCGAAATTTATTTTTGGAGAGATAGGGTGTCTGCAAGGCGAAGCTGTTAAGAGTTTGGTTGCGGAAAAATTTCCGGATGTTAATATTGAAATAGGTCGAGATTTGGCCGGTTTGGATAGAAATTTTATAATCTCATTTGTATGATTGACGATAATCAAGTAAATAAGCTGCAAGGTTTGGAAGATGAATTTTTAGCTATTGAAAAACAGCTTTCTGATCCTGCAATAATCTCGAATCAAGAGGAGTATACGAAATTGGCTCGTAAACGTAAGGAGCTTGAGTCTGTTGTTGATCTCTTCCGTGAATTTAAAGAAGTTGCTAAAACCATTTCTGATTCTGAAGAAATGCTTGAGGTTGAATCTGATGATGAGATGAAAGAGATGATAAAAGAGGAGCTTAAGGCGGCTAAGGATCGTATGCCGGAGATAGAGGAAGCGCTTAAGGTTGAGCTTTTACCTAAAGATCCAAATGACAGCAAGAACTGTATTATGGAGATTCGTGCTGGTGCTGGTGGAGAGGAGGCTTCGATTTTTGCAGATGAGCTTATGCGAATGTATATGAAATTTGCTGAACGTGAAGGGTTTAAGGTTGAGTTAATGAGTAAAAATGATAGTGATCACGGTATTAAAGAAGCTTCTTTTAAGGTTGATGGAGCTGGTGCTTATGGGCGTATGAAGTATGAAAGTGGAGTTCATCGTGTTCAAAGGATTCCTGCTACCGAAAGTCAGGGACGTGTTCACACTTCTGCGGCCTCTGTGGTGGTTTTGCCGGAGGCGGAGGAGTTTGATGTTGAAATCAAAGATGCGGATCTTAAAATCGATGTTTTTCGTGCTCAAGGATGTGGAGGTCAGTCTGTAAATACGACAGATTCAGCTGTTCGTATGACTCACGTTCCTACAGGCATTGTTGTTTCGTGCCAGGATGAGAAATCTCAGCTTAAAAACAAGACTAAGGCCTTGAGAATATTAAGGTCTCGTATTTATGCTGCCGAAGAAGAAAAGCGGGCGAAAGAAATAGGGGAAAAACGTCTCGCTCAAATAGGTTCTGGAGATCGAAGTGATAAGATTAGAACTTATAACTTCCCTCAAGATAGAGTTACGGATCATAGAATTAAGGCGAACTTCAGCAACTTGCCAAAAATTATGAGTGGGTATATTGAAGATATTGTTGATAAATTGACTCTAGAAGACCAGGCGATGAAGATGGCTTCCTAGCTGTCAAATTAGTAATCTGTTAACTTGGCCTGCTCTCTGACAAAGTCAGAGACTCCGCCAAGTTAATCTTTTAGACTTGTTCTTCGCAAACTCTTAAGCTTCGCCGTACCATTAGCACGTCTCGCTTAAAGAATTTACTGCAGAACTGCGTATCTTATCTGATTTAATCCCTAGGAGGATTTTTTCAACATGGGGTTGACCGCTCTTTTGTTTTGTGGTTTTATTGCGTCTAGTTTTTATAACAATTACCTCATGAAAAAACTGTTAGAAAGGTCTGGTTATGCATCTTGTGCAGTTGGAGTTATGTGTATTGCTGCTTTGATTGCTTGTGTGGTTAATGATCAAAGGCCTCAGCCAATGCAAATGCAGCCTGCTATTGAAGGATTGAATTTGGATCAGATGAGGCGTGATATGGTTAAGCAGGTTTGTATTAGTGGTTTTGGAGATTCAGAAACTATTATTGAGGACTATCAACAACGACGTTCACATTCTGTACACAGTGTTCCTTGTCGTACAGATTTATCTGATTGGAAGATGAGTGGTACTTTTGCTTATGGAGATGCTAAAGACTGCAGTATTGTAATGGAAACTAGATTAAAGGACTGTGGGGCGTACCAAGAATCTTATACTATTACTCCTCTTGGAGAAGTTGTATGGGCTTTTGATGATATAGCGTATGTTCAGTCTTGTGAGCTTCAAGGTGAGAACGTCGTATGTGAAGATCTAATTATTCCTGTAGCTCCTGAGGGATCTCAGTAGTTAATGCGATAGCTTCTAGTAAGGAGTTTGATGCAAGTCTATTTGATCCATGTATGCCCGTTCTTGCTGTTTCGCCATATGCGTATAGTCCTGGCAGGGAAGTGCGTCCCTGAAGGTCTGTTGCGATGCCTCCACATAGGTAATGAGCTGCTGGTGCGATTGGTATTTTGTCGAATGTTAAGTCAAATCCGTATTTGAGGAGATTTTTGTAAACATATGGGAAGTGTTCGCGTATCCAAGATGGTTCTTTGTGTGTTATGTCGAGGAAAACTTCTTTCTGTTTCTCCATTTCTTTACAAACTGTGTCGCGTGGAAGTAGTTCGTCTACAAATCTTTCTTCTTTTTCGTTTAGTAGATGAGCACCTTCACCTCGTAATGCTTCTGTTAGCATGAAGCTTGGTTTTCCTGGTGCGTTTAGTACTGTCGGGTGAAATTGGATGAATTCCATGTCTTGTAGTTTGACGCCCGCTTTTTTCGCCATATCGATTCCATCTCCGGTTGATATTTTGGGGTTGGTTGTTTTTGCAAATTTTTGTCCGATTCCTCCTGTTGCTAATATCACTGAGTTTGCAAAGATATCACCAGTATTTGTTTGTGCTCCTATGACTTTTCCATTTTCTTTGATGAGTTCGATTGCACGGGTGTTTTCGCGTATTTCTATGTTTTTTTGTTGTTTTACAGCTTTGATTAAAGCTTGTTGAATTGCATCTCCTGTGTTGTCTCCGACATGATGAATTCTTCTGTGACTGTGACCGCCTTCACGGCGTAGGTCTTTACTGAAATTTACTCCTAGAGAGGTGAGATATTCGATTGTTTGTGGACCACGTTTAATGATGTGTTTTACTGCTGTTTTGTCGTTTTTGTGATGGCCGGCTTTCAAAGTGTCTTCAATGTGTGAATCTATGCTGTCTTGTGGATCTGTTGCTGCCGCTATTCCTCCTTGAGCTTTCTCGGTTGCGGAATCGGAGATTTTAGCTTTTGTAATAACAAGAACTTTGCCGTGTTTGGCTGCGTTAAGGGCGAAATTTAGCCCTGCTGCTCCTGACCCGATAACGAGGAAGTCGTATTTCATGGCTCGATTTTATACATTATTTCTGGGAGTGTCTATTGACGTACTGCAGGTTTGATGTTAAAGTCTGGTCTTGAATTTAATAAAACAATATCATTATGCTTGCAGTACCTAGTAATTTGAGAGAAACAGCGGGATTTTTTATGGAAATTGGCAAAGATGTTTTGCGTGATCTTATTGGGGGGGCGAAAGCGCCGGCAACTTCATCTTATGCGAGCGTTCAATCTAGAAAACCTGCTGAGACTACGGTTTCTTCTACTGTTGTTGTGGAAGGTGAGCACGGTATTGGAATTGCTCCAGCATTTGCTTTTCCAGGAGGTGCTTTGGTTAAGCCTACAGAAGATGGTAACACTGAGGTAACAGCAAGTTTGCCTCGTGAAGATATGGTCAAGTGGCTTTCAGCGGTAGGATTCGATATTGTTGACTAGATTGTTCTGATCTTCATCCCAATCTCGTGATAGTACGGGAAGTATTTTTGAACTTCGGCTAGGAATTTGTCTGCGAGCTTATTTGAGTATTGGTTGTTTTGTCCTTTCTCCATCTGATGGCAAAGTTTATTGCACCATTCTTCGACGATTTCTTGAATCTCGAGTCCGTCGTGGTCGAACTGTTCTTTGTGAGTTTTTTTGTCAGATCCGTAGTCTTGATTAAGAATCATGAATCGCATCATTTTCTCTTGGTTTTGAGCGAACATGTCTTCGACGTATTTTTTGTATTTGGTTTTTGCCATGGCAGTCAGTAGGAATTAGGAATTAGTCAGTAGAAGTTGGTTGTTTTCTAGTTTTGGAATCAATCAGGAATAATACTCCTGTTATTAGTGGTGGCAGTCCGATTAAGAGAAAAACAATAATGTCTTTGTATAAATCGAACCAAAATGTGAATATTACTGTTAGTATTAAAAATGCAATCCCACCGATTTTTGGCTTTTTCCAAGCCAAAATCAGCAGTCCGGTTAATAGATAGCTGGGCGTTAAATGAATCCAAAACCCGATGCTTGTAATCGGTGTGTCGAATGCGAACATGCTGATAAAGCAAATGAATGCAATTGTCAGTATTCGTGGGGCCCATTTAAGTGTTTTTGTGTTCATAGCGGAATGAATTATAGATTTTTTGTTGAATGTTTGGTAGGCTTTCTCCGTTTTACTTACAATAAGACACTTAAAACATGAAAAAACCACAATTGGTTGCCCCTGGAGGCGACCTGCAGAAAGTTGAATATGCGTA
>CAZRWH010000006.1:54112-58431 GCA_964603905.1 uncultured Candidatus Peribacteria bacterium | reverse complement strand
ACTGTCATCTGTTCACTGTCCACTAAAATTAAGTCCAATCAATACTGGCTGTGCTGATGATTATAAATATCAGAAGTAATGTGCTCGACCCAATAAAGAAATATGTCAGGTACAGTGTTCTTTTGCTGATGTGGCGGAATTTTAGGGCGTGGTAAATCGCGAGTCCTGCGTATATCAAGAATACGATTATTGCGATCAAGATTGAGATTGGTCCGAAAATGCCCATATTTTAACGTTAATCTAGTCAGAATCATACCATGACGTATCGATGTCCTCATAGTCTTTGATATGTTCGTGCATAATTGCTTGGATTTCTTTTAGTCTTTCTTTGGTTGGTGCTTCGAACCTTATTGTCATGCATGGGGTTGTGTTGGAACATCTGATTGCTCCCCATGAGTCTTTGTCGAAATTTATGAACGCTCCGTCGATTGTGATGCAGTCATAAAGATCATCGAAGTGGGCTGCGATTTTTTCGATGTGTTGGAATTTTTTGTCGTCTGGACAGTGAGCTTTGATTTCTGGTGTATTTACAACTTCTGGAAGGTCATTGAATAGAGTTGAATATGGCTGATCTGTTTCTGATAAAATCCTGAGGATTACCGCTGTTGCGAACATAGCATCGTCGAATCCGTACCAGTCGTAGTAGGTTTTACCGAAGAACATGTGTCCTGAGGTTTCTCCAGCTAGTGGTGCTCCAATGTCCTGCATTGTTTTTTCAATGAAAGAGTGTCCGGTCTTTGCTCGTACCGGGTTTCCTCCTTTGTCTGCGATGTCGTTTTCTAGGACTTTGGAACTTTTTATGTCGAATACGATATTTGCTCCTGGTGTGTATGTTAGCAGGTCACGTGCAATTGGTATCAAAGTTACGTCCGAATGGTAGTGTTTTCCGTTTTCGTCAATAATTCCTACTCTGTCGCCGTCTCCATCGAATCCGACTCCAAGGTCGGCCCCCTCTGCTACGACGCGCTCAGATAGCTCTGAAAGGTTCTCTGCGTCTTCTGGGTTGGCTTCGTGGTTTGGGAAATTGCCGTCTGGCTCGCAATACATTTTTATTACTTCGCATCCAAGTTTTTCTAGTAGTTCTGGTGCGAATAGTCCTGCGATTCCGTTCCCAGCGTCAACAACAACTTTTAATGGTCTTTTTAATTCGATTTTTTCTGCAACTTCTTCGAGATAGTCGTTGAAGACGTCATCTTTTTTTCTTGTTTGTCCTAACCCTTCTTCAAAATCTAGGTCTTGTATTAGTCCAAGGACTTCTTGTAGCTCATCTCCACATATTGAGTGTCCTCCTCGTCCTAGTAGTTTGAATCCGTTGTACTCCTTTGGATTGTGGCTTGCTGTGATATTGCAGCCTCCGTCAAATTCGTATTTGTGAACAGCGTAATAGAGGAGAGGAGATGTGCTTTCGCCTATTTCTGTAACGTTGCAGCCGGTTGATGTGAGCCCTTTTATAAAAGCTTTTTGTAGGTCTGGACTTGAGAGCCTCATGTCCATTCCAACAACAACTTCTGGTGATTTTTCTTCGTAAATTCTGATTAAATATGTTCCAAAACCTTTTCCGATTAGTTCGGCTCCATCAGGGTCGATGTCTACAGGTTTGTCGCATGTTGGGTTGTGCGCGATTCCACGAATATCGTAAGCGCGGAAGATGTGTGGGTTTAACATAGTCAGTAGGAGTTAGTCAGTAGTCAGTAAATTATGACTGTAGTTTAAATGAGCAAGGCACTAACTGTCCACTGTTCACTATTCACTGTTCACTAAAATTATTTCCTCGGTAATCTCACGTCTCGAAGGCGCGCAGATGCGTTTTTGTTTTTCAAATATTTGGCGACTTGTGTTGGGACAAGCTTTTCCCAAGATGCATCGTCTGACAATATTTTGTCTCTTACTTCTGTTGCGTTGACTTGTATGTTTGGTTTTAGGTCTCGAACTTCGATGTCTGGTGCATGTTTTTCAAAAAGTTCTTTTACTATGTGAGAACCTGTGTAGAGGGTTTGAAACTCTGGACAAAGCAGTTTTACATGAGAGGCCCAAAGTGAAAAGTTGTCGATATTTCTAACTGGAATAATGATGTATTTGTCGCATGGAACTCCTTCTGCTTTTAGGGTGGCTTCGATCATTTCAAATCTTTCCCCGGCAGTGAAAGGGTTGTCTTCGGTGTAGTTTTGTTCTGAGCTTCCGATACCAATTATTACCCGGTCGTTTTCGTTGATTGCTTGTTTAAAGGCATCCATATGTCCAAGGTGAAAAGGTTGGAAACGGCCGATGAAGAGTGCGGTTTTCATTTAGTGAGTAGTGAGTGATGAGAAGTGAGTAGTTTTATCCTATCACTGTTGTTTCTTTTAAAACAACGGTTGTTGGTCTGGGTGTGGTGCTGGTGGAGGCGTTTCTGGTTCAGTCTTTTTCTCTTGTTTTGGTGCTGTTACTTTTCCTTTTTTGATTTTGCTGATTTCGATTACTGGCGGCAATGCTCGTTTGTGCTCGTTGGCGGCGACTCGCTTTAGCGTCTTTTGCGTTAAAGCAGATTCGAATCCTCTAGAAATGATTTCGTCAGCATCTAGGCCTTCTTCGTATAGTCGTAAAATTAAGTCGAGCTTTGTGTATGGTGCGCCTAATTCGTCTTCGTCGTTTTGTCCTGGGGTAAGTTCTGCTGAAGGTTTTTTGTCGATTAGTTCTTGTGGTAGTCCGATGTGTTTTGCTATTGCGATTACATCTGTTTTCCAAAGACTCCCTATTACTTCAATGTCAGCTGCCAGGTCACCAAATTTTGTGCCGTACCCTAGAAGTATTTCGCTCTTGTTTGAGGTCCCAAGGACTAGGGCGTTTACCGTGTTCGCGTAATGGTATAGCAAAGTCATTCTTATTCGTGCGCGCAGGTTCATCTGGCTTATTTGTGATTGTCCCCAAGGTACAAAGCCGAAGCTTATGAGTAGTGAATTAATTGGTTGGAGATAGTTTGTTACGCCGAAATGGTCTGCTAATAATTTAGCGTGATCTGTATTTACTTGGTTTGTGAGCCCAATCTCTGGCATCAAAATAGCTGTGACGTTCTCTGCACCGAGTGCATCGACCGCTATTTTTAGCGTTACTGCGGAATCTATTCCTCCTGAAAGACCTATGACAGCTTTGGTCATTCCGGTCTTTTTCACCTCTTCCTTGAGGCCTTTGATTAATTCATCGTATGTTTTCTTCATAGACTAGTCAGTAGTCAGTAGGAATGAGTCAGTAATTATTGGTAGCGCTTGAGTGTTTGGTTGATCTCTTTCTGTTGTGCTCTTTTCTTCAGGTCGGCGCGCTTGTCGTGGAGTTTTTTACCCCTACAGATCCCGATGGTCATCTTTGCGAAATTATTCTTGAGATGAATGTCGAGAGGCACGATTGTAATACCTTTTTGTGCTTCTTGGGAAGTCAATTTTCCGATTTCTTTTTTTGAAAGCAAAAGTTTGCGTGGTTTCAAAGGGTCGTAATCCTTTAAATTGGCATGTTTGTAAAGTCCAATATGTACATTTTGGGTCCATGCTTCACCGCTTTTTAGCGAAATATAACTGCCTTTTAAGTTGCATTGTCCGCTTCGTAAAGCCTTTATTTCAGGGCCTGTTAATACGATCCCAGCTACGCATTTCTCGATTACTTCGTAGTCGTGGAGTGCCTTCTTGTTTTTTGATAAGATTTTCATTTTTTCGCTTGATCTGAGGTCGGCGCCTATTTTAGCACGTTAAATCAGGTTGCGAAAACTGTTTACTTGTTGTTTCAAATCTATTACAATCCATCCGCATTATTCTTTAAACCCAAATAGCTGTGAAAAAACTACTAGCGGGAATGTCTCTACTACTTCTTATGTTCGCTCTAGGATGCGAAGCTACAGAAGTTGCTGAGGAGGAAGTAACAACTGACGAAGTTGTTGAAGAAGAGGTTATGGAAGAAGAAATGGCGGAAGAAGTTGTTGAAGAAGAAGTTATGGAGGAAGAAGAAGTAGTTGAAGAAACTACTGAGGAAGAAGTGGCTGAGGAAGCTACAGAGTAATTGATCTCAAAAACTTGCCAAGAATATGCCGCTCCCTTTTGGGATGTGGCTTTTTGGCGAGGGGGATTAAACTGTTAGCTTTTTCGTGGCTTCGCTTACTTATTTTTTCGAGCTAGCATGTACGCTCTCAAAAATATGTAGCGCTGCAGATACTCTTTCGCTAACAGTTTAACCCTAATGTTTCGGATGGTGTTTTCGCCCATGGCGAAAACGTTTATGTAGCTCTTGCGTGGCATCGTTTCCTGTTATTTTCGGCCTAGCATGTACGGCCTCAAATAACTATGAGCACTGCTGAT
>CAZRWH010000006.1:46855-54012 GCA_964603905.1 uncultured Candidatus Peribacteria bacterium | reverse complement strand
CCTGTGACTAGGATTGTGTTGGTTTCTTCCCGGTAAGCGATACCGTTCATTGTTTCTGCGGCTTTGTTGAGCGATTTGCTCAGGTGCGATAGGTTTACTGTTTCTTCGACTTCTCCTGTTGTAGGGTCGATTATTATGATGTCGTTGGAGTGCCAAATGTTGGCGTAGATTTGGCCGTTTATGTATTCAAGTTCGTTGATGTTTTGGACGCCGATACCGTCTCTTGTTACTTCGATGGTTCTTGTTGTTTCAAAGCTTCCTGGTTCGATGAAGTACAGAGTTGGTGTGCCGTCGCTGAGAATTAGATTGGAGCCGTCGTATGTGAGTCCCCATCCTTCTGTTTCGTATTCA
The DNA here is from genome assembly GCA_964603905.1 of uncultured Candidatus Peribacteria bacterium. Taxonomy (GTDB): domain Bacteria; phylum Patescibacteriota; class Gracilibacteria; order UBA1369; family UBA12470; genus CAZRWH01. Next base: position 53,661 of record CAZRWH010000006.1, on the reverse strand, counting down.
AATTGGCCGGTTTTTTCGAGAGAGTCTTTGTTGTAAATGAAGCCTGTGTTTGCACGCCAAGTTAATTGGTAAAGCTGGTCTTCTATTTCTGTTAATCCTTCTGCGAAATATTGAGAGGTTATCTCTTTTGAGAGAAGGATTTTGCCAGTTTTTAAATCTACTGATTGGATTTTGGAGCCGCCGTAATGTCCGCAGCTTTCATAAACTGTTTCGTTCTCTATGATTAGTCCTTGAGAGAAGCAATTCTCATCGTGAGGGTGCTCATCTACGACGGAATATGGCGCAACTTGGTTGCATGCTGTGAGAAGGAAGAGACTTCCTATTATTGCGAATTTTTTCATTAGTAAGTTGCTGTTCCGAGGTTGTTTATTTCAACTGATTCTGTTCCTGGATATTCTGATCGAACTTCTAAAACATCACCTGTTTCGAGTAGGCTTAGGTCGAGTTCTGCCTCAACAGTTTCGCATGTTGTTCCTGTTGGCAGTGTTATTCCCACGTTCTCTGTGAACTTACCGTCAACTTTGAATTCGACTGCTGTTGTTTTTCCGTTCAGTGTTACTCCGGCAGTACATACTTCGGCAGTAGCTCCTGTAGCTGTGAATTCTACGTCGCCGATAGATACATCTGGGATGATTTCGTAAGTTGATTCGTAAACTGCTCCTTCTGCTTCTACAGATAGTCCGTGAGTTGTGTAAGGTATGATTTCTCCAAAATTGTCTATTTCAACAACAGCAGGTCCGCATGAATCTGCAGGTGTTAGGGTGACTGTGGTTGTCTCTGTGTGGCCATTGGTTGAGAAAGAAACAGGCACAATTTCTCTATCCGTTAGGTCGCTTTTACAAACTCTTGAGATAAATGCTGCATAATCTGTTGCGATGTCAGCGTTTTTGATTTCGACCGAGAAAGGTATTTCGAAAGTTGTTCCGAAATATCCGTCTGTTTGGTTAGCAATTGCGTCTGTCAGATCCGATCCTGTCGGTATTGAGCTACTGTCGTATGGTATCGCTATTACTTCAAGTGGGTAAGTTTCTCCTGTTTCTAGGCCCATGTCAGATACTGAAGTTGGCATGTTTGTAGTAGTACATCTTGTTCCTGCTTGCATGTGTACTGCTATATTTGAATAAGAATATCGTCCTGGTTCTGTTTGTACTCCGAATCCTGCCATTACTGTTTGGTCTGTTGTTGAAAGTACGTTCCAGCAAATTTCCGCGTAAATTTCATCTCCATCAAGTCCTGCGTCAGCAACTGTTACGCTGCTTAGACCAGGCATTCCGGGGTTTTTGCTTCCTGGAGTTGTGTCAAAAACTCCTACAGTATCTGCCACTGAAGGTCCGCTGTTAGATGCGGAAGGTCCAGCTTTGAAAGCACCGAAATATCCGCAGTCTGAGCATATGAAAAGTCCTATAATGATGAGCGTTAGGAATCCTGAAGCTCCTATGAGCCATTTGTTTTTTGTTTGCATGGTTTAGTGGTTATGCGATGTAGTTTCGACAACGATTATACAGAAATGGAAAGCGATTTGTCGAGAAGGGTTGTTGACTGGTTTTTGAAAAGCGGTATGATTTCTACCCTAAAAATCAATTGAAAAATTAATGACAAACCCAGAATCAAAACAGTATTCTCATGGAGAATTGCATGTAAATGTTAAGCAAGAGTCGTGGATGTTGGTTCCACAGGTGGCGGTTTTTAATGGGAACAATGGTGAGGAGTTTGAGATTGATGCTTCTCTGGGACATGGCGTGACACGAAAAGATGCTGGAATGGATAATTATGTTCTTGTTTCTGCCCTTGATTGGGAGAGAGAAGGTAGAGCGTACTCATTTCCTAGTGGGGCTTATTTCCCGGATGGGCATAAGGCGGCGGAGGCGTGTAATGATGCGTGCAGGGCTTATACCGATGGCGGTTGGATGCCTTTGTATTCATCGATGTATGACTCTGACAGGCTTGAAGATTTACAAAATTTAATTGATCGTCCTCGTCCAGCTGCTGTTGTCATTACTCCGGAATCTCGTGAGAAGATGAGGGTTGCTGTAAAGGTTTTGGTTAGGGAAACATGTTTTGAGCTTAAGGTTTTGTGGCCTTTTGAAATGCCGGAAAAATATCGTGCTACAAGAGAAGATGTTGCAGGGAGGCGCCATCCTAAAATGGTGAAGCCTGCGCATGTTTTTACGACAATGGCTGAGGTGAAGACGGCGTGTTTGGAGATACTGAGGCAGAAGTTTCCGGAGGCGGAGTTGTAGGGGTTTTTGAAGTGCTTGTTTAGGCAGGCTGGCGCTTGACCTGCCGGGGTCTTTGTGTTAATATTCGAGTCTTTATTTGCTCAGACATTATGACAGTTAATACTTTTTCCAGAACTCGTGAAATGTTGCGTAACGGTGAGGCATCGACCGGAGGAAAAGTTGTGCCAAAAGACAGGGCTATTCTCTCGCAAGTTGATGACGAGGTAAGAAAAGTAGTGGGCAAAATAGACTCTTTGTTTAAAGTTATTTGCGATGACTACGAGGGGGAAGATTTTGCAAATTTGTTTTCTGGTATTTATGCAAAAATGGTAAAGGGGTACTTAAAGGCCAAGAGGAAAGCTGGAGATCTAGCACTTACAGGTGATGAATTGGCTGATTTCTGGATAGAAATACAGGATGTTATTGTGTTATTTAACAAACATGGAGTTAGAGTTGATGCACGATTGTTAGAAGAGGTTATGACTTATGGGGGACTTATTTATTGGCAGGAATTTTTTGAAGAAGAGTTTGCTAGTTTTACTGAAACTCCTGGGATTGTGCGACATGCTATTGTTAAGCACCGTAAATCTCCACGAGCTTTTTTAAGGAAAGCAAAAGCTGATATGGATGGAATTTTGGGAGAAGAAGAATTTGCTAGTTTTGCCGATACCCCTGGAGTTGTGCGGTATGTTGTCATAAATTGTCCTACAGATCCACGAGCTTTTTTGAGAAAAGTAGAAGCTGATGTTGATAATATATTAGGAGAAGAGGAGTTTGCTAATTTTGTAGATACTCCTGGAATTGTGAGGCATGCCGTCGTGCGTCGCAAAAACCCACGAGCTTTTTTGAGAAAAGTAGAAGCTGATGTTGATAATATATTAGGAGAAGAGGAGTTTGCTAGTTTTGTAGATACTCCTGGAATTGTGAGATATGCCTCGGTAAATCACCGGAAATCTCCACGAGCTTTTTTGAGGAAAGTGGAATGTGATGTGGCTGTAATCTTGGGGGAAGAAGAATTTACTAGTTTTGCTGAGACCCCTGGGGTTGTGAGATATGCTGTTGTAAGGCATCCTAAAGATCCTAGGGCTTTTTTGAGAAAAGTTACGGGTGGTACTTTGGCTAGAACTCGCGCAATGTTGCGTAATGGAGAGGCATCGATGGTAGGCAAAGTTGTGCCAAAAGACAGGGCTATTCTCTCGCAAGTTGATGACGAGGTAAGAAAAGTATTAGGCAGAATAGATACTTTATTTGAAATTATGTGTGATGATTACGAGGGTGAAGAGTTTGCAAATTTGTTTTCTGGTATTTATGGAAAAATGGTAAAGGGTTATTTGAAGTCCAAGAAAAAAGCGGAATATTTAACGATTACAGGTGATGAATTGGCTGATTTTTGGACAGAAATACAGGATGTTATTGCGTTATTTAACAAACATGGAATTAGAGTTGATGCACGATTGTTAGAAAAGGTTATGACGTATGGGGGGCTTAGCTATTGGCAGGAATTTTTTGAAGAAGAGTTTGCTAGCTTTGCCGACACCCCTTGGATTGTGAAGCATGCTGCTGTAAATTATAGCAAAAACCCGAGGGCCTTTTTGAGGAAACTTAAAGTGGATTTTACCGAGATCTTAAAAGAAGACGAGTTTGCTAGTTTTTCTGATACTCCTTGGATTGCGAGAGTTGCTGTCTTAAGCCATCCCAAAGATCCACGAGCTTTCTTGAGGAAAGTGGAAGCTGATGTTGCTACAATCTTGAGAGAAGAGGAATTTGCTAGTTTTTCTGATACTCCTGGAATTGTGAGGAATGCCGTCGTGCGTCGCAAAAACCCACGAACCTTTTTAAGAAACATGAAAGCGGATTTGACTGAGATCTTAAAAGAGGAGGAATTTGCTAGCTTTACCGACACCCCTTGGATTGTGAAGCATGCTGCTGTGAATTATCGCAAAAACCCGAGGGCCTTTTTGAGGAAAGTGGAAGCTGATGTTACTGCAATCTTGGGAGAAGAAGAATTTGCTAGTTTTTCCGATATTGCTTGGCTTGTGAGGCATGCTGCCGTAAGACACTGTACCGATCCACGAGCCTTTTTGAGGAGTGATGAATGGGTGAAATTATTTTAATCAAAAATCTCGCTACTACACTGGCGGAGAGAGGGGGATTCGAACCCCCGAGACCCTTGCGAGTCTACCCGCTTTCCAAGCGAGCGCACTAAGCCACTATGCGACCTCTCCGTGTTTTTTGTGATGTAATCAGGGGACTTTATACCTTACTTCCCTGGTTTAATCTAGCTTTTTCTGGTATAATTAACTGATATTTCAGAACCTACCGCAAGAAAGCGAAGCGGTTCTGGCGGAATCAATAACTTGCCTGAAAGGCTCAATAAACATGGATTTATTCGAAAAAAGATTTGTGTGGGCGGAAAAGCCTGGTGATGCACCTGAAGCACCTGCTGGCACTCCTGAACCTGTTTCAGAACAGGATCCTGCTGCTGAAGAAGCGGCTGCTGAGGCTCAAAAACAGCGTGCGGCTGATGTTGCCGAAGCTCAAAAAGCGAAAGATGAAGAGTTGGAAGAGTCTGGAAAACAAGCAGATGAGCTTTTGGAATCGGTTGAAGAGGAGGGGGAAAGTGCGGTTCCTACGCCAGAAACCTCGGACTCTTCGGCGGCTGACAATCTCACGTCTGAGGAGATTCACAGTGCGATTAGCAAGATTATTCCTAGCGCAACAATTTCGGCTATTTTGACTGTTATTGTGAATTCGTCGAAAGCGGCGAAGGAATTGTTTTTGAATATTGTTGGGACTTTTGCTGGAGGAGGGGAGGAGGAAGTGAAGAAAGCTGTTGAGAAAGGAAAGGAAGAACTAAATACTTTGAAGGATGATTATCAAGGTGTTGTGGATCAGTTGATTGCTAGTAAAAAAGTTCCGTCAGGAATTAAAGTAGAGGATGATGACATCGTTTTGATTAAGCAAAAATACAAGATTAATACCAAGGATGATCTCAAGAAATATCTTGAGGAAAATCCTTCGGCTGAGATTACTGGGGGAGCTAGCTTGTTTCAATATTTACAGAAGGTTGAAAAGGCAAAAATGGCACTGTCTGCAGGTGAGCCAAAGGAAGGTGAAGATCCTGTTGTGCCCGAGCAAGCGAGTACGGGACCTTTTCAAGAAGCACCTACTGAATCGTTTGATTTTGAAAAGGGTGAGTCGTGTGCTTTTGTGCTTAGTAGTGGTGAGGTTTTGCAGATAATGGGGAAATATTTCCGTATTAATGGACGTAGTTTTAAAATGCAGCTTTTAGGGATAGAGGGTGCTTTTAAGTCATTGGCTCCTGACGGAAAAGGCGGTTTTGATGCGGTTATTGGTCCTGTGAAAGGGCCTGGTAGCTTTCCTGTGCATGTTTCATTGGATCAGATTGGTTCTTTTGTTGCTGGACTTACATCAAAATCAAGTGCTAATGAGTTTTCTCATAAGATTACTTTTACTAATGACAAAGGGAAGGAGAAGTCAAAGAATGTAACGTTTGTCTTGGTATAAAAAAACGCGAACCGTTAGGCTCGCGTCTTAACCTCTCGTTCTTGGCCGGAGGAGTATTTGTTATCCGTTCTTTCTCATTGTTCGTAGGCAACGTGTACAGATTTTCATCTTTTTTAGCACGTTTTTTGCTGGATCGTAGATTTTTTTCGTAATGATGTTTGGAAGGAATCTTCTCTTAGTTTTTCTGTTTGAGTGACTGACATTGTGTCCTGTTGATGGACATTTGCCACATTTTTCACATTTTCTAGACATAGTATAGGTAGTTAGTAGTTGTAGTGGTAGTAGTAGTGATGGTGTTTTTCTGGTAAAAACGTTCAATATTACTGCTCTTTAATCGGAGCATCGAGAGTTTAATCTGATTAGACCTGTTTTGCAAGCCATTTTTCGTCTGCGTCTTCACAAAACCTCCAACACGCCGTACTATATGTCCATGAATAATTTCTTATATTTAGTCGTGGCGCTCGTGGTTGTTCTGACTTTTCATGAGTTTGCGCATGCGTGGACTGCTAATTATCTTGGGGATCCTACGGCCAAGCATCAGGGGCGTGTGACCCTTAATCCTTTGGCTCATTTGGATCCAATGGGGACTATCCTTTTGTTTTTGGTTGGTCTTGGATGGGGGAAGCCTGTACCTGTTAATCCTGGGAATTTCAAGCAGCCTGTTAGAGACAGCGCTATTACTGCGGCTGCTGGTCCTGCTGCTAATTTGGTTTTGGCTTTTGCTATGGCGCTTCCTTACAAATACATAATGACGTCTGGAGTTGAGTCGCTTGCGTGGATTGGTGGGCTTTTTGGTGCTATTTTTCAGCTTTCGATTGTTCTGTTTTTGTTTAATTTCCTTCCGTTTCCGCCTCTTGATGGGTCGAAGGTTTTGGGCGCTTTTATCCCTTCGAAATATTATCGTCAGTACATGAACTTTTTGCATAAGGGGCCGATGTACTTCATGATTTTTGTGGTGCTGGATATATTTCTTGTTAAACAAATCTTTGGGGTTTCGGTTTTGTGGTTTGTGATTTCGTATTTGTACATTGTGATTAGTACGGGGATTTTGGCGATAAC
>CAZRWH010000006.1:3223-46755 GCA_964603905.1 uncultured Candidatus Peribacteria bacterium | reverse complement strand
CTAACTATGCTACTCTGGGAGCGACATATTTTAACTTTTTGTGTTATGAAAAAATTACTGATTAGTTTCATCCTAGTTGTGTTGGTGGTTCCGGTTTCGATTGCAACAACTGAATATTTTGCGGATGTGGAGGATGGTATTTGGTATGAAGAGGCTGTTTACAATCTTGTAGAAAAGGGCATTGTTGTTGGAGATAGGGCGTATTATCGGCCTGGAGATCCGGTTAATCGTGCGGAAATGGCGCAAATTATCGACAATCTTGTGAACTATCTTGAGGACGAAGCGGATGTTTCTGATGGTACTGCAGAAGATGTTCAGGCAGTGTATTCAATTCCATCGGATAATGATGGTTTTTCGCTAGGGAACGATATGTATGAGGATGTTTTGTTTTTGGATGGAGATATCTTGTATGTGAATGTTGGGTATAGTGGAGGCTGCGGAGAACATGATTTTGATTTGTTGTGGGATGGAAGTTTTCAGTCTGCAGAAGATGAAGATCAAGTTGATTTATATCTGAAACATGAGGGCTATGGAGATATGTGTGAGGCTTATATCAGCACTTCTTTGAAGTTTGATTTGAGCGTTATCAAGGAGACTTATATTGATCAATATGACGAGTTGATTGGTGTTATTGAGCTTGAGATTATTGGTTCTTCTGGAGCTTCTGAGAAAATTGACTATTCGTTTTAGTGACGGTATAGTTGGAGTTGCTTTCTGTGATGTACGCGTGGTTTTGAAAACACAAACTCTACCCCCATCCTTAAGGGATTCCAACATCTCTAGTCGCTGTGGCGACCAGATGCGGTAACCCACCCTGGTTACCAGGATTCTGTGTTTAATGAGCTAGCGGCATCACGGGAAAGCCTTTTTTAGTTAGTAGGAATGAGTCAGTAGTCAGTAGTGATGGTTTTAGTCAGCAGTTAGCAAGGAGCAGAGAGCAGTGATGGGAATTTTTTATAAAAAAGACACCCCGCGAGAGAGGTGCCTTTTAAGTATTTGATATTACGTGCTTAGTATGTTGTAAGAGTGAAAGTCAAAGTGTTGTGGTATGTTCCAGATAGAGTTCCACCAGGTACGTTGATTTCAAGGATAGGTGTGATACCACAGTTTATTGCTCTAGGAGTAGTGTCTGCTGTGATAATTGTTTGTGGGTTTGTATCGTGGAAGAATATTCCTCCTTCAAGACCTTCGATTGCCATTCCGCTAGTGGCTTCAAGACAGTTTCCAGTTGGAGTATCGTCTAGGTCAGCCCAGTCAGCTTCGTCTTTGTCTAGGTCATATCTTAGATCTACACCATCTTCTCCTAGTACTATAGTACGTCCAGTGCTCCAATCAAGGAAGCTACCTGCGATTTCTAGTGTGACGTCCCATGTTGATCCGTCTGATGTAAGGTCTTCAACTTGGAAAGAGCTAGGTCCTCCTGTTGAAGTGATAAGTTGGTCTGCAGCACTTGTGTCAATGTCTGAGAAGTTCATTGTTGGGAACACGTCGATAGTGACAGTTCCACCTGTGATTTGTACTTGAGAAGTAGTATCGTCAGCAGAAGCAAGACCGAAAAGAACTACGTTTGCTACAAGAGCAGCAGCAACTACGATTGCTGTAAGTTTTTTGTTTTTCATTGTTTTGAAATGTTACAATTTTGCTATTTTGTTTTAGAGGGCCGGCTTTTCAAGGAGCTTGATTTTTGTAATATCGTGTAATTATAACATGACAGAAGGATTTAGTCAAGCCTTCGGTATGTTTAAGTTGTGAGAGTGAACACAAGAGTTGATTGGTATGTTCCGGCAGCAGTTCCTCCTGGAATTTTCATGTCCAGGCTAGGTGTTAGGCCACATTTTACTGCTCGTCGTGTTGAGTCTGCTTCTATTGCATCTACATTTGCAGTGGTGTGAAGGCCAACCCTTCCGAGTGTTCCTAGTAGGGTAATTCCTGCTGAGCCACAACCTGAAGATGTTCCAAGGTCTGACCAGCTTATATCGTCACGGTCGAAGTCGAGTCTAACCCTTGAGTTTAGGATTCCGAGAGGAATCGTAGTCCCTGTTGAATGGTTTATGAACGGTCCTGCAATTGCAATATCAATGTCCCACGTTGATCCATCTGACGTAAGGTCTTCGATGAAGAATGAATTTTCTGTTCCGTCTGCAGCTATTATTTGGTCGGCAGCACTTGTGCTTATTGAGTCGAAATTTAGAGACGCAGGAACTTCCATTGTTACGCTTCCTCCTATAATTTCAACTTGAGAAGTTGTGTCTTCAGCGTTTGCTAGCCCTAGAAGAATTGCATTTGCTAATATTGCTGTAGCAATTATGAGTGTTGTTAATTTTTTGTTTTTCATTAGATTTTTTTAGAATTTATCCTGTAATTATAACAGAAAAGGCTCTTCTGGTCAAACTGGGCGGATAAGTTGTGGTAATATCTTTTTCGATGATTAGACATTTTTTACTCAAAATTCGTGAAAAGCGTGAGGAGGCTGGGGGAGTGCGGAATTTACTTTTGCATACTTCGTTTGCGTTGATGCTGACGTCGGGTTTGAGTTATGCGTTTGGCTTGGCGAGGGATAAGATTTTTGCGTATCAGTTTGGTGCTGGGTCGGAACTTGATGTTTATAATGCGTCGTTTACGTTTCCTGATCTGTTCTTGGCGGTTTTTGTGACAGGTGCTTTGTTGGCGGCGTTTGTGCCGATTTTTACCGAATTGGATGAGAAGTCGCTCAAGAAAGCGAACATTTATATGAGTCAGATTTTGTCGTATGGAATTGCTGTTTTGGTTGTGGTTGGCTTGGGCTTTGCGATTGCATTGCCTGGGCTTGTTGATGTTCTTGTTCCTGGTTTTTCGGCTGAGCAGAAGGAGCTTTATGTTTTGTTGACGCGGCTTATGTTGATTTCGCCGATTTTGTTTACGGTTAGTAATACTTTTGGGTCTGTTTTGATAAGTATCCGGGGGTTTTTGTGGTATGGGTTGGCGCCGGTTTTTTATAATATTGGGATAATTTTTGGTGTTCTTGTTTTGGTTCCGCGGTTTGGGCTGGCGGGGCTTGTTTGTGGGACTCTTCTCGGGGCGAGTATGCACATGTTGGTTCGGCTTGTGCCGGCTTTGAGGTATGGGTTGAGGCCGAAGGTTACTTTTGAGGTGGATGAAAATTTAAAGCAAACGCTTAAGCTGATGCTTCCGAAAATGGTTCAATTGGGGATGTGGCAGATTCTTTTGATTTGGTTTGTGAGGCTTGCTTCAAATCTTCCTGAGGGGAGTGTGACGGTTTATAGTTTTTCGAGAAATTTTCAGAGTGTTCCGGTTAGTTTGATTGGAATTGCAATTGCTCTTGCGGCTTTTTCGAAGCTTTCGCATCTTGCGGCGAACAATAATTTGAAGGAGTTTCGGAGGGTTGTTAGAGAGAAGGCTCTGAGGATTTTTCTTGCGACGAGTGCAGCGGCGATTGCGTTGGCGATTGTGTCGAAATTTGTAATTTCACTTCTGTTAGGTGGCGGGGCTTTTGACGAGGCGGCGGTTGCTTTGACCGCTTCGATGTTGGTTGTTTATTGTGTTTCTGTGCCGCTTGAAAGTTTGATGCATTTGCTTGCGAGGGCTCATTATGCGTTGAAAAACACACTGCGTCCGTCAATGATTCATGTGTTTACTTTGGCTTTGACGATTTTGGTGTCGTCGGTTTTGGCTGGAGAGATTGGAGTTTATGCGATTCCGGTTGCTTTTGGAACGGGGCTTTTGGTGCAGGTTGGGATGTTGGTGATCTCGCTTCGCGGGATAGCGAACAGTGGACAGTGAACAGTGAACAGTGAACAGTGAACAGTGAACAGTGATTAGTGATTGGTGTGTAGTTGCGGTTTTAGCCTTTATCTTTGCGCCTAAAAATAGTATGGTTGCGTCCTGAATTTAAATCAAAATAACATGAAACCAGCACCAGAATTTTCTCGTGGAGAAGGAGAACAAGAAGATAGATTGTCTGTTGATGAGGCTTTGCGTATTGCTGAGCTGGAGCCTGAATTTTTTGAAATACCTTTGGATGAAATATTTCCTGATGGTATTCCATACGAGCCAGGAAAAGGTAAGTTCTTTTCTGAGTTTGTTGAGTTGGACGATTTAAAGCTCTCTGAACAAAACGGATAGGATGTCCATGTTATATTCGCTTGTAGCGGATACAACTTCTGTTTTTGGATACAAGTGTTGTAGAAGGCTCATTTCACGCCAGTGATCTGTCGTTGCTGTTTCTTCGCATCCTGGATTTTTTGGTTCGATTTTTGATACTAGTTCGCATGTTGAAGTGTCGATCCAATAAACAGGTTTTTCGCATGTTTCGCCGATTGATCCTCCGATCATTACGCTCATTAGTTCTGAATCGTGGGTTGGCATTACTATGTTTCCACGGCCTATGCTGGCTTCTTGGGTGCTATGTCCGCAGATGAAGCTTGCAATGTTTCCGGTGTTTTCTAGTGGGTATGTAACTTCGTAAATATCGATTGTGCTTCTGTTTTCCATGTCTGGGTATAGATTGAATACTGCTAATCCTAGGTTTCCGTTGTCTTTGTCCCAAGCTTGAAAACTGTGAACAAAAAACAGTGGATTTGTTCCGTTTGCTGATGGGTTTGGAAGTTCGATTATTTTTACGTCTGGATATGCGTTTCGGTATGTTGATAGTAGTGCGTTGTCGACTTGTCCTGCTTCGATGAGGATTGCCATTGGTTCGGTTTTCCCAACCTCTGCCATTGCGATAATTTCTTTATTGCCTTCTTCCTCTTCTCCATTGTCATTGACGTTTATAGGGAGTGTCATTCCTATGTACTGTGTGGAGGTTGGTTGTTTTGGAGAAAGCGCCATCGAATTCGCAAACAAATCATATCCTGAGGAGACTTGGCTTGAATCGAACCAAGTTGTTGTATCAACACCTCTTAGTTCGTCGTTGCTTACATCTAGAATTACGCCGATTCCTTCCGAAACCATAGATCCTTCGCTTGAATATGAATTCCAGCTTAGGCCTGCTATTGATGTTGTGGCTGGGTCGTCTTGTGCCCATTCTGGCAGTATGAAGAATTCTCTTTGTAGTCCGTGTTGATATTCGTCTGTTAATTCGGTTGATTCGATTTCTTCTAGATTGTCCAAGCTAGCTCGTGCGAGGGTTGTGTTTTCTAGTCCTGCAAAATGGTCGCTTGAAACGTATATTTCCCCTTGGTAAATGTCAGCGGTTGTAACTGCGTATGCGTTTTCTATGAAAGTGTTTGCATCTAATTCTTTGAAGACTTTTCCCGTTAGAGGGTCTTCGATGTAGATAGGGCGCGGTGGCATGGTTTGTTCGTCGGCGTTTACTGCATTTGTTATTCTAATCGAAACAGTGCCGGCCAAAGATGATAATGCTTCATCTGTTAATGCATTGAGGTTTGCATGTAAATCTCCTGATAGATAAAGGTCGTCATTTAGCTGATGAGGGTCGGTGCAGATTGTTTCGTTCTCTGAGTTTAGTCCTTTTAATGTGATTTCATCTCCGCCTTCAAATTGCGTTATTGTTCCGTATGTGTTTTTGGAAGGAAGGCGCAGTATGTGTTTCAGCCCACCTTCAAAAAAAGAAATTTCGGCAACTATTTTTGATGGGTCGCCGGTATACTCCCAGTGGAATTTTTCGCCGTCTGAATATACTCCTACTGAGCACTCTTGAGTGTTGGGAGTGGTCGTGTCTATGATGAATCCTGTGTCGTCTGGAGTGCAGGCTGTTATCTGAGATGCCGCTACTATTGCAGCAAGTTTGCTAACGTTTTTCATTGCGAGTGGTTAAGGTTTTAACCCGATATTCCCTCGGATTACTTTTGCTAGGTCGGCTTCCCATGGATGACCGCCGTTTGCTTTGTGGATTTTTTGGAGCTGTTTTAATCCTTCTACTTTATCCTTGTTTCTTATTGCGTTGTCTATGCTTTCTAGAAGTTGACGGTGGTATCTGCTTTGTTGTGAGTCGAGTCCTTGCCTGATACGTATTCTTAATTGTTGTTCCCAGATTTTGAGTTCACCTTCCTTGTATTGCAGTCTTTCGTATCGTCGGATTGCTTCACGCAGTTTGTTACTGATTGTTAGTGTCTTGATCTCATCGAATTTGTCTTCTTTGACGGCTGTGCTTAGGGCTTCTGCGGTTGCTGTTTTTCCTGCTTCGGTTAGTTCGGCTATGAAGTCGAAGAATTGGCAGTATAGTTCTTGTAATCTCTCGTCGATTGGTGCTAGTGGACCTGTGAACAGGTCAGGTTTTTCGGTTAGGCCTAGGATGTTCATGTCGTCTAGGAGGACGAGGTCTGAATAAATTGCGTCGTACTGTTTTTCAAAAGCATCTGCGATGGCTTGTGTTTTTTTGTCTTCTCGTAGATCGGTTATGAAGTCTTCTAGCGACATCGCCATTCGTGGAATCATGTCGACTGTCATTGGAGATTCATGTCGTCCTTCGACTACGAATTGCAGGTTTAAAAGTGCTCCTTGAGCCATATGCAGTAATTGTTCTTGTTGTGTTGAAAGTTTGGTTCCGTTGAGAGAAGGGAATTTGTTTAGCATCCACGCTTCTGGAAGTTGGCTTTCTTCCAGTTCGATGTGTTCTAAAACAGCTTTTCTGTATGGGTTGTCGGTTGAAAGTACCCAATTTTTTAGGTCATCTGTGGCAAATGGGCCAAAATCTAGGCAGTTGATTATGACTCTTGCGTCGTCTTCGTATCCGTCGCGGAACATTTGGTCGGCAAAAGCTTTTAGGGATTGTGTGCTTGCAGCGAGTGCGTTTCTTCTGTCTTGTTCAGGTATGTCGAATCTTGGAGTTTGCATGATTTTGGTTTGAGAAGTTAGGAGGGGATTCTATATGTTTGTTTGCGATTAGTCAAAACAGATATTTGTGTGGTAGTATTGGTTCCTAGTCTTTGGTCAATAATTTTTAATCAAAATTGTTATGGTGCGTGTTCAAATTGAAGGGCCTCCATCAGAAAGGGTGATGAGGGAGTTTTTTGATGCTAGAAGGGTTATGAAGCAGCATGAAAGATGGGTTGACGAGGGAGTTTCCAGAGGGCTTTCGAGAAAAGAGGCAATAGCGGAGGCAACTCAAAAATTGGTTGAGCAGTTTGCATTGCTTGAACAAGAAATGGGGGCTGTTGGTGCGCAACTTGGAGCGAACAGCTTCGACAAAAATCTGGGAACTGTTCAACGTTTCCAGTTTGAGTTGGGACATCGAGAATGGCTTGATGGTTTAGGATCCAAGGAGGACTAAAACTTTTTTCTCTCCTTCTGTAGAAATATCGGTATCGTGCCAGTCATGAAGTGCGTTCATTAGTACGTCATGAGTGTATTGGTAGTTCTCGCCAAGGCGGGTGCCAACGTCGTTTGTGATGAAATATTCTTCGTCGTATCCGCGGATTACAAGCATGTGGTAGTACGGCCCTTCTCCTGTAAAGTTGGGGTTCCCAAGCTCTCGTCCTGCAAATGGTGCAACGATTGGATTTCCGGATGCTAGCTCGTTTTTGAGGTTGTCGATGCTTGGATCTGTGAGAATTTTGTAGTTTTGAAAATCATAAAAATCATCAAGCATCTCAGCTGTTTCATCAACCGTCGTGTGCTCGTATGAGCCAAAATGTGCGGTCTCCCAATCTATCATCTTGAGAAGTTCGATGTGGAACTCCTCCTTGTTCATCGTGATCCCCTGGACGAAATTGTATGCGAGGATCAGGCTGGCTTCCTCACAAGCTTCTTGGTATGGCATTGACCAGTCGGCGTATGGGGCCTGGGAGAAGAAATCAATTTTTAAATTGATTTCTTCAGTGGTAGTAGTAGTGGTGGTTGTAGTTATGGTGTTTTCCTTAGGAAAACTGTTATTTGCAGAAGGCTCTGTTTCCAGGGTGATTGGCTCTAAAGTTGAATGCGTGACGCTGTATTGATAGTCTCTTATGACTTTTTTGCCAAAGTATGTGGCTGGTATGGCCAGGATGGCTAGGATTAGTATTGGGATGAGAATTTTCTTCATGATTTGGAAGGGGTTGAAAAGATGCGTCTGTTGAAAGTATAATCGGTTCCTTTATAAATTTATATGCTTAAAGTTGACGATCTGAATTTGGGGATTGATATGAAGCGAGTGGAGCAATGTACACGTTATTACTTGGAAATGCTAGATTCAGAGGACTTGGATCTAGGTGTTTTTGATGCTGTTGTGATGTTAAATTCGGTTGGTGTGTGTACTTATGTTTCGTGTGAAGGCTGGAATCCGGGGCATCGTGGGTATGACGCGAATCCTGAGTTTAGGGATGTGTCGCCGCCGATGATTCAGGTTTGTAGTGGTGTTTATTCTCGAATTGCTGATTTTGATTTTTTGAGTGCGGAAGAGAGTTATGATGTGGTTGAAAAATTGCTTGAAGAGTTCTATCTAGAGCGAGAAGTTGATGTGCGTTATCGGCTGGGGCTATCTGAGCTTTATGGTGACTTCTTTAATTTGTCGTTTTTTGGGCTGGAATCTTTGATGAATTGTTCTATTGAAGATCATAAGGCTTGTTTGAAGGAGGTTATGGATTTTGCAGATTTTGTTCGAGAAAAATATTTTTCAGGAATTTAATAAGGAAAAAATCTTGATAAGTAGGGCGGACTAAGTAGTATGTATCTGCATAAGCCATCATAGCTCAGTGGTAGAGCACTCCCATGGTAAGGGAGGGGTCCCGGGTTCAAATCCCGGTGATGGCTCCATTTTACTTGTCTTTATCTTCCCAAATCCTCATTGTTGCCTGATGACAACATTCGATTATTTTGTGGGTTTCTTGGTCTGTCTGGTTTGGTGGTTGTCCTCCGTCGGTTCTTGCTTTGGAGAGTTCGCACATTACAACTTCGTCTTTTGTTCCGTCGCATTCGCAAAGTGAGCTTCCGTCTGGGCGGAATATTTGTCTGTGGGGGTACAGGTTTTCTGGTTTGTTGGTTTCGACTATTCGCATAATGATTGGGGTTAGTTTTTCGGTAACTTAGCCGCTACAAGTTCGTATGAGTGGTCAATCATTTGTTTGATTAGGTCGTCTTTTAGCTCGGAATCTTCGATCTGGACTGTGTTCCAATGTTTTTTGTTCATGTGGTATCCGGGGACGATAGATTTGTGCTTTTGCCTAAGTCCCATTGCAAGTACGGGGTCGCATTTTAGGTTAACTTTGCAAGGTTCTTGTTCGATGTTTGTTAGTGCAAACATTTTTTCTCCTACGCGAAAAACAAGTGTTTTATGATCGAAAGGAAAGTCGCATGTGGTGCGCAGTTTTGCGAGGCAATAGTCTTTTAGTTCGTTGATATCCATTGGTTTCATGATACTCCTCAAACCTTGATTGATTCAACAGGATTTGATTTCGATTACTCCTGTTCTATTTCTCCGAATAGATCTGCTCCTTGTTCGAAATCGTGTTCAAGTGTGACGGACGATAGATAGTCGCCATCAACTAGATTTCCTGCTTTGATTTGGTGGTTCCATCTTGGATTTGCTATTTCTAATCCTCTAGGTTTTTGGCCTTCAACTAGGTGTTGCATTACTGGTTCGCAAGTTTCTGCATCAAACCATTCCATATTTCCGTATCTAGCTGAGTGCATTCCAACAAGTGAATCACCTGGCAAAACAAAGATGTTGCTGTGTGAACGTGGGTCTTGTTCTGGAACGAAAGTACATCCTGGAGCTACAGTGTTTTCGTCTGTGTTGATATAAAAAGAGTTTACTCTTGCGTGGTTTTCATCTCCTTCTCCAAGGCTTAGAATCCAAAGTTTTAGCATGTCTGAATCAAGTCTTGTAAGGTTTGCATCATGTGGAAAATCCATAGCTGGTACCCCTTCTACATCTGGAATTTCAACAACCCTCATGTCCGGGTAATTGCTTGTAAGGTCTTTTCTCAATGCAACATGCGAGTATCCTTGTCTTACAAAAATGTACTCTGGAGATTCTGAGTCTATGCTTCCGGCAACAATAAAAGGTTTTTCTAGGTAATCAACTTCTTGATTGTGACCCCATAGCGCAGGATAAGTTGCTGTTTTGAAAACAGAACCGTCAACGCCTTTGCTGCTAACGCTTAATGCGTTTCCGTATGTCAGATCAAGTGTTGATGCTGTTCCTGGGTTAAACCATACGTCGTAAGATTCAATTGATAGGTCGTCTGCAAGATGCAGTGTTGCAATTGTGCTTTTGAAGTCGGATCCTTCTGTATCTCCTGCTTCTCTTCTTTGCCAAAGGATTGTGTCTACTGCGCGTTCTTCTGAAGGATTATTGATAATCCCATTGTGAGCCTGCAAGTCTTCTTCTAGTGAGTCTGCGTAAGGAGTTGTGTCGTATGAATTTAGAACTTCTCCTGTTAGAGAGAACTCAAAAAGTTGTGCTTGTTGTAGGCTTGCCCACGCTTCACTCATCATAATGATGTTTCCGTTTTGTATTGTGGAAGCTGCAAGTGGTCCGCTGTATTGAGCGTTTCCTACAGATCTTCCAAGCTCTTCCATGTCGTCTTTTGACATTGTGTATTGAACAAGAAGGTCGCCTGTAACTGGGATTGTAAGGAAAGTGTCGTGTGCGTAATCGTCTTGTGTGTAATCTTCGTGACAGAAGTCTAGAAGGCCGAATTTATTATCAAAAGGTTCTGTGTTTACTTCTGCCAGTTTTTCTTGGTCAGCGTATTTACCTGTTGCAAAATTGTTTCTCACAGGTTGCTCCCACTCTCTAAAAGGTGCATCGATTGTGTCTGTACAGGTTGTTCCGTTTGGCCAAGATGCTTCGATTGTCATTGATGCGGTTAGTTCGTTTCCAGCTTCTTCCCATGCTGTTTGGATGTCGTGGTCTGCCATTCTTAAAGGAACAAAAGGAAGTTTTCCTTCTTTGTTATGTCCTGCGATGTCTGCAGTTAACAAAACAAAATCTCCATACAATGAAGTCATTGACCTGATTAATTGAGGATCTGATGTTCCTTCTGCGTGTGTTAGTTCAAAACTTATTGGCTCTCCTGATTCTGTGTCGTAAAGTTTGATTTCACATTCTTTTGGATCTGGCAAAGGTTCTCCAGAATCTCCTGTGTCGCCGGTGTGTCCTGTTTCACCTGTGTGTGTTTGTCCAGTGTCTGTATCTTCAATATGGCTATCTTGTGAATCGAATAGGCTGTCTGCTGTGTCGTTATCTGGGCAGCATCCTGCTAGTCCTGCGGCTAGCGCTAGAGAGGTAAGTTTTTTCATGTTTAGTGTTTTAAATTGAGGCGGAATTATGATGTCTTTTAGCGCGGTTGTCAATACTCATTGCCTGGGGCGTGGTTTTGTGGCATAATCCTCTCTCGAATTATATCAAATATGAGAAATCCAATTACATCAATGTTGAGGAATACATGGAAATATGCCCAGGGGCATAGAAAAAACATGTTTTTATTCCTGTTTTTGTCGATTACTGCTAATACAATTATTCTTTTTGAGCCTTATGTTTTCGGTAAGATTTTGGATGTACTGCAGACTGGTGGGGAAGATATGGGGCGTAGAATTATTTTTCTGCTCATTATTCTTGGTACTTTGCCTGTGCTTTTTTGGGTTTTTCATGGTGTGTCTAGAATTTTTGAAAGCGTGTTTGCTTATAGGGTAATGGGGAATTATAGAGAGGCGGGATTGAAAGCTCTTTTTGGGCTTCCTGCTGAGTGGCATCGTGGAAATCATTCTGGAAAAAACATTGATAAATTGAATCGTGCGGCCCTTGCTTTTATGGATTTTTCGGAGGAAATATTTGTTCTTGTTGAAATCATTGTGACTCTTGTTGGATCGTTTTTTCTTCTATTCTTCATCAAAGCTTATGCCGGTATTGCGGTCCTTGTTGCTGCAACTTTGGCTTTTACTTTTGTTATTTTGTTCGACATTGTTCTCTTCAAATACGCAAAGAGGCTTCACTCAATGTACAACAAAACGGCTTCTGCGATTCATGACTATTTGTCGAATGTAATAACGGTTTTGACGATGCGTTTTGAAAGTGCTGCGGTGAAGGAATCCATGAGAAGGCACTATGTTCCTTTCAAGCTTTTCAAGAAGAAAACAATTGTGAATGAGATCAAATGGGCTAGTGTGACTTTCTGGATTACGGTTATGTCTATCAGTGTTATTTCTTGGGAGATTTTTAGTACTTTGAAATCGGACGAGGTTATCGTTATTGGTACTTTGTATACGCTTTATGCTTACATGGATAGGATTGGGCATAATTTCTATCAGTTTGCTTGGAAATACAGTCAAATTGTTGAGCAAGATGCATCTGTAGCTTCCGCCGAGAACATCTTCCGGGATTACGACAAAATGGGTGCCAAAGTTAATGCACGTGCCCCTAAAAAATGGAAGAATCTTCGAGTTGAAGGCCTATATTTTACTTATGAAGATGAAAAGAAAATCAAGCATCAAATCAAGAATTTTTCACTTGATATTCCTCGAGGTGCACGCATTGCTTTTGTTGGTGAAAGTGGCTGTGGTAAAAGCACGGTTCTCGGACTTTTGCGTGGGATTTTTCAGGCCTCAAAAGGTGATTTGTATGTTGATGGCAAAAAACTGCCTCACGGTGTTTTGCACCTTTCTAACATGACAACTTTGATGCCTCAGGAGCCTGAAATTTTTGAAAATACAATCGAATACAACGTCTCAATGGGACTTAAAATTCCTCGTAAAAAAATCTTAGAAGTTCTGGGGTTGGCTAGGTTCAAATCTGTTCTTAAGCGTCTTCCTGCCGGACTCGAAACAAATATTGCCGAGAAAGGAGTTAATCTCAGTGGTGGGGAAAAGCAACGTCTTGCCCTTGCTCGTGGACTTCTTGCTGGTGAGAAAAGTGATATCCTTCTGATGGACGAACCTACAAGTAGCGTTGATATGGAAAATGAGCGGGCGATTCTAAAAGGCGTATTCAGGAAATACAAAGACAAGACGATTATTGCTTCTGTGCATCGTCTGTCGTTGCTTGATATGTTCGATGTAGTTATTAGGTTTTAAATTAATTCTCCGAACGGCTTCACTTACTCTTCCTCTTGATCTCACGATCAGGATGAAATAGTGGCGTTGCAGATGTTCGTTTAATTAATTTAAAACCTTAACGTAAGGATGGAGCTCTCCACCCGCAAGCGAGTATAAACGAGCAGGTTAGTTCGTGGCTTGTAATTAAGAAGCCTCCTGCGGTGGAAATTTTTAGTATGCAAAAATCGTACACCAAGAATCCACTGTTCACTGCCCACTGTCCACTGTTCACTAACACTATCTCCGTCTCGGTTTATCTGAGTCGTCGATTGCCTTGATTGCTGCTTTGATTGTAGACCTTTCCCATTGTGTTCTAAGCCACGATGACATTGTTCCTTTATTGGCAGATTCAACAAGTTCTTGCGCTTGTGCGCGTTGGTCATCAACGAATGATTGGACTAACCCTTTGCTTTCTGGGGCTTCTGGTTTCTTTTTTGCAGGCTTCTTTTTTCTCCTAGGTTGTTGACCTACCGCTCTTTCTGCTCTGCGTAGTTCTCGCTCTTTTAGCCATCCGTCATAGGTTTTATTTGTTATGCTCAGAAGGGTGTTTTCGATTGTTTCCAGAATCTCGATAACTTTTTCTTGTTCGTCTGCTGGTCTGTCTGATCCTCTTACTTCTACTGGTGTTGCGAAGAATTTTTGCTCTACAAAAAGTTGTGCAGAAAGCTGATCAACTGGCATTCCTGCTGCCCTAAGAATGAATAGAACTGTAGGTGCTAGGATTTCGCTGATTATTTCCCCTGATTCGTTGTTTCTAACTTGTACAATAGGGCCTTGGTAGTTTCCATCTAAGACTATAAGTGCTTCGTACTTGTCTTCTCTCGGTACTAATTTGCTATGTGGAAGTCTTTTGGGGTCGACTAGCTGTCTTCTGCGTTGTTCGTTGGTTGTGAGAATTTCGTCTTGAAGAATTCTTGTCAGGGGTTGCAATGCTCTTGCTAGAACTGGCTTGAATCTAGGGTCTACGAAACTCAAGTTGTTGTTTGCGCTTTCTAGGTAGCTGTTTCTAAGGATGTTAAGGCGAATTGCGTTTGAGTCTTCAATAGATAATCCCATAGACCTAAGTCCTTTGAGGTTCGAATCTATCAGCATTAGCGTTCCTGGTGTTTTTGCTTTTACTTCGTTTGCTCGTTCTTCTCCACGGAATCCTCGTTCTCCAAGCGTTCTACCTTGTTTTATTGGAAGGTTTCCTCTTGGTGTTTCAATATTGAATTGGTCACTCAAAATAATGGCCATTCCGGTTTCTCTGAGTGCAGCATCTTGGAAGGTTTTTTCAGTTCCAATTACGACATCTCCTTCGAAAATGTCGGTTGTTCTTGCGAATTTTGAAATTAACTCGATACCTTCGTCGCTCACGTCTTCGAAAATTTGTCCAGGACCTCTAAGCTTGTTGAGTTTTGCTAAAAGTGTTTCGTTGGCGTTTCTCATCTCTAGATCTCCAGTTTCTAGTCGGGTAGTTCCTTCTTGGGCTGCGTGTGAGATTAAGTCGGCTCCGCTTTGGATTGCTGGTGTGTTGTTTTCTTCACCTACAAAACCAAAATCTTTTGGCGCGCGTGGGTTGTGTACAGGTGTGTTGGGTGTTTCGCCGTCGTTCATTAATGATGCCCATGCAGCTTCTAGTGAGTCTGCTTCATCAAGTGCTTGAGTTGCGTCATTAAGGTCTCTGCCTGCCATTTTTGTTGTTCCCATGCGAGTGTGTCCGTCCGGTTTCCCCCCTGGTTTGTTTGGTGCCATATTGTGATGTATTAAGTTAGTACTTTGTCGATTTGACCTGTTATTACTGTGGCTTCTTTTTGCAGGTCTGATGCTTTTGCATTGGTATCTGTGATCGCTATATCTGTCAGAATGCTGATAATCCTGATCAATTCGCGTTGTTTCGCAGGATGTCTTTCTGTTGCTGCCGCTAAAGGTAGATAGAATCCTCTTGCCGCTGTTTCAGCCTTTACTGTCCCTGTTTTTTCTCCGCCGGCTCCGACAGTTGTGTACAGAATTGTCGGGCCTTGTAACCTCTTGTATGTTGTGTGTCCATCTTCGCTCATTGCTCTTACAATTCCGTCTTCAAGTATGAATACATGTCCTTCGATTGGTACTATTTCTGCAAATGCGTTGAATACGAGTTCTTGAGCTGTTGGCATTGTTAATTCTTGTGGAAGAATTGTTGATAGGAATTCTCTGAAACTTTGTTGTCCAAAAGGTACAGGTTCGCTGATTGACTTGTCGTCTCCTCCTGTCATTTCTAAGGCTGTGTTAGCGTGTCTAAGAGCTCCTTTTGCTAGCGCTTTTAGTTTGACGTCGTTTAGCATTTCATCTGACATCCATTGGTCTAAATGGTCTACTACAATAATGAATGATCCTCCTTCTGCTGATTCTACATCTGTAGCTCTGTCTTGTTCTAGAAGTGCTCTTTCTCCTAGTACCTTGCCAGGTTCCAATGTGTAGGTGATGTTTGGCGCTACATCTGTTCGGATTTTAAGAGGATCAACGGCGATAATGAAACTTTGATTCCTATTGTTTAATATCCCGCTGTGTCCGTCTGTGCTAACCAGTCTTTCTCCTTCAGTCATTACTAGTCGTGCACTGCAAGTTGATAAAATTTCTTGTGCTCGTTCCACCAAATTTGCTCGTCTCAGCTGGGTTATTACTGCCTGAAATTCTTCTGAGTCTGTACCTGGTCCAACGCTTACGTTGCCTTGGTGTTTTATGAAAACATCTTTCAAAAGTTCGCAGCTTAGTATTGCTGCTAGCGCTTTTTGCTGAAGATCTTCTGGCAATTGAGACACTCTTGTTACTGTCGGCGCGGTGTCGTTTTGTGGGATTTCAGGCATAATTGTGTTTTGTTAAAGTAGGGTGTAATTGTAATAAACCGCTTGTATAAGGTCAATATTAGCTATGCCAAAACCGACTTGCGGATTTGTCAAAAGATCCGTGTTATAGCACTAAAGCGCTTGGATCAAAGATAAAGAAGTATCCTAGAATAATCATGATTGTTCCACCAATGATTAAGCAGTAACGAGTGTATTTCGTTGTAAGATGCAGGTATTGGAAGCTCCAAAGTGCAATTGCAAACACGATGAAGTCATCAAACATATAGAAGAATGTGTAGATCAATATGTATACCTGCCTAACTAGCCAGGTTAATTCGTTAAGGTCGAGAATTTTTGTGAAAGCCTGAGGGATACCTACAGAACATGCAAACTCAATAATGTTAACTGAAAGCGCTAGTCCCAGTGTCGCGAAAAAGATTCCTATAGACATCGGCGAGTTCACTAGCTCTTTGATTCGTGCACTGATTTTCATCTTTTGATCAGATGAAGTGACTTTGCATTCTCCGTCTTTGTTCGTAAAGAACTCATACAAGAAAAATGCTCCTGCTCCTATTGATATTAACCCGATTATTGGTGTTATTATCGTGTCTAGTTTTACGAAATCCCATGTCTGATACCAGACGTTAAGGATTAGGTAGTACATAGCTGTTTCAGCTACTACGAATATTCCTGCGAGTTCGAACATTTTGCGCTTGTTTCCAGCCTGAAGTAGCAATGTGATGAACATGATTAATACCCACATTGCACATGGGTTGAATCCGTCAACAAACCCGAGTACTACAGCAAGCAATCCTAGCGAATACATCTTGAGATCTATCTCTCCTAACAATGGAAGATGAACTATTACTTCGTCTTCTCCAATGTTTTCTCCTCCATCTTCATAGTCTTCGAAATAACTGTTTTCTGTCATTTCTAGAGCCAATTCTACTATGTACTGTCCAGTGGTTTCTCCGCTATCAAACCCTTGAATTATCGTATCTCCAACTAAAAGAACAGGAGTTCCTCTTACAAGGCCGTTCTCATCTGTAAATTCCTTGAAAAGTTCGTATGTTTCTGAGTTTTCGAGATGGTAATACTTCGGTGTTACGTTTGGCACCTCTTCTTTGTATTCATCTGAACTCAAAAACTCTTCTAGATCTTGGCAATGTCCGCAAGATGATCTTGTGAATACTGAGAATTCTAAGGCCGATTCTACTGCATATAGTGTTGGGACAGGTTCTTCTTCGTTTTCACCATAAAGAATTGCTTCTATTAATTCTTCGTGTGTTTCGTATTCGTCTTCAAGGTGGTCATTGTGTGCTACTGCAATTTGTAGAGGTAGTAGCCCTGCAATTAGTGAGGCGAGTAGGATCTTTATGATAAGTTTTTTCATTTTGGTTTTTGTTAGTCAGCAATCAGCAGTCAGCAGAGAGCAGTGATGGTGTTTTCGTGATGCGAAAACGGAATTTGTATGTTCCAAGTTTATGCTGAAAAGGGTGATTTTCCAAGTTTACCTTTGACAAAAAGCTGTTTATCAGATAGAAGATATGCGCTAAACAGTTTAATTTTAATCTAAAAATAATTATGGCTAGAGGAAAAAGTACATTCTGCACATGGTATTGCGAGAAATGTAATGCGGGTAACTACATCTCTACTTACAACAAAAGAGAGAACGAAACTACCCTGAAAACTAAGAAAAAATACTGTTCGAACTGTCGCGGGTCTCTTGTTCACAAGAGGAAGGATACCAAGAGCTAGTTGTAGTGAGTAGTGGTAGTTGTAGTCATGGTGTTTTTGCTTGTTGGGTGCTTTTTGCTTTGTTACGATTAGGTCCTAGTTTTTAAAATAACCATTTATGAGTGAACGACGTGAAGATGATTTGGATGTTGATGATTTGATGGGTGGGACTGAGCAGGTTGAAGGTGCCGAGGAAGATGAGGTGATGCGTGATTTTTTGTCTACTATTGCGGAAGTTCAGAGTGCTCGTGCTGTTTGGGCTGCTGGAGGTACTAGCAGGAAACGTTTTGCTCGAGTTTTAACATTTGTTAACGGAAAACCTAAAACAATTTAACCATGAAAAAACTAATTTCAATTTTGGCGCTTAGCGCGCTACTGACTGGATGTGGAGGTGCTGATCTTCAAGAGGATTACGACAGGGAAGTGGAAGATGTTAATCGTCTTTTTACAATGGTAGGAACGGTTGATATCGACTTTGATCCTGAGGCTATGACGACGGAAGGGATGCAGGTTTGGACTAGCAAGGGTGACTTCCGAATTGAACTTACGTTTGATATTGATGGAAATCTTATTGATCAAAATAACACGATTGCAATAACAGATTATACTTCTCAAAAATATGGTATTGCGACTCAGGATTGTGTTGCTGTTCTTTCAGAAATTGATTACAAGCCTAGGAGTTTCGAGCTTGATGCGATTATGGCGACTCAAGGGACTCAGGCTTGGGAAGATGGTAACTTCGAAGGATATGAAGATCACATTACATTCCATATGCCGAGCTTGCCTCAGTTAGATATGTTGATGCCTTCAATTTCGTGTGATGGTGGTATGTCGGCTGTCTCTCCTGATCCAGGTCCTTTTATGCATATGGTTTTGCCTTTTATGCAAGAACCGAATGGCGATGTTTGGGATGTTGAAATCGGACTTGATGATCCAATTGCTGGCAGCGAGAGGTTTGAATTGAGTTATTACAAAGGGTTTAGTGCGCAGGTTGATTATGTCGCTACAGAGGTTCTTGATTGGGGGAGTTAGATGACAGATTTTAGATGACAGATGACAGATGACAGATATTAGATAATAGAGGGTAGAGGATGGTGTGGTTTTTTATTTTTCATGCTTGATACTTGAAAGATAATGCTTGATACTCTTCTCGTGTACTTTATAAATAAAAATAAAATGAAAAGATTTGGTGTTCTCTTGATCTTGTTGTTGGTTTTTTCTGGGTGTTCAGGTGGCTCATTTGAAGACTTGAATGCAAGTTATGATGGTGTTTTGATTGAGCAATTGCTTCCAGCTGATGTTAGTTTTGTTCTTTCAGTTACTACAAAAGATAAAGGGCAGAGATCGTCGTTTGCTGATTTTGTTGACGAGTTTTCTGATGGGGAGGAAGGGTTTTTGGACCAGATTGAGGCTCGTTTTGCTGAGATGGGGATGGATTATGAAGAAGATGTGAAGCCGATTTTGGGTGATGATGGATTTCGATTGGTTATGGCTTATTCGGGGGAGGATAGTTATGTTGCAATGACAGTTTCTGACAAGGAGAAGGCGGAAGAGTGGATGGCTGCAACGGCTGAGAGTGGCGAGGCAACTGCAATGGAGCTTGGTGATCTTACTATTTATGTTTCTGGAGACAGTGGATATGAAAGCTATACCGCTTTGATTGGTGATGTTTTGATGGTGACTGGTGATTCGGCGTCTCTTGTGAATGCGAAAGGAAGGTTTCTTGTGGACAGTTCTGATAGTTTGATTTCGAATGACGATTATATCGATGTTGTCTCTGAACTAGAGGCTCCTTATTTGGGGTACGTCTATGTTGATATTGATGAATACAAACAAAATTTTGGGGAGAGTGTTGTGACGAATTCAGCTTTTGGTTTCGGAAATTATTTGATTGATCGTGAGGCGATTGCTGTGGCTTTTGATGGTGATCAAATCCTTGTTGATGGGTATGCGGTTGGTGATATTGAGCTTATCGATGAGATAGATTTGGGATTTGATGACTTGGCTGGAGATGGGGTTTATTTGGCGGAAAGCATTCCTGGTGATGGGCTTGTTTTTTATGAAGAAAGTGCTGGAATTGATTCTTTGATTGATCTTTGGATTTCCAAAACTTCTGCAGGAGATCCTGAAGTTGCTGAGGCTATTTGGCAGAGCCTTGAAACTTATGTAACTCAATATATGGCGATGGATTTGAGGGATGAATTAATTCACTTTTTGGATAAGGGATATGCGATCGCTGTTAATGAAGATGAAGGGTCTGTTGTGCCTGGTGTTTCTGTTGTTATTGATGTTTCGTCGGGGCAGAGTAATGCTGAAGAGTTGATGACGCGACTTGATAGTCAAATCACGTCTCTTGTTTCTGTTTTGCAGTACGATCAAACTAGTCCTTGGGGATCTATTGAAAAGGGTTCGATTGAAATTATGGGCGGTGATTTTGGGATGGTGACAGTTGATCTTGAAGCTGTGCAACAAGTGCTTGAGCTCTATTATGGAGCGAGTAGCGATTTTTCTTTCGAAGGGGAGGTTTTGAATCTGATGTATGGGGTTACGGAGGATGCGTTGCTTGTTATTACGACTTATGATGGATGGGAAGATTTTGACCAAGAGGTGGTGTCGATTTTGTCTGATATTAAGGTTTATGACGAGACAATTTTTTATTTAAATTTTGAAAATCTAGCGAGTTACCTTGAGACTTATTCTGACTTTACTTCTGATCCTACGGTTTCTGATATGATCAAGGGTTATATTGATGGTCTTCAAGAAGCTGTGTTTGGGATGGATGCCGGCAGGGATGAGGTTAGGCTGGAGGGAGTGATTAGTTGATTTTTATTTGGGGATCTTGTATATTTCGTCTCCTGTAAATAAATAATTTTATGAACACTCCAACTTTTGCACCTGACATTGATGAGCTTTCCGATTCGGCTATTTCTGAGCCACAGGATATGGAGACACGGTATTTGCAGAGTGACTTTTATGAGGTTGCATCTGAGGTGATTCTTCGTTTGAGGCTTGATGTTGCAGTGCCTTGGGACCTTGAGGGGATTAGAGCGTTTATGGAGCTGTTTTATGATAAAAAAAGACAATATGAAGCTGGGACTCCAAATATTACAATGTCTCTTTATTTTTCTGAGACAGAGGAGAAGCTTTTGCAGGCTTTGAGACGCGCTGGTGGGTCTGGTGATCTTGAGGTGATTGGAGTGAGTAATTTGTCTGAGAATGTTGATGTTGAACTTGAGGTGGGCGATAAAGTAGCTGCTCGTAGTGATAAAATTGGTTTTGCAGACGAGGTTTTGAAGAGACTGCATAAATGGTCTGGTTCTGAGAGATTGTCTGACTTGAAAATGATGGATCGAATTTTTGGTGCCATGACCGCTAGGTCTTTGGCTTCGACGCGAGTGAGAAATGATATTGCTCGTAGATTAAAGAATGATGCTGGGTTCTTTGAGAAGCGTAAAGCTTTTAGTCACTTTCTGAAAAAAGCATCAGAGCTAATGGCAAGAGGTGCTGACGCTCACGTTGTTGATTTGGAAGAAGCTGAAATTCTTGCGGCTGTTAAGCCTAAGTTTGAAAGAGCCATGTTGGACATTTTGGTTCTTTGGCATGATGAACTTTTGAGAGAAAACCCGCGTACTGTAGCTTTTGAACAGCATGTTAGAAATGCTCTGCAGTCGGTTTTTGAAGAATATTTTGAGGTTACCGATGAGCAGATGGAGAGGATGATGCTTGGTGTTTATGATTGGTGCAAGGTTTTGGATGGCAAGAAAAATGATATTGAGATAGAGCTTAGATCTGAGTATCTCGCTCAAGAAAAAGAGAAGTTTGCAAAGCGCATTGTTGATGTTTGCGGGGTGGAGATGGTGGTTGGTGATTAGTGGATAGTGGACAGTGTGCGATAGGGTGATGCAAGGCTATTGAACCATTACAGGCCCTTGATCAAGAGGCGTTTTTCTGGTATAATTATTTGATATTTTGATGAATTTCATACCATGAAAAACACACCTCTATCGCAGAAGATTAAGCAGGCCTTTGGAAAGGCTATGCAAGCTGGTGATATTAGCTGGCGAGATGTCCATGCGGCGATGATGTTTTTTAGCGTATGCAAGACGGAGGAAGACGAGGTTAATATGCTCGCGATGTTTGCAGGGGATTCTCCTGTTCTTAACTCGCTTTATGTCGAACAACGGGCGATGGCTTTTGTTAATTAATTTTTCATATATTTTTCAAAAATAAATAAAAAAACATAAATATGGCACCACAAAACACACCAGAACGAAGAGAGGCGCCCAAATTCCACGAAGTGATAGGGCGGCTTAAGCAGATCGTTCAAAAATTCACCACTGCTGATAATTCTGAACCTTCCAAAATCGAAGCTGCAGACGCGAAGGATATTGAACTGTTGATGCAGTATTACGCTAAGTTGCGCCCGCTTGTTGAACAAAAGACTGAATTAACTGAATTCGTTCCTGTTTGGGGGCAAGCAAAGCAAGAAGGGAAGGATATTCAGTTCCCTGAGGGGTTAAAAGAGCATCGTGCTGTTGTTGTAGGGTATGAGCTTTGTCCATCGATGCAAGGGTTTTTGGAGTCGGGTTATCAAAAGGGTGTTTCAGAAGGACTTACCAGCACTGAGTTTGTTAACTTAGGTGGTGCTGCATTGTCTCCTTTTGTTAAATTTGTAGAAGAAGCAGCTGATTATTTGGGTGTGGATATGGATGCTGTTGAGGATGAGGAAAGTGATACGGAGCCTATGATAGAGCCTGTAGCGGAGCCTA
Organism: uncultured Candidatus Peribacteria bacterium; assembly: GCA_964603905.1. Taxonomy (GTDB): domain Bacteria; phylum Patescibacteriota; class Gracilibacteria; order UBA1369; family UBA12470; genus CAZRWH01. The sequence goes on along the minus strand of CAZRWH010000006.1, from coordinate 24,470 downwards.
CACCGGAGCCAGCGTCAATCCCAACTCCTGATTTGATTGAAAATGTGAATGAGAAACGCCTTGAACGTCTTGGGCAAAGTTTTGAAACTCGTGTTCAAGGAGATCAAAAGATGTTGAACGAGTTTGTGGCTGGTGTTGTGGCTGGGAAAGAAAAGTATGCGGATTTGTATGAAAAATTGAACTTTAAATCGCCAAACGATGCTTCTGAACAATTGACATACTTGCTTAGAGTTCTGCACAGTCGATTTAGCAAAATTGAAGATAAGCTTAGCGAAAAAAACAAGGATGATTTGAAAGAGTTATTCGAGAAAGTGAAAATAGAATCTGTTACTCAATTTGAACTTGCTGGAGGTGCTGATTTGCCTCGATGGAATCATGTTATTGTGGTTGGGGAAGGGGCTGATGCCAAATATTATTGGGATGATGATCGAATGGGGTTTGGTGGAGAGGAGGAGCCTTTTTATATCTTTGATAAGAACGATCCCGTAGCTTTGGATGCGCTTGAACTTATTGAAAAAGATAGAGCTGATTATAAGGCTCATCTTGATAACATGGCTGAACGTGTGGCGCGTAAAGAGAATGCGAATAAACTTGAACGTGCTGCTGATGAAATGTTTAGGCAGCCGTTAGCTGAGAAAATTGCGAATCTGACTCCTGAGCAAATTCTTGCGAAAGGACGTGAAGGAGTTGAAGGTGAAATATCTGATGAACAAGCTCACAGAGAAGGTCGGATGAAAATTGCTCGTGAGCTTTTTGATGAGCTAATGGGAGGTGCTCGTCCTAATGAAAACATGCCTGAAGCTCTTGCGGAGTATGACAATGATCTTAAGATTTTTGCTGGAGCTGTTAGGGTTAAACCGGCGATTCGAGAGAGGATTGAAATGAAGATTTCTGGAATGATTTTGAACACTATTTCTCCTGGGAAAGGTCGTTATCAAATTCATTCTAACGAAAGTGAAGGGGCGATAAGTTTGAACGATTTTGAAATTAAATATCCAAAAGTTGTTGATGGGGTTAATAGCGTGATAGACGCTCTTTTGCAAGAGGATCAAAGGAATAATCCTGAAGCTAGGCACAATTTGATTGGGGATTTGATTAAAGCGATTCAAGAACGCGGAGGTGATGACCCAGAAATGAAAACGTTGTACCGAAGAGCAATGATGTTTGCTCCGAATACTTTCATTGAGGCTGATATGGCTAAGGTTCTTGCAGTTTTGATTCATTATCAAGAGAGAGATAAGCAGCCGAAAGTTTGGAATTTGAAGGAGACTGAAGGTGGATGGGTTGAGATTGAAGGCAGTGAGACTATAGGTCCGGATGCAAAAGCTTACCTTGATGTTGACCTTGGGAATTACCAAGATGTTATTGCGATTTTGGAGGGAAACGCCAACAAGTTTCCTAATCATTTGCAGACAGCGTTTGGCACTTCTGCATTTAAAAACGAGATGCATTCTGTTCTTAAAACTTTATGTCAAAACTTTAGGCATTTTGGTCAGTATGATTTCGCTGATTTACACACTTTTTATTCTGGGCATCCTGAGATGGGTGTTGATGTGAATAAACTGTCGATGCTTTATGGGATTTATAAATTGCTTACCCAATCAGGATTCAAAGATTGGGGAGCACTTTACAAGTATTTGCTTTACATTGAAGAAGGAGATGGAGTAGACGACAGTCCAAAAGTTCCTAGAGTAATTTTTGCTGAGGGACCAACTATGGAGGGGCTTGATATCTCTGTTGTTGACGTTGAAGAAAAGTTCAAAAAGATCGCTCGTCGTTTAGCTGAAGAGAGATACGAAAGAGAACTTAATGAGATTAACAAAGACCGTAAAGAAGCGACTTTCTTCAAGAAGATTGGTCACTTTGTGAAGGGTTATGGTCGTGGTATTGCGAGACAAGGTTATGTAGATAAGTACGAGGCTGAATATTTAGAGAAGCTAAAAGAAGATCCTGACTTTTTCAAAACTGCAATGAGCGGTGCTGAGGCAGGTGATCTCGCTTCTCATGAAGCTGAGGTTAATGCGATATTGAATAGGTTTAATACCGGTGATGTTACACCAGACGAGATGATTGCTGAGCTAGAAGGAACTATGCATATGGAACAACTTGATGATCTTGCTAGGCAGTATCTTGTTGGAACTGTTACTGATGAGGATTTCAAAAGGCGTGCGACTCGAATGATTAATGAGATTCGTAGAGAACATATTGGAGATCCTGAAGGTGATGAAACTTTGGCGACAGATGTTGCTGAAAGAATGAAAGATCTTCGCCTGAAGCATGTGCGAGGTGTTGCAAATATTGATTTAGATAATTTTAGATTAACTCTAAAAATCGGAAAGGCGATGAATGTTGATGTTCACTCGTCTGCGGAGGATAGGACTTGGGCGGACAAGGCTGTTTCTAGAATTCAAAAGTGGGGTGCGAAATATCCTCCTTTGAAATGGGCTATGTCGCCGACAGCAGTTTCTATCGGTATGTATGGTGTTATGAACGGACTTTATAACGTTGGTTCTAGTATGGCTGGTCGTGCTGCAATCGGTGGTGCGCTTGGTCTTTTGGTAGCGCCTGCTGCTGCTCCTGCAATTGCTGCCGCTGCTGGTGGTATTATCGCTGGAGGTTTGCTTGCTGGTAAGCACAGAGATCGTGCTGTCATTATGCAAGAGGCTCAACAAAACAGACGTGAAGCTCTTGGATATTATGTTCAAGCTCCAGATGGAACTTGGCAGAAAAAACTTTCTGAAGTTACTTCGGAGAAGGAGAGTGCGGTTGCGCTTCTTAGTTCGATGGAGAACGCTATCGAAAGTAATGATTACGAGGCTGTTGTACGAATGGTTGCTGAGATTGAGATTAGAAATACTATGAGTTTTGAAGAGAGGCCTGAGAGAGGTGGAGGAAGGATCGATTTGATTTCGTTCAGCGACGCCAAACATGTCGAGCGTGATAGAACAGCTCTTCTTGCTGCAGCTCGTCGTGGACGTGATTGGTTAGAGCAAAATGCTGGTGATCGAAACGTTGATGCTGATCTTGTTGGTAAGCTTGATACGATTCGTGAAGATCTTGAGGCGATGATTACAGGTAAAAGAAAAGATTTTAAATGGCTTAAGTTCAAAGAAAACGCAAAAGCTGCTTCGATCGGTGCGCTTTTCGGAGGTGTGACTAGTAGCGCTTTCTTTGGAGTTAGTAAGCTTGGAAATATGATGTTTGGTCCTTTTGGACAAGATGTCTCGGTTAATGTTGGATCGGTTAATGCGATCAATCAATTTGCTGTTGATAATGGTCTTGATCCGAGCAGGATTGTTTATGGAAATAACGGTCTTTTGACTCAGCCTTCTCTGGATTATCTTACAGCTGAAGGTTTTGATGTTGGTGATCCGATTGGTTATGGAGGGTGTACTGAGGTTGATGTTTATACAGGACCGATTATTGATAAAACGGTTATGGTGGATGGAAGGCCTGTTCTTATTCAAATGCCGTCTGATGCACCTGATCCAGGTCCTGTTACTCAACAATGGTTGATTGATAACTGTTCGATTGTTAATAACGGAATTCTTGCAGGAAGTTATGTTGCGGATGCTGAGTCTTTGATTACTTATTTAGAAGGACGTGGACTTATTCCAGTGGGGCATGTTTCACCTGACTCTTATTGGTATGACAGTCCGGGTGTTTTCTCTAGCAATGCTGAAACTTATTTGAGATCGCAAGGTATTACAGTTGCTACTACCGGTAGCGGATACACAACTGTTCCAACACTGACTACAGTATCTACTGGAAGTATGACTCCTTCTCAATGGAGCGGCCTTGGATTTGTAGAAGAAAAACTTGGAGATCACTGGCACAATGGAACTCCTGATGTTTCTGGTGAAGGTGTTGAGCTTGTTCAAGAACAACGACTATGGTTCGGAGGAACTGATGGCGTTGATCCTAGTGGTAATGTGGTTTTGAGTATCAAAGAGATGCTGAAACAAGGTGCAGGTCAACCTACTCAAACTGTTGGTGGCCCTGGACTTGATGTTGCAGCTGCCTTTAATAAAGGTGAAATTGCTCTATATGCTGCTGTGAAAGATGGTAGTGGTGTTGTTCGTCATCTACCGTTTACGATTGATTCTAGTGGAGAGGCTACATTCAGTAGTGATGTTGGAAAACTTCTTTGGGGCACTTCTGGTGCTAAGCCGAAGTTCCTTGGAGAATACATAATGTGTGCTCAACGTGGGCCTGATAATATGTTGAGTTCACTTGCGATGATAAAAGGAGATGGAAGTCTTGATAAACTTGTTATCCCTGGCAGTGACGATGTTGTAAATCCTGGAGATTATATCGCCGACTGGGAAGATGGTCAGCCACAGCATTTGTTTAATGTTCCAACGGAACCTGCTGATTGTCCTCAAGCTTCTTATTTAATTGAAAAAGAGGGTACTCATGATGCTTTCATTGCTCCTCCTATAGTTGCTTATAGTCCGGTTGCTCTTGAGAAAGCGCAACGTGATGGAGAGCGTTCTCAGCTTCCTGATGTTGATAGGTATGGAAACATTCTTGGTCCTGACGGAAAACCTATAGATATGGAGGCTGCGTATGAATTGTCTGAGCCTACTGTTGGTCCAACTCCTTGGACTGAATGGGACTGGGGAGGTGTGGATTTGCCGAAAGATGACTTTGGTTTAGATCCGATTGATGGACCTGGTGATGGCGGTGAGCCTGTTGGGCCGTCTGGGGGGATAGTGGATAGTGAACAGGGGACAGATGACAGTGGGGCGGCAGAAGAGGCGGCAGAAGATGACAGTGCGACTGAAAGCGGGGAGTCAGTAGATGGCAGTGAACAGATGACAGATGACAGTGATGTGGAAGCGTCGGAAGAGGTATCTGAAATTAATTTAGAACCGACTTCTGGGCCTGCTGATGCAAGTGAGCCTGTTGGGCCTTCGAGGAGGGCAGTGGACAGTGGACAGAGAACAGTGGGCAGTGGGGCGGCAGATGAGGCGGAAGCAGATGACAGAGAACAGATGACAGATGACAGTGAGGCGGCGGAAGCGTCAGAAGAGGTGTCCGAATTTAACTTGGAGCCGATTGATGGACCTGCTGATGCAAGTGAGCCTGTTGGGCCTTCGGGGGGGACAGTGGGTAGTGAACAGGGGACAGTGGACAGTGGGGCGGTGGAAGAGATGGCAGAGAGCAGAGAGCAAGGAGCAGATGCGGAACAACCATCTGATCTCAAAGTAGCTCCGATTGGGGAGATTGAAGATCCTGCTATTGAGTCTGGTCTTCCTTACGACGATTGTCAGGCTATAAGAATGAGGTTTTCGAAAAAGTTTGATGGGGCTATGATGGTCGGTCATCCTACAGACCGAGAAAAAAATATGATTTATATGAATTTAGGTCCAGACCAGCTTGATATTTTAGATGAAGAGCTTAATGACCCTGATGTTGTTAAGGTATTGTATCAAATTGGGATTAAGGACGAGTTTGATTTTGAGCAGAAACAAAAGCTTATAAGAATACTAAAAAAAGCAAAGAATTTAGAAGGTTTGTATTTGCCTAATAAGGAATATTATGAAGATAGGGAGGCTGTTGAAAGATTTTTGAACCCTGTAGTTATAGTTCTTGGTGGGTCTCCTCCGGTTGATTCTGAGGAGGATCTTTTTCACGAGAAAAAACTGGCTATAAAAAATAGACTTTCGGGCAAGTTTCAGGGGGCTATGATTGTGGATAATGAGCCTGGTGATTATATTGCGATACTTGGAGCTTATGAGTCTCAAATTGACTTGCTGGAGGAGGAATTGAATGACCCTGATGTTGCAAATGTACTGGGGTATATTTCCCTTGATGAAGAGTTTACGGATTTACCAAGATTGAAAGAGGTTCTTAAAAAGGCGGTTAATTTACAGAGGATTGGATTTAGGAAGGATGGAAGATGGGTGGAGGTTTTTGATGTTAGCGATAAATTACATGAATTCCTTTATGGCGACTCTGACGATTTAGACGATGAACAAGATTCAACGGACCCATATATAGATGACGGAGGTGTGCCTCCAGTTGGACCTGGGCCTGTTGGTCCTGAGTTGGACGATGTGGAGAAACCAACTGAGAAAGATGTTGAGTCTGTCGATGTAGTTTCTGTTGCAAAAAGTCTTGAAGGTAAGTTTGAAAACATTCAAGAGCAGGCTGAGGGCAAGGCTATTGATGTTTGGATCGGTGATGAGGATCAACTTGCTGTTCTTAAGGAAGAGTTGAAGCGTCCTGAGGTTGCTGAGGCTTTGAATGAGGTTATGTTGCCTGCTGCTCTTATTGAAAAACCTGAAGTTGTTCGTGATGCTCTTAGAGGGGCGAAAAATTTGAGGAAGATAACTTATCCTGGAAAGGCGAAAGAAAGCTTGAGGGGTGAAGAAAAGGTTAAGGAGTTTTTGGGGGAAGACACTCTCCTCTCTGAAATCAGTGACAGGGGCTGGAAGTTCGAAAAAGAAGAAGAGGGAGATGGCATAGAGTTGACCCTGGACGATTATGCAATTTTTACGCATAGTTATTCGTTCAGAGCTTTGATTGATGAGAATGAAGAGCTCCGTAGGCGTTTGAAATCGGTCAAGTTGTCTGGCGAAGTTTTTGATTTTAATATTACTACAATTGCTCATAAGTTAAGATACATTCCAAATCTTAGAAGAGTTATTTTTGAAGGTTCTCCAGAAAAGAATCTTGAAGGTAGGGATCAAGTTGTTGATTGGATTGATACTACAATAGAGAGGGAGAATATTCGTATTGCTGAAGCTGAGGCTAGGGCGGAGTTGGAGAGGGTTACAGAGGACAGTGGACAGAGGACAGTGGACAGTGGGGCGGCGGTAGAGTCAGTAGTCAGTAGTCAGCAAGGAGCAGAGACGGCGGCAGAAGATGACAGATCACAGATGACAGATGACAGTGAGCAGGTTGAAGAGACTCAAAGCTTTGATATTAATTCTTTAGCGCAGCAGTTGGGTATAGATGAAGGGGAAAGAAAGCCTCTTTCTGAATATCCGGATGTGATTGCTAGTGTAAAAAATACTTTTGAGAATTTTGGACCTGTCGTCGAATTCTATCGTGAGTTTGTTGGTTCGCCTGAATTAGCTGCTCTTGAGAAGCGTACGATGCAGGCTGTATTAGATAGTAATGAATTGTTGAAACAAGCTGATGTTAGTCCTGAGTATCGTGAGATGTGGGAAGATTATAATAAAGGTGCTTACAATGCTCTTTTGCGTTTTGATGTTTTGAGAAAATTTGCTACTAGTGAAAACCTTGAGGAAATGTCTTTTTCTGAGTCCGAGGCTTTGCGATTAAAGCATTTGTTGTTTGAGCCTAAATACAATTTCGGCACGGGGCCTGAAGCGATTCAAAGGCAAATGGGAAACAAAATGGATATGCTTCTTAATCATGTAGTTTGTCCTATAGTCAGATCTCTTCAATTTGTAGTTGAAGCTTTGCCTAACGAGGTACCTGTTTTATCTGGGGAAGTAGAGGCAAGATGTGGGGATTTAAAGGTTAACGACAAGGATATTCATTCTGAGTTCTCTGGTGGTATTAGGGATTTGGTTAATAATGTTTCTATGAAATTAAATGGGAAATATGAACATATCCCTTTGTATGTTGCTGATGCTTTTGACTATGAATTGCGTGATGAGAAAGTAATTGGAATAAGAGAATTGAGGCTTCCTGCGCTTCCTCTCGAGGATGTAGATACAGAGTACGAAGCAAGACCTCTCATTGTTCGTGTTGCACGTCCAGTGTTCCATCTTATTGATAAAGAAAAAACGTCACCTTATCCAGGCAGGGCAGAATTTATTCCTTTAGGCAAAAAGATTGTGCCGTTTGGGGAGGTTGAAGAGATAACAGATGGCAGTGAGCAGGTGGCAGATGAGGCAGAACATTCTGAATTTGACTTAGAACCAATTTCAGGGTCTGTTTCTGCGGAAAACCCAGCTCAAGTCGATCCAGGTCCACCTCCGGTGTTGCGTGAATTTGATGGTGCTCCTGAGTTTGCCGAGAAACCGGAAGAACCTGTTTTAGAAACTACTGAAGATGTTAAACAAGAGCCTTTGCTTGAAGAGCTTGTTCCTGTGCAAATTGGGCCTGTTGAAGCTGCTGTAAGAGAACATGAGGCTCTTACCGGTGAGCCGATGGAGCTTGTTGATGGAGAGCCTGACCAGGATGATTCTTGGGTTTTGAATTTGTCTGCTACTGCACTTGAAATGCCGGAGAGAGCTGGAGATGAATTTACATTGCCGAAGAATGTTCGTGAGTCGTTGCTTCCGGATGATGCAGGGGTTCTAGAGGCGTGTGTTGTTAATGTTGAGGTTCGAGAAGCTTTGAAGGCTATTATTGATTCGCCGTTTCTTATTGATTATTTTACTCATATTGATAAGGCGGTTACTCTTTCTAAAAATATTGTTGCAGTTGAAAGCCAGAAAGGACTTGATCCATATGTTGATTGGGCGGTCTATGGTGAGCTTCTTGAGCAATTAACTAACGGCGCCGAGGCAGCTTTTGAGGAGATGGTACAAGCGTTGAGTTTTATTGGTTTTGTGATTGAGCATCGTAATGATCCTGGTCATGAACTTATGCCTCTTTCTGGTGAGGCAGCGAATGCTTTAAGTGTGCTACTAAAAGGAATACGTGAGCATTCTGCAGCAGAGCTTAATATTTCTAGGAGTGGTGAATTTGTAGGTGGTGGTAGATATATTTCTCCAGAAAAAACCGAAGAGGTTGTAAATACTTTCAAGAGAAATCTTTTGAGAGTTTTTGGATATAAAATTGCTCCATTTATGCAAATAGTTAGAGAGGCGATGCCTAATGAGCTTCCACCTTTGGCTGACAAGATAAATAGAACTGTTGTCGAGGGAGATAGTTATATTGAAACGTTTACCAAAATGGCGGCAGAGTTAGGATATGAGTATAGGCATGTTGCTTTGTATGACACTCTTGAAGGTGATTTGCCTGAACAGTTTGAGAAAGGAGCTTCAGATGTTGAGGTTGAAGGTATTTCTTCTCCTCAGGGGGCTGAAGGTGCGGTTTTCCGTGTTGATTATCCTTTGCTTTTGAATGGGGCGGGTGGTCATTTGTTTGAAGAGGATAGTGGGCGAAAAATATTCGCTGGATATATCCCTTACTCTTCTAGCAGTAGTGAAGGTGCTAAATCTGCAATGTCGCAATCTTTGGGTGTCGGTTCTGCTCCTCCTACTCATGGTGGAGATACAGCGATTTTTGATGTTTCTGAACTTCAAGCGCAACTGGGTGGTGCTGATGAGGTGCCTTCTGAGCCAACTATTGACCCAGAAAGTATTTCTGGGGAATCGATTGTTGAGTCTACACAGCCGGTTTCTGATATTGTGTCTGAACCAACTGTTCCTTTGGATGTTGCTGATGCTCCAGATCCTGTTAATCTTGGAACTGAAGACACCCCTGCCGAGGAAGAAGTTGCTGAACAAAAAGCACCAAACCCTGAAATTAATAGGATAGGTGATCCGTCTACTTTTGATCCTAAAGAGGCGCCAGAGGTTTATCCAGAGCCCGAAGAAAAACAAGATAAAGAAGAAGTTACAGACCCTGGTAAAACCTTTGAACAGCAACAAGAGGTTGTTAATGGGTTTGGATCAGTTGACACCAAAGTTTTGGAAGACAAATATGGTATTCCGGCTTCGATTGCTGACTCTGTCGAAGATATTATTGAGGTTGCGGAGTCGCAGCTTGGAATTGTGTTTAGGAATAAAGATCAAATGCAAACATTTATGACGGAGTATCGTGCTCGTCAGAAAGAGTTGTTTCAATCTATGACTTATGTGACTGAGGTTTATTTAGGAGAAGAGTTGGCGTCTGAAGAGGAGTTTGTTAAGGAGGTTTTGAGAACATTTACGTTGTTGAGGCGTGTTGTTGTCGAGAATAATGGAGCTTTTACTAGTGATATTGTTCGGTTTGGATTTAAAGATGAATATCATGCTAATGATACTGTTTTAGAAGGATACAATCTTTTGCCTGCTAGACCTGTTCCTCAAATTGAAATGGATGATGTTATCGACACTGATTGGGAAGTCCTTGAAGATACTGATCCTACTGGCATTAATTCTTTGCAAATTGAGAAGCAAGGTCCTGAAGTTCCGGATTTTCACGATTTGGATATTGGTGCTACGGAGAGAACAGATATGTTGGAGGTAAATCCTTCACTTGCTAGTGTTGGAAAAACTCCTGAGCAAATTGAGGATCATGGAGGGTTTGCAATTTCTGAAAGAGAAAAGACAGATCCTAGAATTGATAAAAGTGCAATCTCCCTTATTGAAAAAGTTGTTGGCATGAAAAACATAGAGCTTTTGGAAGATGGTACCTATAGAGTAACTGCTACAGATAACATGAAATGGGAAATGTTGAGTGTGTATCTTACAGGTTTTGTTGAAACCGCGGCTCATGTTTCTGAGATAGATCTTTCTGGAGTGAAAGATGTTGGGTCTTTGAGGAACTGTTCTGGATTGAAAAAAGCGGACCTGAGTGATTCGCCAGATCTTGTTGATATGACTTCTCTTTATAACTGTCCTTTGCTTGAAGAGCTTAACGTCGCAGGTACACAGGTCCCTGACGGTGACATTATTTCTTTGCGTGATAGATGGCCAAACCTGAAGAGTGTTATAGCAAGCAATGGTCAAGCAATGGCGTTTGAAGGAAAAGTTCCAAATCTTGAGGTTGCTGAACAAGAAGAGGTTTTGACAAAGGTTGAGGCAGACGATCTAGACCTTCCTGAACCAGAACCAGAAGAGGTGACCGAAGATGATTTAGAACTTCCTGAGCCGGTTGGGACTACTCGAATTGAAGATCTTCCACCAGTGAAAACTCCTGATTTGGCGCCACCTCCTGTTGCTTCTGGAACTGACGAGGTTCCGGTAGAAGGTGTTGAACCGGAGCATGATCATGCAGAATTGAGTATGCCGGATGGTGCTACTGGATGGATGGAAAATAGTACTGACGAAGTCCCAGGTGAATAAATTTACTTTAATTCCTTTTTAACCTAAACTCTTAACGAATTTAAACCACAAAAAATATGGAAATGGATCCAAATATTAAGAAATTTCTTGAAGGATTACTTGTTGAGGCAGGTATGTCAGAGCTTCCTGAAGCTGAACGTGAACAAATGATTCAAGACCTTTATATTCGTCTTGAAGATAAATTGATGCTTTCTGTTCTTGAGGCTTTGCCGGAGGATAAAAGAGCTGATTTCCAGGGGAGAATTGAGGCTGATGACATGAGTGCTGAACAAGTTGAGCAGTATATTCGAGAGAATCTTCCAAATTATCAACAGGTTTTTGCTCAAGCTTTTGCGCATTTTAGGGAGTTGTATCTTAGTGGTACTGCTTAGGGGATTTTTTTGTTTAGCTCCTGCGTGGCATCGCTTACTCTTTCTCTTGATCTTACGATCAGGAGAAAATAGTAGCACTGCTGATACTTTTTCGCTTAACAAAAAAAGCTAAGGTTTTTGGGATGGTGTTTTGCCCGAGGGCAAAACGGCTCTTGCGCTAGTCGAGACGTGTTTTTTCGACGTGCAGATTATGCAATAAAACAGTGAATTGTCGCGAAATGTCCCGGGACAAAACGCGACTTTTTTGAATTTCATGGTGTTGTAGTGTTTTTTTGATCCGGCACGCTTGACAAAAGCACGATTTCTGTGTAGAATCGGCTTCTTTCTTAATTTTAATCTGAAATTATGTCTAGAAGCATTTCAACAATGGGTGGTAATGGTCCTGAATCTACGGATGAAAGAGGCCCTATTACCCGAGAGCTTGCCGAAGCTCTGGAATACATGGGTTTCTTTAAAGCTGAGCGAGAAGAAAAAGATTCTACTACTCCTGAATCGCGCAGCGTTTATGCGGGTGTGCATCTTATTGGAGGAGAGGTTTATGATGCGAATGAGAGCTTGAAAAGGCAGTTTGCAATGCCTACTTTTGCATTGGTGCCTTCAGTAGCTCGTGAATCTAGTCGTGATATTCCAATGCAAAGAAAAGCTGCTCTGATTCATAAAGCGCTTATGACTATTATTACTAGTGTTTATCGCGAAAATGCGGATATGTTTGAGGGTTGCAACGGTTTGCCAACGGGCATGAATGCTTCTGATGATGCTTCTAAAGCTGTTTTGGCTAACAAAGACTTCTATCAATCGCAATTAATGGCTCGAGATCTACTTATGAACCTTCTTCGATTGAGAAAAGGGGATCAAGTTAAGGATCTTGTTCATTGTTTGGCTCATCTTAACTTAATGAATCATGTGGCTGTTAATCCGTCGGATGGTTCTGACCCTGTTATGACTCAAGAGGAGCGCACAGCCGCTGATAGTTTGGTTCAAATGGGGCTGCATGCATTGGCTCAATCGTGTACATTGCTTCAACATGGATTGCTTCAAAGTCATTTTGATCAAGAGAAAGCTGTGAGCGAACTGAGGTTTAATGTTGGAGTCGCAAAAGATACTTATTTGCTTGATGGTCAGGCAGTTGATGTGGATGAAATTGAGCGTGTTGAGAGGGCGAAAATTAGTAAAATTTATGGTGTTCTAGTTCGTCTTAGCTTGGATACAAAAGAGGCTATAGCTCAAGAATTGGCGCGACTAGAATCTGAAAAGAAGTCAGGTGAATCCCGAGAAGTTCGTTATAGGGCGGCTCGTGCGATTCGAGATATTAATGCGGTTTTGCAACTTGATGTTGAATTGCCTGAGTTTCCTGTGCTGGCACCTCCTGCGAGGCCTGCTACCGAAGATGCAGAAGAGGTTTCAAGCTCTGAGTTTGATATACCTGTGTTCTTTCCGCCTGCAGAAGGTGATCTAGAAGAGGCTTCAGATCATGAGTTCCCGAGTCCTATTTCATTGTATAGGGTAGATCCATCTGGTTCTGAATCGGATGAACGCGCTGAACAGGTTTTTGAATTGCCACCTCAAAGAAGGGCTGTGCCTAGAAATACTGTTTCTCCAAGTCGTCCTGATATTTTGGATAGAATTGTTGCCGGTTTGCCGGATCCTGAACTGGCTGAAGTTGCTGCTGACCCTGTAGTAATTGATGCTGAGCATGTTTCTGGAGAGGTTGAACATGTTGTTCCCGTTGAACAAGCGGATAGAACTTTGGTGCCGGCGCCTCAGTTTAGTGGTGCTGGAGACCCTGTTCAGGAAATCAAAGGTGCGATGTCTGTTCTTTTGGATATTATTACCGGAGATCGTTTTGGAAATTGGATGAATCGACGTAAAGATTTAACTCAACCTAATAAGCCAGGACTTATCAAACGTATTTTGGCTAAATTGCCACTTCCAATGGCTTTGAAAGTTCCTGAACTTAAAGAGATTCCGAAAGAGCTTGTTGAAATTCTTGGTCAGGATTGTGTTGATTTTCGTAACTTTGGGCTTCTTGGAGGGGGTGAGAGATTGATGTTGGAAGGTATTACTTGGGACAGTGGACTGGATCTAAAGTATCACCTTAAACTCAGAGAGGATATAGAAGAGATTGCTGCTGTTGCAGAGAATGTAGGCGGTCTTGTGTTTGAAGATTGTCATAAAGATGTTGTTCGGGAAGTTGTTGAGCAATGCCCTAATTTGCTTTATTTGAGGATTCACAAAATACAAGGGACTATCGAGAATTGGGACTTTTTACCTGATAGTATCCAGACGGTTATCGTGGATTCGTGTGATTTTGAGGATCTAAAGGGACTACTTCGTGCTAAAAGGTGTGAAGTATGGTTTTCTACAGGGGATCAACTTAACAGGAAGCAGTTAAAACGTTGTGTGAAGTTTGATCTTGATAGTAGCGAGGATTTATTGAAAGACATTGCTTATACTATGGATAGAGCTGGCATGGATTCAGATGGCAATGTTGAAGTTGCTGTAGAAGTTCAGCCGGAAGGAGAGACTGATGATACTGGTGCTATGTTGAGGGGAGAAGGTGATTTTTGGAAAGAAGAGGCGGAAGAGGAAGAGGGTGAGCAAGATTCTGCTGGAATTGGTCCAGACGAGATTGCTCGACGTGTTGCGGAGGTGGCTCCTGAGTTGATTGAAGAGACTAAAAAGGAGATATATCAGAGGAATGGGTGGGAACATGATTCTCCAGTTATAAAAAAAGTAATTGCTTATATGCAGAAGCTGGACAAGGCTGAGTCTAAAGAAGAAGAGAGGGGTATTTTAAATCAATTGGAGCATGACACTGCATTATTAGACAGAGATCAGATTAGTTCTCTTCGTAAGATTGCGTCGGAGTTGAGTGCAAATGGGATTTACGAGACTCTTCCAGAATAGATAGGGAAAGAAATTTTGGGCGATAGGCTTCTTCACTAGTCGAGACACGTTCTCGCGCCTATCGCCAAAATTCAACTTTATGTAGCGTCTCTATGATCTGTCATCTGCCATCTATTTATCTTCAATAGGGGCCAGCTTCATTTTCTGTGAAATAACTCGATTTGTTTGCTATCTCAAAAAATCTCTTTATTTCTTGAAAATGCTCCTTCGCTCCGACGATTGCGCGGAATCGTCTTTGCTTCGGACCGCTGTCCTCGCTACTTATCCGGCGGAATATTGTAATAACTAAACAAGAAGTCCGCTATATCCCCAAAGACAGGTCCTGCTGTGTTCGCTCCCCATTCGTTTGTTTTTGGATAGTCGAACTTAACCAAAATTGCGAATTGTGGATCGTCGATTGGGCCGTATCCTACGAATGATGTGATTGTTGTACCTTTTCCTTCAAGTGCTTTTCCCCATTTGTATGTTTGGGCTGTACCTGATTTTCCTGCGACGTAATGATTGTCTATTTGTGCTTGTGGAATTCCTTGTTCGATGACTGCTGTTAGCATTGCTGTTGTTTGGTCGGCTGTCTCTTTTGTGACTGCTTGTCTGATTATTTCAGGCTCGTATTCTGTGATAGATCCGTCGGCGTATTCTATTTTTTCGACTATGTATGGTTGCATCAAAACTCCGTCGTTTGCGAGTGCGGCTGTAGCGACAGCCATTTGTAACGGTGTTACAGTTATACCTTGTCCGAAGGCGTGAGTTACCAGCTCTGATCTTGCCCAGTCGTCGTAGTATTCAACGTATCCTGACTCTTCTCCGTCCAGTTGTATGTCTGTTCTTTTTGTAAATCCGAATGCTTGGATGTAACTGTAAAAAAGGCTTCGGCCGAGAAGTTCTGCGACATATGCCATTCCGATGTTGCAAGAATTGATTAGTACTTCTGTCATTGTTTCAATGCCGTGGTATGTGTCGTCGAATGTGTGGATTTCGAACTCGTCAACTTCGAGTGGTCCTGTGCAATTGTGTGTTGAATTTGGAGTCACTTCGTTTGCGTTTATCGCAGATGCCATTGCCACTGGTTTGAATACTGATCCCGGCTCGTAGATAGCTTGGATTGTTTTGTTTTTGTAAACCTCTGGTCCGTACATGTTTTCGTATGAATACCATGTTTCAGGGTCGTCGCTGTCTTGGAAGATTCTGACTCTTTCGTCGGGATCGATTTGTGTATAAAACCACCAGACTGGATCTTCTTCATCTCCCATGTTGTAAACGCGTTCCCACTCTTCTTCGGTTAGTTCGATTTCTTGGAGGTTATATACTTGGCCGTAAAGGTTTGGGTCGAATGTTGGATAGTTTGCCATTGCGATGATTGCGCCGGTTTCGGGGTCAATTACGATGGCTTGCCCACTTTCTGCTTGGTAGCTTTCGACTGCGGCTCCGACAAGTTTTTCGACTTCGAGTTGGACTGTTCTGTCGATTGTTAGCATGATATTTGCTCCGTCTTCTGCGGGTTCGATAACACTTTCTCCTACTGTGATTTGTTTTCCTACACCGTCAATTTGCGAGGTGAAGTAACCTTTTTTTCCGGTTAGTGATGAGTTGAAAAATCCTTCGATTCCATACTGTCCGACACCTGCGGAATTAACGTATCCAAGGATTTGTGACGCTAGCTCTTCTTCAGGATAGTATCTGTAATATTCTTCGAGCATTCGTATTCCGAGGAAGTCTCCTGTTTCGTCCTCTTCGATTATTTGATCGATTGCAGATGACACTGATGGGTCAAGTTTTCGGTCGAGTACTGTGTACCGGTTGGTTCCCTCTAGGATGCTTTCGAGGTTTTCGGCGTCTACTTTGAATATTTCTGCTAGTTCTTCTGCAGTTCTTTTTTTGCTGCTGATTTCATTTGGGAATGCGTAAACATCTCCGTGCTCAGTTACTAGCACTCCTGTTATATCGGCTGTAACGAGGGCGTCGATTGTTTCTTGGTCCATCTCTTCGGCAAGAAGGATTTGTGAGCGGATTTTTTCACTTAATTGGTCTTCTAAACGGTCTTGATAGTCGTCGAAAAGTTCTCCGTCGTCTTTGTATGAGATGGTTTTTAATACATCTTCCCGGATTTCTTCGTTTTCGATTTCGTATGCTTCTTCAAGTTCTTCTTTGACGCGTTCTTCGTCTAGCTCTTTTTCTTGTTCTAGATTAAAAAGCAATGGCGCGAGTGTTTCTGCGACCATTCCAGGGTCTTCAATCAGGTATGGATCGGCGTAAAGGAGGTCTAGTGTTGTGTTTGTTGCTAGTTTGAAAACTTCGCCAGAATTGTAGTCTGTGATTAGGATTTCACCTCGTCGTGCCGGAAGTTCGGTGTAGCCTTGGTGTTCTTTTTGAGCGATTTCTTTGTAATGTCCGTGAGATACAACCTGTAGCCAGAATAGTCGTAGGCCTATGATTCCTGTCACCAAAAAAACGATGATGATTACTATGTTTAGGCGGTTGTTGGTTCTCATTTGCTTGTGTTAGTCGCGGGTCGCAAGTCGCCGGTCTTGTGCTTTGGATTGTAGTTGACGTTTAGAAGGTTGTACAGGGTTGAAAAAATTGAGTAAAAGTGGTATAATTATTAGATAATAGTTAATAAATAATAGATGACAGAAATAAAAAACAAAGCGGCTACGTTGATCAAATCGAACTTATTCCTATCTGTTGAGCAGAAAAAGGAGTGGGAGGCGATGGTGTTTTTTATGGAAGAAAAAGATGTCGAAAAACTGATCGAAATTTTGAGTCAAAACCAAGCGGATCTCGAAAAAATGTTGAAAGAAGCTTTTGAAAAAGATCCAAAATTGGCAGAAAAATTGGCTTCAGAAGTTAAGAGTTTTAAATCGCAAGCTCAGAAAGGTGTTGCGGATGCGTCGCAAGCAAAAGATGTTGCTGCGGCTGAGGAACAGCTAGAGGAAGAACTTAAAAATATATAATTTAATTTTTTCAAATATGAGTACTCAAGGAATGGGCGTTGGTGGAGGGGCAGATGTTCCTAACGTGAGCGAAGAAGAGGTTTTGGTTAAGTTGAATGATGTTGATAGTCTTGATGAAAGCGTGAATCAAGAGGTTAAGATTGATGATGCGGTTAAGATGACTACTGCTCAATTTCAAGAGTTAAATACGTTCCTGAGTGAAAACTTGGATGGTGTTGACGCCGCTTTGGCTGGACAGATGAGGGGTGAGATTTTGGTGATTTTGGAAGAATTTACAAAAGAAAATGTTGAGGCTAAGGCTACTGAACTTACACAAAAGCTTAACTCTTTGAGGAGTCAGCTTTCTGGTAGTGCTCCTGGTTCTGCGCCTTCGGCTACACCTGGCCAGTTGCCTGCTGCGCCTACTGGTCTTGGTAAATACACTGTGCAAGCTGGGGATACGCTTTCGATGATTGTTTGTAGAGAATTTAATCTGAGTTGGGTTGAACAACCTAAGCTTACTTTTGCGATTATCAAGATGATTAATGATGCGCGTGGTGCGGATAAGGATCCGAATTTTATTTATCCTGAAGAGGTTTTTGACCTTGGAGCTGTTGCCCAAAATTGGGATCAGCTTTCGCGTGAATATGCGAGCTCTTTGGATTGGTATAATTCTTTGGATACGACTCAAGGTGGTGGTTGGCATGTTTCTGACCAGCCTGGGGAAAGTTTTGGTGGCGAGGTTCTTGCACCTGTTATGGATGCTGATATTGAAGATCTTGAAGGTGCTAAGAATTTGCCGATTGGTTCTACGATTTCAAAAGAAAAAGCTATTGCGGTTGGAATTGCGGATGCTGATGGGAATGTCAAAGAGGAGTATAAAAGCAGCTGGATAACTACTCCTGAAGGAGCTTCTAAATGGAATCTTGAATATATTGAAGGGCAAGAACTTACGGTTCGTGATGCACTAAATAGGAAAATTTTGATTGATCAAAAGTTTACTGAAATGGCAGATGGTTCTTTAGAGCATGAAGGTTTGTTTATTCAATATGGTTGGAGGTTTAACAGGAAGAAAAATACTTTTACAAGAGTTGCGGATGCTCCATATGATCCTGCGAAAGGAGCGGCTAGGCGAGTAGGTTCTAAGAATAAGAAATATTTGTATTCTCTTCTTGGGTATAATGATTTGGATTTTGGTGATGGAGAACCAGAAGACAAGCTTAGGAAAATTAGTGGCGAGGTTGAACAGGCTGATTTGAGTGGATTCTCGCATCAAGAAAGGTTGTTTATTGGAAGTACAGTTACTAAATATTTGGCTAATATTGAGCAAAATGATGTTGAGAAAGGTCATGAGAAAGCTCCTTTCAAGCTAGATTTAGAAGATGGATGGCTTAGATTTGCTGACTGGGGCAGTGATGATGAACTTAGGAAGTTTTCGGATTTGGATCATGGTAAGAAGATAGAAGAGGCTATGAATTCTAAATGGAGGGAAGAAGTTCAAAAATTATCTCTTCGAGAGAATGCTGAACATCAAGCTGCTAGATTGCGTTTTGTTACAGATACAATCCAAGAGTTTTCATCTAAAGAAACTTCGTATTATGATGAGCCATTTGGGGTTTTAACGTTTGGTAGCAATAAAGGTGTTGTGTTTAAGAAAAGCTGGAAAAGAGTTGAGTCTGTTGTTCGTAAAGGAGATATTCAGGAAAGATTTGGTGATGATGTGACGCAAGAAAGTTTGATTGATGACCTCAATAAAGCATGGCGTGAAGCCAAAGGGATTCCTGAGCCTGCACCGGCTCCTGAGCCAACTCCAGCACCTACGCCAGTTCCACCTCCAGTTCCTCCGCTTCCGATGAGGCCGCCGACAGAAGAGCCTGAAGTGGAAGAGGTGCCTGGAGATACTGGTAAGGATGCTATCACGGTACAGCAGGAGGAAATTCATGAGTCTTTACCTGAAGAACTTCGGGAGGTTTTGGATCCTATGCAGATTGAAATTTCTGCAGAGGGTATTGGATTGAGTATTAATTCGAATGAGCAATATCATCTTCTATACAAAAGCCTGTCTGGCAATCCTGAGTTCGCTGAAAAGATTACTTATTTGAGGTTTTTTAAAGTTGGAAATCTTAATTCTGAACCTAGAGTGTTTGCTTTTCCTAATATAAAAGAGGTTGTTTTTGTTGGAATTGATGATTTGAGAAGTATAAAAGGGTTGGAAATGTCTCCTACGCTAGAGACTATTAGAATTTCTAATTGTAAGCGTATTGAACAACATGGAGTTGAAGGTATTTCAGCTCTGGCTAAATTGCCTAATTTGAGAAGTACAAATGTTTTGGGACTATCTTATGAATATGCAAATGATGGTAGGCTGGGCAGACTTACACCTCTTCAGCAGGCAACTTTAGCAAGGGAGGTGATTCCTGGCATGGTTGAGCTTGGAAAAGATGGCCTGCAAAATGCTCTGAGCGAGAAGATTCGTTGTTCGGATGAGGGTGTTTGCTTTGCTGATAAAGATAAACAAATTCTTTCTGCGGATGGACTTAAGGTGCTTGAAGGCGCTGGTTTAAGTAGGGCTGATGTTATTAGTGCCTGGACTGCTATAGCCAAAGATATTCTCGCCGAGATGTAATAGTTTCTATTAGGTTTTTCTGCTAAGGTGTTTTTTGCAAATTTAAAAACAAATTTTATGTATAAAAAAACACAATTGGAAAGTGGTCTGCGAGTTGTAACGGGGAAAATGGAAGGCACAAAAGCGGTTACGATTTTGGTGCTTTGTGGTGCCGGAAGTCGTTATGAAAACCAAGAACTTAGAGGTATTTCACACTTTTTGGAGCATATGTTCTTCAAGGGTGCTGACACTTACAAAAATGCGCGTGAGGTTTCTGAGGCTATTGATGGTGTTGGAGGTGTTTTTAACGCTTTTACAGGTAAGGAGTATGCGGGATATTTTGTAAAAGTTGCCTCTGAAAAAGCTGAAGTTGCTGCGGATGTTCTTTCGGATATGATGCTGAATGCAAAATTTGATTCAAAAGAGATCGAAAAAGAGAGAGGTGTGATTCTTGAGGAGTACAACATGTATCAAGATACGCCGATGTACCAAATTGGTTGGGATTTTGAGCAGCTTGTTTTCGGAGATCAGCCTATGGGGTGGGATCAAATTGGAACCAAGGAGCTTATCAAAAATGTGACGCATGAGGACTTTAAAAAATATAAAGAGGCGCTATACACAGCGGACAATTGTGTAGTTGCGGTTGTTGGAAATATTGAGCACGAGGATGCGGTGAGATTGGTTGAGGAGAAGTTTAAATTTGGAGAAGCGAAGCAGAGCTTGGAGTACAATCCTTTTGATCCAGATTTGGCCAAAAACACCAAGAAAATCCACAAAAAGAAGACAGAACAAGTTCATCTTGTCGTTGGTGTTCGTGGTGTTCCTGAAATGCACGAGGATAGCTATGCGGAGAAAGTGCTTTCTGTGATTCTTGGAGGAAATATGAGTTCTCGAATGTTTATGTCGGTGCGTGAGGAGCGCGGGCTTTGTTATTATATTAGGACGTCGACAGACAATTATACCGATTGTGGAACCCTCTCAACAGGAGCTGGGGTTGATGCAAAACGTGTCTCTGAGGCGGTTGATGCGATCAAAGCGGAATACGAGAAGATTCGTACTGAAGATGTGCCAGAAAAGGAGCTTGAAAAGGCAAAAGCTTATATGAAGGGCAAGATTATTTTGAAATTAGAAGATAGTGAAGAAATGGCTCATTTACTTGCAAAATACGAGCTTCTTTATGGAGAAATTCGTGATGTTGATGCTGTTTTGGAGGGGATTGAGGCTGTTACAGCGCAAGATGTTCGTCGAGTTGCGGAGAAGCTGCTGGCACCTGAGAATCTTAGAGTTGCGGTGATTGGGAATGTGGAGGTTTAGATGGCAAATAGCAAATGGCAGATGGCAGATGGTGGAGTTTTGCTTTGCAAAACGCTTTTATTTAGAATGTTGTTGTCACTTGAGGATTTAACAAAAATTTAACATCTGTCTGCTAGTATCAGGAGTGATTTGCCATTT
>CAZRWH010000006.1:0-3123 GCA_964603905.1 uncultured Candidatus Peribacteria bacterium | reverse complement strand
GGATTTAACAAAAATTTAACATCTGTCTGCTAGTATCAGGAGTGATTTGCCATTTTAAACCACTAAAAAAATGAAAAAAACGGTTGCGGTTGTGTTGATTTTTCTGTTGTTAAGTCCAACTGCTTATGCGGCTGAAGATAATTCTGATCCTGGTTTGGAGGTTGAGACTCAGGTTGAAGAGGCCGAAGTCGATGTTGGAGACAATACTAATTCTGAGGGGAAGGAGCTTATTGATGAAACTGCTGATATTGAAGAAGTCAGTGAAGAAAGTGATGTTTCTGAAGTTACGGTTCCGTCTACTGGATATGAGCTTTATTTAAGTAATCATGCGATTGATCCATCTAGAAATACTCGCATGTTAGGTTCTTTTGATACCGATTTGTCGGGTGGGGCAGGGACTTATCAATATCCCGTTATGTTGCTTCCTGGGCGGCCACAACTGCAGCCAAATGTTTCAATTAATTACAATAGCCAAATAGGTTCAGATGACTCTATTGTTGGTTATGGATGGGATCTTTTTGTTGGAGGTTCTATTTCTCGGACTAAGGAATATGGTGTTTTTGAGATTTATGATACTAATGAATTCAATATTAATATGACGGGGAACAGTGGTGTCCTTTTGCCTGTAGATTTGGATGATGACGAACATGGAGAATATGGATTGCAGGTAGAAGAAACTTTTTATAAATATGAATTTCAAACTGATGATTCATGGGTTGTTACTGACCAAAATGGTATTAAATATTATTTTGGGAGCGACTCTTTGTCTCAGCAATATGATTCGGAAGACTCTACTAGGATTTTTGAATGGTATTTGGACAGGGTTGAGGATTTGCATGGTAATTATTTTGAAATCGAATATTTTCAAGATCAGGGACAGGTTTATCCACAAGCAATTCTCTATGAAGATTTCGAGGTTCAGTTTGAGCTTTCTAGTGCTAGAGATGATTGGACTAGGTGGTATGACAAAGGGTTTGAAGTTCAAACGGATTATTTGATTGCAGGGGTTAGTCTGTTTTATGACGGAACTCTTTTTGGTGAATATGACCTGAGCTACACGACGGGTGAAAATGGTCGTCGAGCAATACTCGATTCTATAACCGAAACGTGGACCAGCTTGGAGGGAGATGTTCTTGCTTTGCCTGAGACAAGTTTTGAATATTCAGATAATGAAGGTACTTATTACTATTATTACAATACTGGCGTGACGGCTCCTGACTTAACTGAAGGGAGTAGCAATGCAGTTGATATTAACGGGAATGGCTATGCCGATGTGACGCTTCTTTATTCGCAGGACTCTTATACTGGTAGTGGTCATATATATATTGCTGACGGGGCGGCTACTGCTTATTCTGGTGAATATTTTCCTGCTTGGTATTCTGCTCCAAGCTCTTCGGGTGTTGCTCTTTCTCAGTTTGCTGATTTTGTTGATTTGAATGGGGATGCATTACCTGAGATTACTGGTTTTTTGGAGGATGAAGACTTTGAAGATGAGTGTTTGTATTTTAATCATGGGGAGGGTTTTATGGGGCGGAATGGTGAGAATATTTGTTCTACGAATTCTCCTGATAGGACTGTTAAAGGTTATCGGTATGGAGATTTTGATGGGGACGGTTTGTCTGACTTGTTTACTGGGGACGCTGATCTGTGGGACGAGGCTGGTGATGAAATTTATTTAAATACAGGGGAATATCTTTTTGAGGATAGTGGATATACTTCTCCTGTGACGTTTGCTTGGGGGTATGACAAGTCTCCTGGTTATGTCGAGGGAGCTGATTCTGGTGCCCGGTTAGCTGACTTAAATGGGGATGGTCTTGTTGATATTTTTCATTCATATCAGGATAATCAAAACTATTCTAACTCTGGTGATGATGGTTCTTCTGAATATTATTTTTATATTAATACCGGTGATGGGAGTTTTGTTCAGGACTCTGATTATGCTGTTGATATGACCGGTATGTCTTCGATGGTTTATATGGCTTATACGGCTAGCACCTCTAGTGCGGTTACTCTTCGAGAGGGTAGTTATCGTTCGTATGGTTATGATTCATGTTTTTTGGATATAAATAATGATGGAGTTGTGGATATGATTCATCGGGATCATGTGTATATGGGTGGTGGTGCAGACACTTGGACTGAGATATATTTATCGTCTGCCGTTAGCTTTACCAAAACTTGTGGAGGTACAAATATGGCAAGCACTACTTCGCATGACGTTACTACTGATGTTAATAGGGATGGCATGGTGGATTTTTTGGATGTGAATGATGATATTTCTAGTGCGATTGCGAATACTTTGCATCTTAGTGAAGTTGAAAAGCCGGATATGCTAACCGGGATTGTAAGTTCGGCAGGTTCTGAGATTGATATTACTTATGAAGCTGCTAATGATCTTACGTTGAGCCCTGATCTTCCTTTCCCTGTTTGGGTTGTTGCTGAAGTCACTGTTGACGATGGACTTGGGGATGAAGTGACAACTTATTATGAATATACGGGAGGAGAGTATTATAAATATTTTGATGGAAGAAAGGGGGAGTTTACCGGTTTTGAAGAAGTTTCAGTGACAGTTGATGATGTTGAGACGGTTTATTACTTTGATTATGGATGTGAAAGCGATGGTTATTGTGCTAATTCTGGGGTACCTAATGAGATTTTGATTGAAGTTGCCGGCACGAGGGGCGATGTTGGAGATTGGTATGTTTTTGACAATGGGTATATGAGAGATGTAACTATTGATGTTTCTGAGACAGGGTTCTGTGATGACGAGGATTGTTCTGATTCGTATGATACTTGGGACAGTTCGATCTTGGATGTCTACCCTGCGGGTGATGATTGGGATGACGCTACTGATGATTTTATGTATGAAATTGATTGGTCTGATGGTGCGTTGAAGGGGAAATTGATTATGGTTGAGGTTTATGACTCCACTGGTACGCTTTTTGAGCAAACTGTTAATGAGTGGAGTGTGGATGAGCTTGGTGATGGACGATATTTTCCTCACGTTGATACTGTTACAGTTGAACCATGGGAGAGGGAGACGGTTTATACTTACAATACTGAATATGGATTGACCATGACGGAGACCCAGAATAATGAGATTTATATAGAAAACTCTTATTCTGC